>JBPCKZ010000157.1:0-39087 GCA_051003795.1 Bryobacteraceae bacterium | reverse complement strand
GGGCGGAAGTCAGCCAGCGGCGCGTGATTCCCAGAATTCTTCCCATCGTCCGCTGAGTTGGCAGCACCGTAGTGCAATGATGGCGTTGGCCCCGGCCACCGTCCAGCGCATGCCCGATTGCTTGAGCCGAAGTCCCATGATGCTCTTACAACCGGCCTCCACGACGCCGGAACCGACGAAGAGACCCTGGCGGCGGAACTCGGCGTAGCGCATGCGTTCCTTGTTAGTTTGGAAATAGTCAATGGCTTTGCGGATTTCTTCGCGGACCTGATCTTGTCGCGGCCGTAAGCGTTTCATGGATATGACTACTGCTTCCACATCGCCGTCGTCGAGTTCCGTCTTGCGAGCCGCAGTCCATTCGGAGGCCTTTTCGCTGCCAGGCCCGTAGACGACTTTCCCCAGATTAGCCAGGTGCTCACGGGCATGGTATAGATCGACGATCTGAGTAGCGAACGGAAAGTAATGCACGGCGATACCCCAGATCCAGGGTCCCCCATCTCCCAAGACGATCACTTTCTGGGCCTGCCGCAGGCCGCGTCGGACCGCTTCGGCATAGATGCGCGGGCCGAACTCCTCGGCGGTCTCAATGGCGGCCACATAAGTCGTGGATCCCTCATCACGAATCGGAAATCCTTTCCCGTCCTCCTTGGTCTGGGTGAAAACACAGCCTAGCTTCGCTTCACGAGTCTTCGCCTTGCCAGTGGCGTCTTTGCCGCGGCGGCCTTCGGTCTCGTGCGGAACCACGGGTACTCCGGTCCCATCCATGGCAATGTAGAATTTGGGAACGGCCGGAAGCAGAGGCGCCAACTTGCCGGACAGGATCGCCTCCCGTTCTTGTTTGCAGATCGATTCAATCTGCGCGCCTAATTCCTCCGAGACTCGTTCTACCTGTTTGGTCTGCACCACCACGCCAGCCAGTGCCTCCAGATCCCCGCGGCCCTGATCGAAGGACTCCTTTCCACCCACCCGGCCCATCATCCGCCGCACCCCAGGACTCAACGAGGTTCCTACGATGTCCAATTCCTGGTCCTTGGGAAGCAGTCCAGTTTCGCAACGGGGACAGTGATAATACGCTCGCCGGACTTCGACGGAGGACAACACCGTGAGTATCCCTTTGTCGCGGTAGTCCACAAAGCCGGCCTGATGGCCCTGCCCACAGTCGATATGCGCGCCGCGGTATCCGCCGCCATCGCAGTTCAGCAACTTCGCCAGTAACAGGCCTCCCATCTGATGCATGGCTGCGCGGATCGCCACTTCGCTGGCTTCCAGATCCAGATGCCCCAGTTGCTGGCGGTCGCGGAGCACGCGGCCGATGAGGCGATCTATTTCTTCCTCCGTTTCCTGGCGAAATGCCTCCGCAGTTTTTTTTTCAACTGCTCTAGTTCATTTTGATCTTCGATCACGGGCACCGGACGCAGCTCGCAGATCTTGTCATTGATCTCGACCAGTTCTTGGCACAGGCGGTCGAACTCATGGTATCGCTCCACCTCCTTCTCCACTTTTTCGAGTTCCCGACCCAGGGGCAGATTTCGCGCCTTGGTCTTGCCTCCCACACTGGCATTCCACAAGTACTGTGGTCCGTGCCCGGGATGATCTTTCCGAGCACAGGCGCAGTTGCTCTTGCCGCACTGCCGATAGTTCACCGAGATGGTGCCGCGCCGGAAATCGCCGAGAGCTTCCAGTTTCCGGTACAGCTTCTTGCGGCGGGATTCCAGTGATTCGAGTGAACGCTCCATAAGACATCCAATCTGAATGATCTACAACATTCAGATTATAAGCCAAAAAAAGGGGCGGTAACTTCCGCCTACAAATTTGACGCACACCCCCAGAGATCCGCGCGCTTGCGCGAGGCCAGCCACCCGTTGATCTTTTCGAGATGACGAGCGCCGTCGTGACAGGAGATGCATTCCAGATTCACGCCGAGAAACATGCGCGAAGTCCGGATCGCGATCTCGTCGTAGGTATCCTCCGGATTCACGGTGCTTTGGTCGGGCTGGTCGATATAGAAGTGCACCAGGAAGTTGATCGGCGCCGTATTGTGATTCGAGCGCGCCGTCGGGGTGATCAATCCGCGCACGAACTCGTCATAAGGTTCGTTGACGGCGAGAGCGTTGTAAAGATGCTGGTAGAAGAGCTTCTTTCCCTGTCCCATCAGCGCGTTTACTTTGTATAAGTCCGAAAAGAAATAGGCCCAGCGATCGAGAAACGGAGTGGACGGCTTCTTGGTCTGGCCCTTGGTGCTGGTGGCCATGAAATTATCGACCAGCTTGTCGCGTTTTTGCGGATCGGGATCTTTCAGAAACTCGCGAACGGCCGCGGGCTCGGGCAGCCGCCCCGTGAGATCGAGCGACACGCGCCGGAGATATTCCGCGTCCGAACAGAGAGGCGCGTGGGGCACGCGATCTTCGCGAATTTTGCGGAAGATGAATCGATCGATGTAATTGCGCGGCTGGAGCGGAGGGCCCTCCATGGAAGGCAGTTGCGCGGAGAGATCCGCGGTGAGGCGGCTCAGTTCGGCTGGCTTATCCAGCAATGGCGCGGGGTGATTTGCATCGATGGGAGGATGCGACGCGGAATCGGCCGCGACGCCGGCGGACCAGCAGAGGAGTACGAGAACCGCAACTGATAGCACGGCTCTTATGTCCTTCGCGTCGATCATCGATCCGAACTCGCAATCCTTGACGTAGATTATATCGCTTGCATGCGCCTGATATTCGCCTAGACCTTCGGAGTGGTACAATCTCAACTCCTAAGCGGAGAATGGACTCCCATGCGGCATGCCGGTTTGCCATTTAGTTTTCAAACTCACGAGGTCCTGAACCAAACCCCGTCACTTACCGGCTATAATTTGTTTCTGCGGGACTCGATCTTAAGGCAAACTCTGGATCTGGAAGGCGCCGGATGGTCGGCCCCGGCAGCCGAGGCCTTCGGCTGGAAAATGGGCACGGAGGAAGTAATTCGGTGGGGATTCGAGGCCAATGAGAACGAACCGCGCCTGTGCACTCACGACCGTTATGGAAATCGTATCGATGAGGTGGATTTCCATCCTTCCTGGCACGAGCTCATGCGGCTTTCAGTGCAGCATGGCCTCCACTGCGAGCCGTGGCTGCGGCCGATTCCGGGTGCCCATGTTGCGCGCGCGGCGCTCATGATGATGGCCGCCCAAAACGAGGAGGGCCATCTGTGCCCCGTTTCGATGACCTATTCCGCCGTCGCGGCATTGCGCTCCGAACCCGGCGTTGCGGACGAATGGGAGCCGCGAATTCTATCGCGCGAATACGATCCACGCTCCCAACCCGCCCGAGATAAGACCGGAGTTTTGATCGGAATGGCGATGACCGAAAAACAGGGAGGATCGGACGTCAGGTCGAATTCCACCAGGGCCGAACCTTGCGGCGCGGGCGAGTATGCCGTGACCGGTCACAAATGGTTCTGTTCCGCGCCCATGTGCGATGCATTTCTGGTGCTGGCGCAGGCGCCGAGGGGACTGTCCTGTCTATTGCTGCCGCGCTGGGCGCCCGACGGCAGGCGCAACGGTTTTCACATTCAGCGGCTCAAGCGGAAGCTGGGCAACCGTTCGAATGCCTCCAGTGAAGTTGAATTCGACCAGGCATCGGCCCGGCTGGTCGGCGAGGAAGGCCGCGGCGTGCCGGCGATTATCGAGATGGTCCGGCATACCCGCCTCGATTGCGTGATTGCCTCCGCCGGGCTGATGCGGCAGGCAGTCGTGCAGGCGGTGCATCATGCCTATCACCGTACCGCTTTCGGGCGGCGGTTAATCGATCAACCGCTCATGCGCAACGTCCTGGCCGATCTGTGCCTGGAATCCGAAGCGGCAACGATGTTGGCGATGCGCCTGGCGCGAGCGTTCGACGGTGGGGATAATATGGCCGAACGCGGCATGGCCCGCCTTGCGACGGCGGCGGCTAAATACTGGATTTGCAAGCGCGCCATTCCGCATGTCGCCGAAGCGCTCGAGTGTCTGGGCGGAAACGGATACGTCGAAGAATCCGTCATGCCGCGCCTCTATCGCGAGACCCCTTTGAACTCGGTTTGGGAAGGCGCGGGCAACGTGATCTGCCTTGACGTTTTGCGGGCCATGGCACGAGAGCCGGATTCGGTTGAATGCGTTCGGAAGGAAATCCGATTGGGGTACGGCGCCGACCAGCGGTTGGATCGATATATCGTGGAATTGGAACAGGATCTGGATCGATGCGGGTCCGCCGCAACAAAGGGCGCGAGCGGCTCCCCGGAGGTCTTCGAAATGGAGGCGCGGCGTTTGACGGAGCGTCTCGCGTTGGCACTGCAGGGCTCTTTGCTGGTGCGCCAATCGATTCCAGCCGCGATCGACGCATTCCTCGGTTCCAGGCTGGAGGGCGATTGGGGGCATTCGGCCGGCACGCTAAACTCCGTCCTCGATCTGCCGCGTATTATCGAGCGGGCCTGGCGCGAGTGAAAGACGGCGCCATTCCGCGCCGTTCCGTCCGGCTGTAACGACAGAATCTTCTCTATGCCACTGGAACCGGGTACCAAGCTTGGCGGATACGAAATCCTCGCGTCCGTTGGGGAAGGAGGCATGGGCGAGGTGTATCGCGCCCGGGATCCGAGACTTCAGCGCGATGTCGCCATCAAGGTGTTGCCCAAGCACTTGTCCAGCGACCCCGAAGCGCTTGCCCGGTTTCAAGGGGAAGCTTCCGCGGTGGCCGCGCTCTCGCATCCCAATATCCTGACCATCTTCGATTCCGGAGTCGATCGCGGGGTCTTTTTTTTCGTCATGGAATTTCTTGAAGGCGAGAGTTTGCGGACCCGGCTAAACGCATCCGCGCTCCCGTGGCGCAAGGCCGCGGAGATCGCGGGCGCTTTGGCGGAGGGCATTTCGGCGGCGCACTCCAAAGGAATTATCCATCGGGACCTGAAGCCCGAGAATGTGTTTCTCACCCCGGCTGCCGTCAAGATTCTCGACTTCGGCCTGGCGCGTTGGAAACCGGCGCGGCCGGAGCTCGACGACGACCGGACTATTGAACTCGATGCGGATCTGGGGAAGATTCTAGGCACGATCGGCTACATGTCGCCTGAGCAGGTACGGGGCTTGACCGCGGAAGCCACCAGCGACGTTTTTTCGCTTGGTTGCATTCTCCATGAAATGGTCACGGGACGCCAGCCGTTCAAACGCGCGACTCCGGTCCAGACCATGACGGCGATTCTCGAACAAGATCCGCCCGAGGTAAGCAGCTCGGGTAAACTCGCGCCCTCGGAATTGAGCCGCATCATTGCACATTGCCTGGAAAAAGATCCAGGGGACCGGTTTCAATCGGCGCGGGATTTGGCGTTCGCGCTTAGGTCCGTCGTGGACGAAACCATTACCTGGAAACCGGCTCCGGCCAGGAAAGCTAAAGCGATCCCATCGCTAGCTGTAATGCCGTTTCAGAATGCCGGCGGCGATCCGGCCGCCGATTACCTCTGCGACGGGATCACGGAATCCATCATCAACAGCGTGTCCGCGCTGCCCAAGCTGCGCGTGGTTCCGCGCACGCTGATTTTCCGGTATAAAGCGCGCGAAATCGATCCGGCTGCGGTTGGCGGCGAGTTGCACGCCGCTTATCTGGTGACGGGTCGCGTATTGCAGCGCGGCGACGTTGTTAACGTTCAGACCGAATTGGTGGACGTCAACTCGGAGTCGCAAGTATGGGGCGAGAAGTACAATTTCCGGTTCTCCGATGTGTTCGCCGTGCAGGAGGAGATAGCGAACCAGATCTCCGCGAAGCTCAGATTACACCTCACCCCGGCGGAAAAGAAGCGCTTGTCGGTACGCCACACGGAGAATACGGAAGCCTACGAGTTGTATCTCAAGGGGCGCCACCACTGGAACCAGCGCACGTCCGGACGCCTGCAGAAGGCGCTCGAATTCTATCGCGCCGCTCTCGAGAAAGATCCTGAATATGCGCTGGCGCACGCGGGAGTGGCCGAATGTTACGCCCTTTTCTTTACTTTCAGCGTGGGCCCGCCGCACGAGACTTGTCCCAAGTCGAAGGAGGCCGCATTGAAGGCGCTGGCCCTCGACCCTAAACTGGCCGAGGCGCACGTCTCCCTCGGGTATGTCAAGGCGCTCTACGATTACGACTGGGCGGGGGCCGAAACGGAATTCCTGAAAGGGATTGCGTTGAAACCGGTCTATCCGACCGCCCACCACTGGTATGGCTTGGCGTTGAACGCGATGGGCCGCTTCGATCAAGCGATCGAGGAGACCAACCGCGCGCTCGCGATCGACCCGCCATCCAGCTCCCTTGGCACGGCTTTGGCCTATTCGTACTTCTACGCCCGCCGGTACGAAGAAGGCATCGACCAGGCGCGCAATGTTCTCGAACTCCACCCGGCGTATGGAATTGCGTTCTATTTCATGGGGCTCTGCTTCGAACAGAAGGGGATGGCCGGCGAGGCGGTGGATTGCCTGCGCAAGGCGGTGGATTTACTCGATGGAAATCCGACCGCGACGGCGGGGTTGGGCCACGCGCTAGGCATTGCCGGAAGGCGGGAAGAGGCGCTCCAGGTGCTTCAGACGCAGCTTCAGGTATCGCGCAAGCGCTATGTGGCGCCGCACGACATTGCGGTGATCCATGCCGGGTTGGGCGATCGCGACAGCTTCTTCGAATGGCTGGACAAGGCGCGCGAGGATCATTCGCCGTGGCTCCCTTTTATCAAGAGCGATCCCCGTTCGGATCCCTACCGGGAAGACCCGCGCTTCAAGGAAGTGCTTACACGCATTGGATTGGCGGACGAGCTCAACGCACCGAATCATATGCGCGCGTAGAGCCCGCTGGCGACAAAACGATTTGCCAGAGATGGTTGACACGCGCCCGGAACGTTCCCGCGTTAAACTGCAAGTAGCATTTCCACATGCGATAGAATTTATCGCCGTATTTCGGTTGCAATTGCGGCCAATTGGCGTCGAACTTTTCGAACCAGGCCAGTGCCGTCCGGTCGTAATCGGGCCCGAAATTGTGCCAATCCTCGATCGTGAATAGGTTCTCGCATGCCTTCGCGATCTGTTTGGCCGATGGCAGCATGCCGTTCGGGAAAATATAGCGGTTCATCCATGCGTTGCCGGCGCGAACCGAGCGGTTCCCTCCGATCGTGTGCAAAAGAAAAATCCCCTCCGGCTTGAGTACGCGGCGCACGACGTTCATGTAGCGGCGATAGTTCTTCACGCCGACGTGTTCGAACATGCCAACCGAGACCACCGCATCGTAGGACCCGGTAAGATCGCGATAATCCTGCAGCAGCAGCGTGATGGGAAGCCCCGCGCAGAGCTCGCGGGCCAAGGCAAGCTGCTCTTCGCAAATGGTGATCCCCGTCACCGCGGCGCCATAATGTTCGGCCGCGAATTTTGCAAAACCGCCCCATCCGCAGCCGATGTCGAGAACGCGCATTCCCGGGCGCGCGCCGATTTTCCGGCAAATCAGATCGAGCTTGGCTTCCTGGGCCTGGTCGAGCGTGCCGGCATCCTTCCAATAGGCGCAGCTATAGATCATGCGCCGGTCGAGCATGGCGGCAAAAAGATCGTTTCCGAGATTGTAATGCCGCCCGATACCGCGGCTGCGCTCGCGAGTTTGGCGGTTGAGCAGGCGATTGCCGATAGCCGCGGCAATCACCCGAAGCTTGTCCGCTCCCGGCAACCGATATGGATGCGATGAGATGCGGAACGACAACTCATCGAGCCTGCCGGTATCCCACCAGCCATCGACGTAAGCCTCGGCCATTCCCAGCAGGCCGCGTGGAAATGCCTCGGTATACACCGCTTCATTGCGAACCCGCATATCGAACGGCCGGTCGCCATCGATGCGAATACCCGAAGGCTCGAGAAGCCGCTCCAGAAGGATGCGGTTTTGGGATGCCCGCTGCATTCCACGCCGGACGCCGAATTCGAAGAGCGCCGCGCCGGCCTGGAGGTCCTCAGGCATGGGGCCCGGTGTTGGCGGCATCGGGAAGCGAACGCACATCCCATACCAAGCCGAACCAACTCATGATCCGGAGGGCCTGGTAGATGCAATCGATTTCCCACCAGGCAAATCCCTGTCGCGCGGACGACGGAAACGCGTGATGGTTATTATGATACTCGCCGAGCGATACCACGCCAAGCAGCCAGTGATTGCGGCTCGAATCGCCGGTGTCGAAGCGGCGGTACCCCCCGCGCGAGTGGCTGAACGATTGTATCCAGTGCACGGTATGCCACACGCAAACCGTGCTGACGCAAAAGCCCCACAATAGTCCGTCCCATCCAAACAGGGCAAAAAGCAGGAGAGCGTAACCGATCGCAATCAGAGAGATGGCGGGCGCGCCGTTCAGCCACACTAACTCCGGAAACCTGGCGAGGTCGGCGATTTTCGAAAGGTGCGTCCGGCGATTCTCCTCCGCGAAAAACCAGCCCCAATGGGAATACCAGAAGCCTTGATAGCGAGGCGAGTGCAAGTCGTCCGGGCGGTCGGCGTGTTGGTGATGATAGCGATGCGTCTGGGCCCACCAAAGGGGGCCGCGCTGCAGGCCGGACATCGCCAGCACGGCAAAGACGAATTGCATGGGCCGGGAAGTCTTAAACGTCCGGTGCGCAAAATAGCGGTGGAATCCCGCGCCCATCCAAAAGACGCGAAACCAGTAAGAACCCATGCAGATGGAGACGCCTCGCCAAGTTACGCCAGTCGATACGATTCCGAGGCAGGCAAGGTGAATCAGCGCGTAGCCTGCTACTGGAAGCTTCGTTACTTTGGCACGAAGCAGAGGGACATTAGCCGCCATCGCCATAACAGACATCGTAGTACGGAATGATTCGATACTATGGGGGCTTCGACGGGAACTGTCAAGCCTAAAACACGTTATGTCGTGTTTGCCCGCGAAACCCTGTACTCGATCGGACGGAAATCGTTGCCAACTTACCGGCCGATCCACCACGACCGGATCGGCGCCGCAATGCGAAACCACGGCGCCCGTATTACAGTTTCATATCTTTTCCTTTACTTTCAGTTGCTTGAGATGCTAAGGTGGGACGATTTCATGCGAACTGTCGATCTGATTGTCAAGAAGCGCGGAGGCGAGGAACTCACTCCGGAAGAGATTACGTTTCTCGTAAACGGGTACACGGCCGACGAGATACCCGATTACCAGATGTCGGCGTTTCTGATGGCAGTGTTTTACTCCGGCATGACGGATCGCGAAACCAGTTCGCTCACCGAATGCATGATGAATTCCGGCGGCTCCATGGACCTGTCGGGCATTCCGGGCATGAAAGTGGACAAACACTCGACCGGAGGCGTGGGGGATAAAACCAGCTTGATAGTCGCGCCGATGGCCGCCGCGGTGGGCGTGATCGTGCCGATGATTTCGGGGCGCGCGCTGGGACATACGGGCGGCACGCTCGATAAGCTCGAAGCCATTCCCGGCTTTCGCACCGACCTCACGCTCGAAGAATTTCAAGCGCAACTGGCGGCTCACGGGCTGTGCTTCATGGGGCAGACCGACGAGATCGCCCCGGCGGACAAGAAGCTATACGCGCTGCGCGACGTCACCGGCACGGTGGAATCGGTTCCGCTGATCGCTTCTTCCATCATGTCGAAAAAGATGGCCGAGGGGATCGACGCGTTGGTGCTCGACGTGAAGGTAGGCACCGGCGCTTTCATGAAGAAGCAAGTGGACGCGCGGCGTTTGGCGCAAATGATGGTCGGCATTGGGCGGCGGATGGACAAGAAGGTGCAAGCCCTGATCACCGACATGAATCAGCCGCTCGGCTACGCCGTCGGGAACGCGCTTGAAGTGATGGAAGTTTCGCAAACGCTGCAGAACGCCGGGCCGCCGGACTTGACGAAACTCTGCATCGAGCTTGCCGCGCGCATGATTTTCGTCGCCCGGATTACGCCCTCGCTCGAAGAGGCCCGGACGATAGCCGAGACCACGCTGATCGACGGCTCGGCGTACAAGAAATTCAAGCAAGTGGTTCAGGCGCAGGGCGGCAACCCGCAAGCTCTCGATAAATTCGAGTTGCTGCCGAATGCCACGGGGATGCGCGAGATCGCATGCCCGCGCGCGGGATTCGTGAGCGCCATCGACGCCGAGGATATCGGCCGCGCTTCGACCATCATGGGGGCGGGACGCGATCGGAAGGAAGACGGCATCGACCACGCCGTGGGTGTCATTCTCGAAGTCAAGATGGGCGAAAAGGTGGACGCGGGCTCCGTTCTGTGCCGCCTCTATTACACTCGCGAGGAAGGCCTCGAAGAAGCGGCGGAAATGGTGGAGGACGCCTTCCGTATCTCCGGTCGGAAGCCCGAAGAGCGCGAGCTGATTCTAGAAGTGGTCGGCTAATCGCGGTGCTTCACTAGCAATGGGCCGATTTACCGGTCTGCTCGGTCTGCTCTTCATTCTCGGCGTCGCGTTCCTGCTCTCTTCGCAGAAGCGCGCCATCAAACCACGGATTATTTTTTGGGGCCTGGGCCTTCAGTTGGCTTTCGCCATCCTGGTTCTCCGGACAAGCTTCGGCAAGCTCTTCCAAACCATCGGCGCGGGCGTCAACGCGATGCTCAATTACTCCGAGGCGGGGAGCGTTTTCGTATTCGGCCCGCTCGGCACGCAGAACGGTCCGTTCGCGGATTTCCTTCGAAGCACGGCGGCGGGCAGCGGCGTTTTTTTCGCGTTTCAAGTGCTTCCCATCGTCATTTTCATCGCTTCTTTTTTCGCTATTCTCTACTATCTCGGCGTGATGCAGATCGTGGTGAAGGGGATGGCGATCGCAATGCAGAAAATCATGGGTGCGAGCGGCGCGGAATCGCTCAACGTGGCGGCCAGCATCTTCATGGGGCAGACCGAGGCGCCGCTCACCATTCGTCCATTCATCGCGGGGTTGACGCAATCGGAGCTGTTTACCATCATGGTCAGCGGCATGGCTCACGTGTCGGGCGCGGTAATGGTGGCGTATGTCAAAATCGCGGGCGTGCACATCGAGCACCTCTTGACCGCCGTGATCATGACGGCTCCCGCCACGATTATGCTCGCCAAAATCATCATGCCGGAAGTGGATAAGCCGGCGACCGCCGGCCGCGTGGATATTCATCTCGAAAAAACCGCCGTCAATGTAATAGACGCCGCCGCGCAGGGGGCCGGCGACGGTCTGCACCTGGCGCTGAACATCGGCGCGATGCTGATAGCGTTTCTGGCATTGATCGCGATGGTCAACGGGATTCTGGGATGGGTCCACACGGTGCCATTTCTCGGCTGGCTGCCCGGCTCGCTCCAGGGAATTCTGGGCGTCGTCTTCGCGCCGCTCGCCTGGCTGCTCGGGGTGGCTTGGAAGGATTGCGCTTCGATCGGGAATCTGTTGGGAACGCGCCTGGTGCTGAATGAGTTTGTCGCGTTTCTCGATCTCGGCAAGATCAAGGCGCAACTCGATCCGCACTCGTTTACCATCGCGACATACGCCTTGTGCGGGTTCGCGAATTTCAGTTCCATTGCGATCCAAATCGGCGGAATAGGGGCGCTCGCGCCGGGCCGGAAGCCGGACCTGGCGCGCCTCGGGTTGAGAGCGGTGGCGGCGGGATCGATGGCAAACTTCATGTCGGCGTGCATCGCGGGAATGTTGTTGTGATTCAGGACGCGAAATTTTTCCTCGATTCGCAAACGGAGCTTCGACCTCGCGTGGGCGTGGTTCTCGGCAGCGGCCTCGGCGCGTTCGCGGACGAGCTGAAGCACCGCGTCGTTATCCCGTTTGCCGAGATTCCCGGATGGCCGCACTCGACCGCGATCGGTCATGCGGGCAAGCTGGTAATCGGAAAAATCGGCCAGTTGGATGTCGCCGTAATGGCGGGCAGGGTGCATTTGTACGAAGGCTACAGCGCTGCGCAAGTTGTGTTCGGCGTGCGCGTGATGGGGGCGTTCGGAGTCAAATCGCTCGTCATAACTAACGCCGCCGGCGGTATTCGCGAGGATCTCGGACGCGGCGGACTCGTGCTGATTTCGGACCACATTAATTTGCAGGGCGTGAATCCGCTAACCGGGCCGAACGACGATGCGATGGGTCCGCGCTTCCCCGACATGACCGAGGCGTACTCGAAGCTTTACCGGGAAATTGCCAAGGGCGCGGGAGCCGCGACGGGGATCGGGTTGCGCGAGGGCGTGTATGCGGCGGTGCCCGGGCCTAGCTACGAGACGCCAGCCGAGATTCGCTATCTGCGGACCATCGGCGCGGACTTGGTTGGGATGTCGACGGTGCTCGAAGTAATCGCGGCGAATCACATGGGAATGCGGGTGCTCGGCATTTCGTGCGTGACGAATCCGGCCGCGGGGTTGTCGGGCGGGAAGTTGAGCCACCAGGAAGTACTGGAAACCGCCGAAAGCGCGCGGGGCACGCTGGTTCAATTGTTGAAGACGGTGCTGCCACAATTAGATGCGCAAATTGATTGACGCCGCGATTGCCGCGCGCGAAAACGCGCACGCGCCTTTCTCGAAATTCCGCGTGGGGGCGGCGCTGCTCGATGACGCCGGCCGGGTGTTCACCGGCTGCAATGTGGAGAACGCGACCTACGGCCTGACCATCTGCGCAGAGCGGGTTGCCGTTTTCAAAGCGATTTCGGAAGGCGCGCGCCGGTTTGCGAGCGTGGCGGTGGCAGCCGATACCGATACGCTCACGCCTCCGTGCGGCGCGTGCCGACAGATCCTATGGGAATTTTGCGGCGACGTGGAGCTGGTGCTCGCCAACCTGCGCGGCAAGACGGAAATACTGCGGCTGGGAGAGCTATTCCCGAGGCCATTCGATGCGTCGTTTCTGTAGTGTCCTAGCCCTCCTTCTCCCCGCACTTCTCTGCGCCGAGCCGGTCGACTACATTCTCAGCGCTCGCTACGTCGTCACCATGGACGCGCAACGCCGCCTCATCCAAAACGGCGCCGTGGCCGTTCGCGGCAATAACATCGCGGCGGTCGGGACCAAATCCGAGATCGACGTCCGCTTCCAACCGAAGCGGCGCATCGACCGCCCCAACGCCCTCCTCGCCCCTGGCCTCGTCAACACGCACACCCACGCCGCCATGTCGCTGCTGCGCGGCATCGCCGACGATCTCAATCTCCAAGACTGGCTACAAAAATTTATCTTTCCCGCCGAAGCCAAAAACGTCTCGCCGGAGTTCGTTCGCTGGGGAACCAGGCTGGCGTGCCTGGAGATGCTGCTATCCGGAACCACCACGTTCACGGATATGTACTACTTCGAAGAGATCGCCGCCGAAGCCGCGAAAGAAGCGGGAATGCGCGGCATCCTGGGCGAGACGATCATCGGCTTCGCCGTGCCCGACGCGAAAACGCCCGCCGACGCGCTGAAGTACACCGAGCGTTTTCTCGCGCGTTTCCGCAACGACCCGCTGATCGTCCCCGCCGTCGCGCCGCACGCGCTCTACACCAATTCCGACGAGACGCTGAAAGCGGCGCGCGCGCTCGCGAACCGTTACAACGCGCCGCTTCTGACGCACCTCTCGGAAACGAAGCTTGAAAACGACGAGACCGCGGCGAAGCGGCACATGAGCCCCACGCAGGCGCTCGATTCGCTCGGCTTCTTCAACGGACGCACCCTCGTGGCTCATGCCGTTTGGGTGGACGACCGCGACATCGCGATTCTAAAGAGCCGCAACGTGGGCGTGGCGCACTGTCCATCGAGCAACATGAAGCTGGCGAGCGGCGCGGCGCCGGTGGTGAAGATGCTCGCCGCCGGGTTGAACGTCGGCCTCGGCCCGGATGGACCCGCCGGCAGCAATAACGATTTCGATTTGTTCGAAGAGATGGACCTTGCGGCGAAACTTCAAAAATTCGTAACCCGCGATCCCAGAGCGCTGTCCGCGCGAACGGCGGTGGAACTGGCCACCATCGGCGGCGCCAGGGCACTCGGCATGGAAAGCCGGATCGGTTCGCTCGAAGCGGGCAAGCGCGCGGATCTGATCTCGATTCGCCTGGATGTCCCGAATGCCGTTCCGCTCTACGATGTCTATTCGCAGTTGGTTTACGCGCTGAAAGGATCGAACGTGAACGATGTGATGGTGAACGGCCAGTTGGTCGTCCGCGATCAAAAATGCCTGACCCTGGATTCCGGGCGGATCCTGGCGAAGGCTCGCGCGTTCGGGATGCAGGTAACCCGATCGCTTCGGTAGGCCATTATTCATGGCGACATTTCTCATTGCGGCCGTCGCAATCGTCTTAATTCTCATCAGGCCGAAGAAACTACCGGAAGCGGTATGGGCATGTTCCGCGGCCCTTCTTCTGGTTTTGCTGCGGCTTGTCTCGCCCGCCGACGCGCTTTCGGCCGTGCGCCGCGGGATCGATGTGTACTAGTTCCTGACCGGAATGATGGTGCTCGCTGAACTGGCGCGGCGCGAGGGATTCTTCGATTGGGTGGCGGCGATGGCGGTCGGGGCCGCGCACGGTTCGCGAACTCGTCTATTCATGCTGGTGTATATCGTCGGAACCGTTGTCACGATATTTCTCTCAAACGACGCGACGGCCGTGGTGCTTACTCCGGCCGTCCTGGCCGGGGTCAAAAAAGCGCGCGCCACGCCGCTCCCGTACTTGCTGATCTGCGCTTTCATCGCGAACGCCGCGAGCTTCGTCTTGCCGATTTCGAATCCAGCCAATCTCGTCGTCTACGCGTCCAAAATGCCGCCGCTCGGAACGTGGCTTCGCTACTTCGCATTGCCATCGATTCTGTCGATTGCCGCGACTTACCTGTCGCTTCGATGGCTTTGCAGAAAGGATCTGGAGGGCGACATGGAAACCGGCGTGAGTATCCCGGAATTACCGGCAGCCGGCCGCCGGGCGGCCTACGGGATTCTCGGAACCGCGTTCGCGCTTATCCTGGCCTCCGCGTTCAATATCGATCTCGGACTTCCGACATTCCTCGCGGCGCTTGCGACCACCGCGTTAGTATCCTTCGAAGATCGCTGCGCCCCGCTCGGCGTGGTCAAGGACATCTCCTGGAGCGTGCTTCCACTGGTCGCGGGCTTGTTCGTGCTGGTCGAAGCGGTCAATCGCGCGGGAGCTCTCGCCTGGAGCGCCAGAGCACTGCGTGAGGCAACCCACGCCGTCCCATTTGTGGGAGCGCTGGCATCCGGATTTGGGGTGGCGCTCTTGTCCAACGTCGCGAATAACCTGCCGGTCGGGTTGATCGCAGGCGGCGCCATACACGCCACGAAGATTTCCGATCTGCTGCGGAATGCCCTGTTGATCGGAGTGGATCTCGGACCCAATTTATCGATCACAGGCTCGCTTGCGACAATTCTTTGGCTGGTTGCGCTGCGGCGCGAAGGGGAGGATGTCAGTTTCGGGAGATTTCTGAAATACGGAGCGCTCGCGATGCCGCCGGCACTAGCGTTAGCGATCCTGGCACTCGTCCTGACGTCCCGATTTCCGAGTTGAACTTAGGTCTCCGATCAAATGGCGTGCGCATCCGGTCCAGCCAGCGCACAGACCGGTTCGCTTACGCTCGAAGACTGCGTGCGCCTGGCGATGAGGGCGCCTTCCGCCGTCACGATCGCGCGGCAAGATAGGCGGATCGCCGATTACGGCGTGACTGCCGCGCGTTCTTCGTTTCTTCCACAACTCCAGCTTGGAAACGGGTTCATGTACAACAGTCCTCCTCAAGGTTCTTCATCCGCGGGCGGCATTTCGGGCCGGCTCCGCGCCGGTTGGCTCGGGCGCGAGCGGATCGAGAGATCGCCGCAGCGGACCCGCATCATGTTCCGATCGGGCGAAGTTGCTCAGGCCGATGTTGTAAAGCCGGAATCGTAGATAGCCTTTCTTGGCCAGGCTGTCAGCGTTCGGCAGCTGCGACGCCTTTTTAGACCGCGGAGAGCGCACTGATCGTAACGTAATATCCGTCCGGATCTCGGAGCGAGAACTCCATGGTTTGAGTGTTCGGATTCACGTGTGGCTCCTCTTCGAGCCGAGTGACGAGAGAGCGTGCCCTTTGAAGCGCTAGGTCGCAATCATCGACACGGAAGAACAACAGGACGCCGTTGCCGGGTGTCCCGTGATCGGGGCTCATCAATGAGGGATGCTCGTGGGCGCCCCACTCGTGGAGGCAGAGCAAGACAGTGCCATCTGTATCGAGGATCTGCCCAAAGTCGTCATGGGCAGGAACGGTAGCCGGCTGTCCGAACAGCGCATGGTACCAGTTGAAGCTGCCCGGCACGTCGCGTACCCCTATAATCGTCCAGGTGCGCTTCATCGGGTCGCCTCCTCTGCGGCCTAATTCTTGTTGTACCGACCTGGATACAACGATACCGCCCAAGTCGTTAAACGTGAAGGATAATACGGTTCGCCAAATGATCGGCGTCCCTTTGCGGCCTCCACCCAATGAGCTACATCGCGGCGTAGAAAGGCTGAAGGGCCGGATACAACGCCCGGTAAGTCGCATGGCCTTTTCGATATACAGCCGCCTCGGCCGCATCGGGATCGATCCGATCGACTTCCCGAATCACCGCGCGGCAGACTTCCGGCACGGAACCGTAGGCGCCCGTTCCCGTCATCGCCAGCAGCGCCGCTCCGTAAGCCGAGCCTTCCCGAGTGGCGAGAGTCGCCACTCGCCTGCCCAGGATATCCGCGAGCAAACGACGCCAGAACGGGCTTTGCGCGCCGCCGCCCGAGGCGCGGACCGAATCGACGCGCACGTTTAGCCGTTCGATGATGTCGAGGCAATCGCGCTGGCTGTAGCAGACGCCCTCGATCAACGCGCGGATCAGGTCGGCGCGCGCGTGGCGGGCCGTTAAGCCGATCCAACCGCCGCGCGCCAACGAGTCCAAGTGCGGCGTGCGCTCCCCCATCAGGTAGGGGAGCCAGAAGAGACCTTGCGAACCGGGCGCGGCTTGCGCGGCCTCGGCCATCAACGCGTCGTAATCCATGCCGGGCGCCAGCCGGTTGCGGAACCATTGCAGGCTCAATCCCGCGCCTTGCGTGACGCCCATCACGTGCCATTTGCCCGGTACCGCGTGGCAGAACGTGTGGACGCGCCCGGCGGCGTCGTACGCCGCCCGCTCCATATGCGCAAACACCACGCCCGACGTTCCCAACGTGCACGATACAATTCCGGGCTCGACGATGCCATTCCCCACCGCGCTTGCGGCCTGATCGCCGCCGCCGCCCACGACGGGCGTTCCCGCGAGCAACCCGGTAAGCCGGGCCGCCTCCGCCGTAATGGTCCCGGTCAATTCCGTCGATTCGTGCAGCTTCGGCAATATCGCCCGATCCAGACCGAGCAGGTCCATTAGTTCGAACGACCACCGGCGATTGACGACATCGAGCAGCGCGGTGCCCGACGCGTCCGAAACATCGGTCGCGTACTCGCCCGTCAATTGAAACCGGACGTAATCCTTGGGCAAGAGTACGTGCCGGACCCGCTCGAAGAACTCCGGCTCGCGATCGCGCACCCAAAGTAACTTGGGCAGCGTGAAGCCGGTCAAGACGGGATTCGCGATGCAGGCGAGCACCTTCTCTTTGCCCACCCGGTCGTTTATGAACTCGACCTGCCGCTGGCTCCGCTGGTCGCACCAGATCAGAGAGGGCCGGATCACGGCATCGTCGCGATCGAGGATCACCAAGCCGTGCATCTGGCCGGAAAGCCCGATGCCGCGCACCGAACCGGCGGCTACGCCAGGCTGCGCCAGCACTCCGCGGATCGCAAGGATCGCGGCGTCCCACCAGTTCTCCGGATGCTGCTCGGCCCACTGGGGCTGGTCCATGCGCATCTCTTCATGCGGCGCGGTGAAGCCGGCGTGAACCACGCCGCGCTCATCCACCAGAAGGGCGCGCGTGCTCCCCGTTCCGGTGTCGATCCCAAGCCACATTTAGTCCGCCCCGGCTCTTGCGACGGGGGCGGCGGCGTATACCCACGGCAAGTACGCCGCTCCGAAAAGTCCCGCCTGGTTTCCCAGGGTCGCGCGCTCGATGCGCGTGCCGGTGGTACGAAACGTGAAGGAGCGCCGCCGGACTTCTTCGATCATCGGTGGCGCGAAGAGGTCCCATGCCGCGAGCACCCCGCCGCTCAACAGATACAGCGGGAAATTGAAGATATTGACCAGCGCTGCGAGTGCGATTCCGAGGGCTTGCCCCATGCTCGTGAAAATGGCGGCCGCTTTCTCATCGCCGCCGGCCGCGAGATCGTAAACATCTTCGGATGTCAGGCCCTCCCCTAATCCCGCCAGCTTCGCCATGGCCGAGATCGCCGTTGCGGACGCGTGCTTTTCGACGCAACCTCGATTGCCGCAGCCGCACGGATTGCCGTTTGGCACGACAGTGATGTGTCCCACCTCTCCCGCCATTCCCAGGAAACCGTGCAGTACCTTACCCTCGGAGATGACGCCGCCGCCGATTCCCGTACCCAGGGTGAGCAGCACCAAATCCTCCACGTCGCGTCCGGCGCCGATCCACTTCTCGCCTAAAGCGGCGGCGTTGGCGTCGTTTTCGAGAATGACTTTCGCGCCAAGCCGGCGCTCGAATTCATCGCGCAAGCGAAAATTTTCCAGGCAAACGATATTATTCGAGTTTTTGACGACGCCTTCTTTCAGCAGGATAAATCCCGGAACGGCGACACCGATTCCCGCCAGATTATCCGAACCGCACTTGGATCGAAGCCGCTCGATGACGGAAACCATGTCGTTCAGCAGGGCCTCGCGGCCTTCCGCGCAGCTCGTATTCCCGGAGCTTTGCTCGATAATCCTGCCGGAACGGTCCACGGCGGCGGCCCGGAGATTCGTGCCCCCAAGATCCAATCCTATGCAGTATTCAGGCATGAAGGCGCATGATACCAGGATCGAAGATTGAATCGGAAACGCGCCGCATCGAAAAGTACCATGACGCAAATCGAAAAATTTGTTTCCACATTACAGGCGGTTAATGATATCTATGAAACAGGTTGCATCGAAGCTTGCGTCAGACACTATAGACGGAGTCGATTTATGGAAGACCGGAGGTACCTGGATATACCTGGGGTTGGCACGCATGAGCTGCCTCCTCTACTGGTGCGTGGCGTCCCCGAGGGCACCGAGCCCCGCGAAGAGATGGTTGAGCGCGCCGCGACCATTGTCGAGGCGGAGGACATGATCGACGAGGCGGGCCCGCCGGCCGATCTCGATCAACGCAAGATCGATTTGGCGCTGCACCTCACCGATCAGTACTTCGGCCTGCTCTCCCACTGGCAATGGGGCGATTCGATTCTCGAGTGGATACGGCAATGCGAAATCACATTCGAGACGCGCGAGGGGCTGCGGCATCTTTTGCATCACGACGTCTGGCCGCATGCGGGGCGCAGCAGTTTCGTCGATTTGCTCGTTGAGAAGAGCGTGCCTACCCACGGCGTCGGCCTCGAGAAGGCGGTCGGTATGCGGCTGACCTTCCGGCAACCGCCGCCCATCGATTGCTTCTCGAATCAATTTCTGTTTTACCTGAACTCGCCGATCGCGGGAGCGGCTTACCAGACCTGGGCTCACATGAGCGCGGAAGCTCCGGCCCATTTGCCCCCGCAGCGTTTTCATTTCGAAGTTCTCGAAATGTAGACGGCGATTGCGGCTAAAGCCGCGAATCCAGCTCGCCACGATGGCGCTCGACGTAGCCGCGCGAGCCAAGCTCATTTCTCTTTCTTGCGCTGCCGGCCCTGCTGCATCTCTGAAGCCCAAACCGTTATATAATCCGGCAGTCGGTTTCTGGAGTAAGGCGGACGCGGCAAGCGGTCTGCCATGGAGACTCATATGACCAAAAGAGAATTTCTCGCCGCAAGCGTCGCCACCGGCTTCGGCCTTGCGCAAAGGCGGTCCGCTTATGCGCAGCAAGCCTCGGCTACTCCGCCGCGGCCCGCGGGAGGGAGATCCGCGGGGAATCCGCGGGCGCCGTCCCGGATGGCGAAAACGACGAAGCTATTTAAGAGCCCCCATGGGTTTCCCAACGCGATCGCCGTCGCTCCCGAGGGATTGTGGATTGCCGAGCAAAAGCTCTCGGGCGCGCAGGCGGCTTCTTATCGCCTGCCCGAACCGAAAGACCTGACCGAAGAGGCTTGGCTGGTCGATTGGGATGGCAAGCTGCTGAAGACTGTAAAGACCCCATCTAGAAACACCAGCGGGATGGCCTACGGAGGCGGGTACATCTGGATGGTCGCGAATGCGCCTCCGGAGGGAGTTTTTCAGGTGGACATGAACTCCCGCCTGGTTAGCCATCGTCAAATCCCGCTCGGTCCGGCGAACGATGGGGGCGGGTGCCATGGCGCGATGTGGCAAGACGGTAAGCTCTGGATCGCGGCGCTCCGGCTGCGCGGAATTCTGCGGGTCGATCCCACGACGTGGCAGCCGGAATTCATGATCCCGTTCTACCAGGCTCCGGACCGGAATCGGTATCACGCCACGGCCTGGGACAACGGCGCGATCTGGCAAATTGTGGGAAACGACAGCAAGACTTACGCCGAATACCGGCCGGGCTTGGTCAAGTATGACGCTGCAACCGGCAAAGTGCTTGAGACGGTGGACTTCCTGCCTAACTCATCGGATCCGCACGGACTCGCGCTGCACAATGGAACGCTCATCGGTTGCGACGCGGGCATTCATCCGGGATGGCCGAACAACGATAGCCCGACGAGCGGGTGGATCTTCCGGATCGATATTATTTAGTGCCCTATCTAAACTAACGCGCGGCGATTAAATCAGAATGTCGCCGATGACGCGGCCATGCACGTCGGTGAGACTCACGTCGCGCCCGCCGAACCGGTAAGTCAATTTTTTGTGATCGAGCCCCAGAAGCTGAAGCATGGTCGCGTGTAGATCGTAAACCTCGGTGACGTTCTCGACCGCCCGCATGCCGACCTCGTCGGTCGCTCCATACACGAAGCCGCTCTTGACGCCTCCGCCCGCCATCCAAACGGTAAATGCCGTCTCGTGATGGTCGCGCCCGTCGGGCTTGGGCGCATGCGGAGTACGGCCGAATTCAGTGGCCCACACGACCAGCGTCTCTTTCAGCAGACCTCGCGCTTTTAGATCTTTCACCAGCGCCGCCACGCCTTGATCGGTTATCAGCGCGTTGCCTTCATGCCCCTTCTTGAGCTCCGAATGCTGGTCCCACGTTCCGTTGTTCATGCCGTGAACCTCCGGGCAAGTGATTTCGACAAACCGCACGCCCGATTCAATCAGGCGCCGCGCGCGCAGGCATTGCAGGCTGTAGTTGCGCTTGTTGAAATCGGCGGCATCGAGGCCGTAGAGGCGCTTGGTGGCTTCGCTTTCTTTATCCAGATTAAGGACGTCCGGCACCACGGATTGCATCTTGTACGCCATCTCGTAATTTGAAATGGCGGATTCCACGCCGTCGTCGCCGCCGATCGATTGCAGGAATTGCCGGTCCTCCTGCAGCAGCACATCGAGTTTTGCGCGCTGGATGCGAGGATCCTTATCGGCCGCATCGATATTGACCACCGGCTTGCCTTCCGCCTGCATCGCCGTCGCTTGATAAGTGGCCGGCAGAAAACCATTCGAGAAATTTTCGAGGCCCCCAGGCGGCACCGCCCCCGCGTGCAGCAAAACATAACCCGGCAGATTCTTGTTTTCACTTCCCAGCGCGTAATTGATCCACGAACCAAGGCTCGGATAGCCGCCCACATTGCGGCCGGTGTGCATGAGCAGATTCGCGCGCGGATGCAGGGGGAATCCCGAAACCATGGAACGGACCACCGAAATTTCGTCGACGCAACCGGCCATGCGCGGGAACAGTTCGCTAACCCAAATACCGGACTGGCCGTGTTGCGCGAATTGCCAAGGGCTCTTCACCCATTTGCGATTCGTTTCCTTTTTGGCACCGACTTGGTAGAAGCCGTCGAACGGCTTGCCGTCAAGCTCCGCGAGCTTCGGTTTCGGGTCGAACGTGTCCACGTGCGAAACGCCGCCGGGCATGAAGCAGAAAATCACGTTCTTTACTTTGGGCGCGAAGTTTGGCTTTTGCGAACTTAGACCGGCATACGCGCGATCCGCCATCAATGCCGAAAGCGCCGTGTAGCCGAAGCCGTTCGAGACGAGCCGTAGGGCGTCGCGCCTGGACACCGGCGCGCCCGCGCAGCCGGGACAATGCGCATTGGATTGAAGTTTCATCGAAGCGGCCCTCACTGTAGGTAAATGAATTCTTTCAGATTGAACATGGAGTGCGCAATGTCCTTCCACACGTCCTTGCTTTTCAAAAGCCCATCGGGCGCGGTTTTGTGCAGGCTGGCTAGTTCTTTTGAAAGTCCGACAAAGCGGGCGCGCTCCGCGTCGTCCGGGAGACGCCCCAGCGCGGCGCGGAACATGGAATCGATGCGCGATTCCGCCGTGGGCGCCTGCTGTCCGATGAGGCGGTCGGCCCAGAAGCTGGACTGGTCGATAATGAACGGATCGTTCAACAGCGCGAGCGCCTGCGGCGGGACATTGGTGGTATCGCGGTTCCCGCGCGCCACATTCGGATTGGGAAAGTCGAAGGTCTCGAGGAAGCGTGAGCCTTCGTGGCGCGTGACCTTTAGATAGATACTCCTCCGCCCGTCGCCATCGAGAGGCCCTTGATGAAGCTTGCGATAATCCTTCGGTTCTTCGCGATGCGGTTGAATGCTCGGCCCGAACATCGCCGGATCGAGCCGCCCGGACACCGTGAGAACCGCATCCCGGATCGATTCGCCTTCCAGTCTATGGACCGGGTAGTGCGACAGCAAGCGGTCTTGCGGATCGATTTTCGCGGCTTCGGGCGAAGGCTTGCTCGATTGACGGAAAGCCTGCGACAACACCAGGAATCGAATCTGCTTTTTTATGGACCAGCCCTCGCGCACAAACCGGGCCGCCAGATAATCGAGCAGTTCGGGGTGGGAAGGCCGTTCCCCGTAAGTCCCGAAATTGTCGGCCGTCGGCACGATTCCACGTCCGAACACGTGCAGCCAAATGCGGTTCGCCATCACGCGCGCGGTCAACGGATTCGAGGGGCTTGCGATGGCTTCCGCCACCTCGCGCCGCCCGCTTCCGAACACTTTGAAGCCCTCTTTCGTTCCCGTCACTAGTTGCAGAAATCCGCGCGGAACGATCTTGCCGGGATTGGTTGCGTCACCGGCCGGAAGCACCGGGAAATCGTAGCCCGGATCGAGATCGGCCACTCCGGGGAATGCTTTGGCCGCGCCGATACGCGCGTCGACGAACCGGTATTCGTCGATGAGAGCGCGCAACCGGGGATTCGCTTGATAGCTATTTGTGAGCAGCCGGTTTTCCAGTAGCCAGGAGATCCACTTGGCGTCGTCGTCGGTAAACTCTCCATCCGCGCCCTTTGCCCAACGCGCAAGCGATTGCCGGATTACGGCGCTGTAGCGCTTTGCGGCGGCCTCCATGCCGGCCGGCTCCGCTCCCTCAAACAGCCGCGCCATGTGCGAGAGTTCGTCCCTGGGCGATTCGTCGATATCGTGCAACACGGCGCGTGTGATGCCGAAATAGGAAAACGGCGAATCGAGCTCCTCCTGGGTGACCTTCAGCCGGGCTGGGCGGTCCGGAATTCGAGGATTGGCCGCCTTGGTGACCAGTTCGATATAAAACGGAAGCGTCCGCTGATCGTCCCGATTGGGTATTTTCAGCCAGCGGGGCGAGTCCTGCTCCAGCAGTTGGTAATCTTCGCTGAGCATGCAGTTGTCGAGAATGGTTCGCCACGCGCCCATTTTTCCGCCCATCACCTGGAGGCTGACGAATTTCTTGTCTTTCGGGACGAAAGGCGAACGGAGAGCCGCGTTCAGGCGCTCCGAAAGGACGTGGGTATAAAGGCCGGCTGGAAAAACACCGGTGACGGCCGCCGGACCGCTATTCGCGACCGCGAATTCTCCGCTCGGGGACGGCCCGTCGAAAGCCGGATTTCCATCCGCGTGCCACCCCCCGAACCCATCGCGCGCCAGATCGCCGAAGGGCAAAAAGTGTTCGCGATTGAAGGCGGAGCGGGCGCGCGACTCTTCCGCATAGCCATCCTTCAGCTTGCGCCACTGCGCCGTGAAATCGCCGCCCGCCGATTTCGTCCCAGCCGATTGCGTCCAGGGATATAACGATTCTTCCATCCCTATTTTCTGCTTTTCAAGCAAAGTTACCCATGCCTGAACCCGGTCGAGAGACAGTTGCGTGAGATCTGCCGGCTGCGAGGGAAGCCCTTTCCATGCGCGCGTGGCGGCCGTGAGATAACGCGGAATTAGGCTGGCCTCTTGAGTCCACTGCTTAGCCAATTCCGTTCGGATCGGTGGCTTCAGCTCGTTCAACCGCCGTTTCGCCGCCGCGTTCACATCGGCCGTATCGGCATCGCGCACCACCATGCGGGAGCTGGTCAACACGCCATAAAGCCCGTAATAATCGCTGGTTGGAATCGGGTCGAGCTTGTGATCGTGACAGCGCGCGCAGGCGATGGTGAGGCCTTGAAACGCTTTCCCGAGCGTATCGATCTGGTTATCGACCACGTCCGTGCGGATCTGTCGGAAGCGGATGCAATCGTCATGACCCAGTTCGCCAAGCCGCAGGGAGGCAGTTCCAATTACCGATTCGTCGATATTTTCGGCCAGGTTGATGCGCGGTTTTTCCAATAAGTCACCGGCAAGATGCTCGCGAATGAGCTGGTCGTAGGGGACATCCCGATTGAAGGCCCGAATCAGGTAATCGCGATAGAGCCACGCGCCGTTGATTTCGTAGTTCCAGTCGTTGCCGAAAGTTTCGGCGAAGCGCATCACGTCCATCCAATGACGCGCCCAGTGCTCGCCAAAATGCGGCGACGCGAGCAGCCGGTCCACCAGGCGTTCGTAAGCGCCGGGCGATTCGTCGTGCACGAACAGATCGACTTCGAGCGGCGTTGGCGGAAGGCCGGTCAGGATAAAGCTCAATCTGCGGATCAGGGTGGGGCGTTCCGCGGGTTCGGCGGGCTTCAACCCGGCTTTGCGAAGCGCCGCAAACAGGAAACGGTCTATCGGATGGCTGACGTTTTCGATCGCTTCCGGTTGAATCTCGCGCACCGGTTGAAAGGCCCAATGCTCTTTCTTGAGGCGATCGTACAAGCCGGGAGCGCCTGGGCCGGAGGACGCCGCGGCCGTTTCCTTGGGCCACGGCGCTCCGAGCGTAATCCATTGCTCAATCGCGGCAATCTCTTCCGCTTTGAGCTTTCCACCGACCGGCATCTTGAGGCCATCGTGCCGGATCGCTTTAACGAGCAGACTTAGATTGGCATCGCCCGGCGCCAGCGCGGGGCCGCGATTGCCGCCTTTCAAAAGCGCTTCGCGCGAATCGACCCGCAAGGAAGAGAACTGCTGCGCCGCTCCGTGACATGAAACGCATCGCGCAACCAGCACGGGCCGAACCTGCTTCTCGAAAAATTCGACGGTTTTGGGGTCCGGCTTGGGATCCTCCGCGATGGCGGAAGGCGGCGATGCGGCCCAGAGAGCAAATGCCAAGCCGATAGCGGGCAATACGGGACCTTGCCGGCAACTAGCCACTCGGACCATGACCAACATTCTACGGCGTTGTGGCTTGCGAGTGGTAACGGACCGTGCGGCCGGTCACGTGCGCTGGACGTTTATCGACTTGTAACATCCAGTAGGTAAGATGAGACCTTATGTTTGAAATGGTCTCGCGAGGGTGTGCCCTGCTCTGTTTGTTTGCCTGTCTTGCCGCCGCCCAATCGGAAGTCGGCGGATCTACGCTGAATGGCACGGTGACCGACCCCTCGGGCGCCGCCGTTGCCGGAGCGGCCGTTCGGATCACGGATAGGGCGACCGCCTTTACGCGGGCGTCCATCTCGAACGACAGTGGCTTCTATAATTTCGTTCGCGTTCCCGTCGGCGTTTACCAATTGACCCTCGAACATCCGGGATTCCGGTCGGTAGCCCGCAATAATATCCGCCTCGATGTCGGCGGCGTTGTCACGCTCGATCTGCGTTTGGAAGTGGGCGCGACTCAGGACACCGTGACCGTCAACGCGGAACCGCCGCTGATCGAAACCGGCCGATCGCAAACCAGCACTGTCGTATCGGAGAGAGCTGTAGCCGACCTTCCGGTAAACGGGCGCAATTTCCTGGATTTCACGCGCCTGACCCCTGGCGTGGTTACGGATCCGACGCGGGGCGGCGATCTCTCCTTCGGCGGCCAGCGCGGCCCCGCCAATAGCTTGTTGGTGGATGGCGCCGACAGCAACAACGTCTTCTTCGGCCAGGCAACCGGCCGAACCGGTAACCGTCCCTACGCCTTCAGCCAGGACGCCGTGCAGGAATTCCAGGTCAACACGAACGGCTATCCGGCCGAAATCGGACGCGCGGGCGGGGGCGTCATCAACGCGATCACGAAATCCGGCTCCAACGGTTTTCACGGTTCGGCGTTCGAGTTCTACCGCGATAGAGGCCTGAACGCCAACACGTTTACAAATAACCGCGCCGGCGTCAAAAAGCCGGCCTATCACTTCAACCAGTTCGGCGGCAGCCTCGGCGGACCCATAATCAAAGACAAGCTCTTTTTCTTCGCGAACTACGACGGACAACGGAATACGCTGCCGAACGAGCTGGTGCTTAATCCAACTCCGCCGGCGGACGCCCTCGCGCAGTTTCAGCAATACCTGACTCCTTATATTGTGGGTGTCAACAACGACGTGTTCCTCGGAAAGGTCGACTGGAACGCCAGCGCCAACGAGCGTATTAGCATCCGCTACAACGCGAACCGCGTTACGGCCAAGAATTCGGAAAACGGCGGGATAAACAGCGCGCTGGAGCACACGGGCAACAGTAAGGTGACCACCGATAACGTTGTGGGCAGTTACTCCCGCGTGTTCGGCAGCAACGTGGTTTGGGATTTCCGGCAGGTCTTTCTACGGGATAACGAGCCAGGCGAGGCGAATTCGTCAGCCCCCGAAACGAACATCTTCGCGGGCGGCGGTTCGGCGGCGCTGGTCTTCGGACGGAATAACTTCAGTCCGCGTTATACCAACATCCGGGATTCGCAAACGGTCACATCCGTCTCATACATTCGCGGGCGGCACACCATGAAGTTCGGCGCGGACCTCAATTTCGAACACGTCGCCAACTTCTTCCCCGGTCTTTTCAGCGGCAGCTATCGCTTCAACAGCTATGCGGATTTTGTGGCGCGCCGCCCATCGCAGTTTACGCAAGCGTTCGCGGGTCCGGGTACAACGGGCGCGCTTACCGAGCCGAACGTCAACGAGTACGCCTTCTTCGCGCAAGATAGCTGGCGCGTCACGGACCGCCTGACGCTGAACTACGGCATTCGCTACGACCTGTTCAATTACGCGCAGCCGAAGGTTCGCAATCCCGATCCGGGCTTGGCGGCGATGAACTTGCGTACCGACAAGATCAACGTCGATACCAACAACATCGCCCCGCGCTTTGGTTTCGCTTATAAACCGTTCCAAAGCGACCGCATGGTGGTGCGCGGCGGTTACGGAATCTTTTACGCGCGGACGCCCACCATTCTGACGGGCACCGCGTTTTCGCAGAATGGCATCCAGGTTCGCACGTACATTTTGACGGCGAACCTGCCCACGTATCCGAACCTGCTTCCCGCCGCGCCCGGTTCCGGCGCGCCGCCGAGCATCTATGTAACCGCCCCGGATTTCGCTTCGCCGCTCACGCACCAGTACAGCTTCAACATCGATGCGGAAGTGGCGCGCAATCTCTCTTTGACGGCCGGCTACCTCGGCGTGCATGGCGAGCATCTCTCCCGCACGCGCGACATCAACCTGTTTCCCTCCGTTCCGGTTTCGGGGAAATACGCGGATGGCACGCCGGTAAGTTTCTACCGGCACCCAGGGCCCGCGACCGGTCCACTGCGTCCGAACCCCGCGTTCGGACGCATCAGCGTCTTCGATAGCGGCGCGGATTCGGTTTACAACGGCGGGTTCATCCAGCTCACCAAGCGCTTTGCGACGAATTTCCAGTTTCTGACTTCCTACACTTTTTCGAAGGTAATCGATTCGGTTCCCGACGCGACCTCGGTTGTCACCGGAGCGGACGACGGCAAAGTCGCGCAAGACACGCTGCTGCCGAATCTCGATCGCGGACCCGGCAGTACGGATATCCGCCACCGCTTCGTCTTCTCGGGCGTGTGGGACTTGCCCTACGCGCGCGGGCTTTCGAATCCCGTATTGAAAGCGCTGTTGAGCGATTACCAACTCTCGACAATCGCGCAAGTTCAATCCGGGCGGCGCTTCTCGGCGAACGTGGGCGGCGATCCGAATAACGACGGCAATCCGTCGACCGACCGCGTCCCGTTCGTGGGCCGGAATACGATCCAAGGTCCGTGGTTCGAGACGGTAGATGTGCGCGTCTCGCGCGATATCCCGCTGTTCCGGGAAAGCGTCAGGATGAGGCTGCTGGCCGAGGCGTTCAATCTGACCAACCGGGCGAATTTCAATACGCTGCAAACGAGCCGGTACAGTTTCAGCGCCGCGACGAATACATTCACGCCGCGAACGGATTTTCTGGCGAGACTGAATACGTTCGACGCGCGAATTGTACAGTTGGCGGTTAAGATTATTTTCTAGCGCCGGATATCGCAACCGCCAGCGCCCCGGGCGCGGTAACGTAGAGCAATGACCGGTAGCGTCTCCGCGACCCTCAACCGCCTCCCAAACGGGTATTGACTTGGCGTTTCTCCTCGCGTCCAGCCCGGAAACCCTGAAGATCCCGCTCATCATGCTGCTGGTGTTTGGCTCCGCCAAACTCCTCGCGGAGCTCTTCGAATCTCTCGGGCAGCCCGCCATCGTGGGACAAATCCTCGCGGGTATTCTGCTCGGTCCGAGCGCGCTCAACTGGATTGCGCCCACCGGCTTCCTATCCTCGCTTGCCGATCTTGGCGTGATGTTCCTGCTGTTCCGCGTCGGCATGGAAGTGAAGTCGTCCGAGCTCATGCGGGTTGGGGGAACGGCCACGCTGGTCGCGGCTTCGGGAGTGGTGGTTCCGTTCGCCATGGGTTGGGGCATTCTGGCGTTCTTGGGAGCACCGCGCGTCGAGTCGATTTTCGTGGGAGCGGCAATGGTCGCCACCAGTGTCGGGATCACCGCGCAGGTGCTCTCCGCGAAGTCCTTGCTGCAATTGGAATCGAGCAAGATCATCCTGGCCGCCGCCGTTATCGACGACGTCTTCGGGCTTTTGGTTTTGGCGGTGGTCAGCAGCATGGCTCGCGGCAAAATCAACGTTCTCGATCTCGCGCTCACGGCGATATTGGCGAGCGCCTTCGTGGTGATTGTGGCGAAGTGGGGCAGCGGCGCCATGAAGCGGCTGTTGCCGCACGTCGGCCGTTTGACCAAAGCCGCCGATGCCGAGTTCGCCTTCGCGATCTGCCTGCTGTTCGCGCTGTCGCTGCTCGCAACGTATGCGGGCGTCGCCGCGATCGTCGGCGCTTTCCTGGCCGGCATGGCCATCGGAGAAAGCGTGCCGAAGAGGGTCCACACTCTGGTTCGTGGAGCCACGGAACTGTTGGTCCCCTTCTTCCTGGTCGGGATTGGGCTGCATGTCGATCTGGCGGTTCTGCGCCACCCGGCCACGGCCGCGCTGGCGCTGGTCGTGCTGGTAGCCGCGGTTCTCTCGAAGTTCATAGGCTGCGGCTTGGGCGCGGCGCGCATGGGCCGCCTGAATGCCTTGCGAATTGGCGCCGGGATGATTCCGCGCGGGGAAGTGGGCATGGTAGTGGCGCAGATTGGCTTGGCGATGGGTGTTATCACGGACGCGATTTACGGCATAGTGGTGTTTATGGCCGTGGCCACCACGCTGATCGCGCCGCCTTTGATTAAGATTGCATTCAAGCAGGTGAACTCCGCCGGTAAGCCGGCTTTCGAAGGAGTTCTGCATAGATAATGGAGAGAAAGATCATGAGTCCAAAAGAGGTTTTGGAGTTTGCGGAGAGCCACGGCGCGAAGCAACTCGATATGCGGTTCACCGATATTCCGAGCTTGCAGCACCACATCAGCTATCCGATCGGCGAGTTGAATACCGGCTCGTTCGAAGATGGATTCGGCATCGATGGATCGAGCATTCGCGGTTGGGCGGCAATCAACGAGAGCGACATGCTGCTCATTCCCGATCCTTCGACGGCGATCATGGACCCGTTCATGCAAACGCCGACGCTGGTGATGAACGGCTACGTGATCGACCCGATCACCAAGCAGCGCTATGAGCGCGACCCGCGCTGGATCGCCGAAAAAGCGGAAATGTATCTGAAGAGCACCGGCGTCGGGGATACGGCCTTCTTTGGCGCCGAAGCCGAGTTCTTCATCTTTGACAATATTCGATTCGATCAAAACGCGCACTCCGGCTTTTACTTCATCGACGCCGAGGAGGGCCGCTGGAATTCCGGCCGGGCGGATAACAATCTCGGGTATCGTCCCCGTTACAAAGAAGGTTATTTCCCGGTTCCGCCGACCGACCACTACCAGGACCTGCGCGCCGAGATGGTGGAGACGATGATCGAGTGCGGGCTGCACATCGAATGCCATCATCACGAAGTCGCGACAGGCGGACAGTGCGAGATCGATCAACGCTACAACACGCTCGTAAAATCCGCCGACAACATGATGCTCTACAAATACGTCGTGCGAAACGTAGCGAACCAGTACGGTAAGACGGTGACGTTCATGCCCAAGCCGATTTTCGGAGACAACGGCAGCGGCATGCACACGCATCAGAGCCTCTGGAAAGACGGGCAGCCGCTGTTTGCGGGCGACGGCTACGCGGGAATCAGCCAGATGGCGCTGCACTACATCGGCGGTCTTTTGCGGCACGCCCGCGCGCTCTCGGCGATTATCGCGCCGACCACCAACAGCTACAAGCGGCTGGTCCCCGGCTACGAAGCTCCCGTGAACCTCGCTTATTCGCGGCGGAACCGGTCGGCGGCGTGCCGCATCCCCATGTATTCTGCGAGTCCGAAGGCGAAGCGCGTGGAATTCCGTCCGCCCGATCCGGCCGCGAACCCGTATCTCGCGTTCTCGGCGATGTTGATGGCGGGCCTCGACGGCGTGCTGAACAAGATCGAGCCCGGCGAACCGCTGGACAAGGACATCTACGATCTCTCGCCTGAAGAAATGAAGAGCGTGCCTTCCATGCCGGCATCGCTCGACGAGGCGCTCAGTTGTCTCGAAGACGACCACGCATTCCTGCTGCGCGGCGATGTGTTCACCGAGGAGTTGATCGAGACGTACGTCGACTACAAGCGCAAGAACGAGGCGGAGGCCGTGCGACTGCGGCCGCATCCCTACGAATTTTCGCTGTACTACGACATATGACGTTACGGCTCGCCCTTCCGCTGCTGTTTCTAGCCGCCGTTCTGGAAGCGGCCGGGGACGCGCTGATTCGTTCCGGTCTTCATGCCGCGCCTTTAGCGCGGGCCGTGTTCTTCGGTGCCGGGGCGATCGTTCTGTTCAGCTACGGGTATGTCGTGAACTCGCCGCCGTGGGATTTCGGGCGCTTGCTCGGGATTTATGTGGTGTTCTTCTTCGTTGTGGCGCAACTGATCTCGTGGCTATTTTTCCATCGGAGACCGGATGGCGCGGTTCTGCTCGGCGGGACTTTCATCGTGGCGGGCGGACTTATAATTTCGTTAGCATAATAGCCGCCGGTGTATACTATGCCGCGTGAGAAGAATCGGCATCTGCATTTTGTTGTGGTGCGGCGCGGCTTACGGGCAAGCCTTAAATTGCGATTTGCAACGGTATAAACCGCTCGAAGGTCTCACCGCCGAAATCCGCCAGGACGGCCTGCGGGTTTCATGGCAGGGCGAACACGGCCAGCAACTCCGCGCCACCTTCGCCATTCGCGATAAGCAACCGATCGTTCGCGAGCTCGCCGTGCGGAAAGCGGACGGAGATTGGAAGGTTGCCGCCGGCAATCTTACTCCGGAATTCGAAGTGACCAGCGGAAAACGCCGCATCTCCGAGCAGCAGCTCGCGCCGTTGCGGGCACTGAAGCTAGACCGGAATCCCGAGTATCTCGAACAACAAAAGTGGAATGCCTTTTGGGACGCTCCGCTCGACGTCCCCGGCACAAAGGGCACCAACCCCGGGTTGCCGCGCACTCCCGACGAGATCCGTCACGCCAAGGCGACCTACAACGCAACCGGCTGCCAGGTGAAGACCAACGGCGCGCGCATCGAGGTTTCGTTTCCCGGCCTTTCCATGGGAATTTTCTCCGGCGAACTGATGTTCACGGTTTACAAAGGAACCAATTTGTTGCGGCAGGAAGCGATTGCCAAAACGGAAGAGCCGTCGGTCGCCTACAAGTACAATGCGGGCCTGGACGGCTTCAACCTGGATCAAGCGAAGCGCGTGGTCTGGGAGGATGTTGCACGATCCTGGCAGGAATACGAGTTCGGCGGCTCGGTGAACATCGACCCCGTCGCATTGCGCGCGCGCAACCGGTTGGCGATCGTCGAAACCAACGGCGGTTCGATAGCGGTGTTTCCGCCGCCGCACAAGTTTTTCTTCGCGCGCGAAATCGAAATCAATTTAGGCTTCGATTGGTATCGCAAGGACAGCGGCAACTCGTTTTCAGTGGGCGTGCGGCAAGCCGACCGCGAAGAGCCCTACCGGGCTTCGGGCATTACGGACGAGGTCTACAACAAGCGCGCGCATGAGGCCCGCCACAACTTGGGAAACTTCGCGCTTTACAACGCGCCTCCCGGCACGCTGCAACACATGGCGGTTTATTACTATATCGGCCCGGACGATGGCCGCGCGACGCAACGATCCGCGCTCGCTTTCACCCACAACGACACCTACAAGCCATTGCCCGGCTACCAGGTGAGCACCGGCCACTTTCATACGCACTTCAATGAGCAACTAACCGATGCCGGAACCATCGATTTTCAGCCGACCTGGCTGCCGACATTCCGCGCGCTCGGCATCAACATCGTGCAGCTTTCGGATTTCCACGGGGATGGCCACCTGCTCGATCCCGGCCCGCTTCGCTTCAAAGAGGAGAAGGTGTATTTCGACGGTTGCCGCCGTTTTTCCGACAAGAACTTTCTGATTATCCCCGGCGAGGAGCCCGACGCGACTTTCGGCGGCCACTACACCATGCTTTTTCCGCGTCCGGTCTACTGGAGCAAAGTCCGCGAGCCGGGCCAGCCCGAGGTCGAACAAGATCCACCTTACGGAAAGGTTTATCACATCGGTTCGCCCGCCGACGAACTGGCGATGTTGAAGGCGGAAAAGGGCCTGGTCTGGCAATCGCATCCGCGCACGAAGGGATCGTCGGGCTATCCCGATGCGAGCCGCGAAACCGAACACTTTCGGAGCGATCGCTTCCTGGGGGCATCGTTTCAATCTTTGCCCGTGGATCAATCCGAGAAGCGCCTTTGCGAAGCTCGATGCTTCGGTGTCCTCGACGACATGAACAATTGGGATGGCGCGAAGTATCTGATCGCCGAGGGCGACACGTATATGAAGTTCCCCGACGATGAGACCTATCCTCAGCTATACGTCAACTATGTCAAGCTCGACAAGGTGCCAAGGTTCGACGACGGTTGGGCGCCGCTACTGCAAGCCATGCGGGCCGGCGATTTTTTCGTGACGAGCGGAGAAGTGCTATTTAAGAATTACGGGATCGAGGGAACGGGTCCGCGCCGGACGCTTACGGCGGAGCTGGAATGGACGTTTCCGCTGGAGTTTGTCGAACTGGTGTGGGGCGATGGAGACAAGACCGGGAGGCGGATCGTTCCGGCGACGGAGAAGATGCCTTTCACGAGCGGCCGCTTTCAAATTCCGTTCGACGCCACGGGCAAGAAGTGGGTGCGGTTCGCCGTGTGGGATTCGGCGGGCAACGGCGCGTTCACTCAACCGGTGCATCTCAAGTAGCCGGACTTCGCCGCGCCCGGCCGCCCGTCCTTGGTCCTCTACGCACTCATCACCATCATGGTCGTGCTCTGGTCGGGCAACTATGTGGTCGCGAAAATCGCGCTTCGGGAGTTCCCGCCGCTGATGTTGGGCGGCCTGCGCATCTCCCTGGCCGGCTTGCTGATGATCCCGGTCTACCTCTGGAATGGCGGTAACTGGTCCCGCTCCGACGTTCCCATGCTCCTGGGCATGGGGATTCTCGGCGTCACTCTGAACCAAGTCTTCTTCATTCTGGGCATGAGCCGCACGACCGTGGCCCACTCGTCCATCATTATCGGAACCACGCCCGTCCTGGTTCTCGCCATCGCCGGCGCCCTGGGAATGGAACGTATCACGCTCACCAAGATGGGCGGGATGTTCCTCGCGCTCGCCGGGGTGATCATCCTGCAAGGCTTCCACTCGAATTCGCAGGGCGGGGTCACCATTCTTGGCGATTTCTTCACGTTCCTGGCCGCGCTCACGTTCGCCCTCTTCACCGTGATGGGCAAACGCGTCAGCTTGCGGCACGATGCCGTTACGGTCAATACATTCGCGTATATCGGCGGCGCGCTCGCATTGCTCCCGGTCACCGTTTGGCAGGCGCGCGCCGTTTCCTTCGCCACCGTCAGCCCAGCCGCGTGGGCCGGCGTCGCGTATATGGCGCTTTTCCCATCGGTGCTCTGCTATCTCATCTACTACTACGCGCTGAAGCGAATCTCGGCCTCGCGCGTGTCGGCATTTTCATACTTGCAGCCGTTGCTGGCGATTTTGATGGCGGTTGCGATCCTCGGCGAACGGCTGACCTGGCCTATCGCGGCGGGAGGAGCCGTTATTTTCGCCGGCGTATTCCTTACGGAGCATACTTGATCGACCATGGTTGATGGACCATAGTTGATGTAATGTCCGCTTTCCTCGGGCTGCTGCGGCGCAACCCTAATTACCGCCACATGTGGACCGGCCAAGTGGTCAGCGAAATTGGCGACCACTTCAACAACATCGCCGTGTTCAGCTTGGCTCTCGCGCACACAAAATCGGGACTGGTGGTGAGCGGCGTGATGCTTTCCCGCGCCGTTCCCGCGATTCTGGCTGGACCGATCGCGGGGGTCCTGCTCGACCGCCTGAACCGCAAGCAGGTGATGATTTGCAGCGATTTGCTGCGCGGGCTCCTGGCCCTCGGGTTTATTCTCTCGATTCATGAAAAGGGCACTTGGATGCTGTACGCCTTCAGCGCGCTGCTGATGTTCGCATCGCCGTTCTTCACCAGCGGGCGCTCGGCGATTCTTCCCACCATCGCCACGGGCGAAGAGTTGACGATCGCGAATTCCCTCACGCAAACCACGCAATGGACTACCTTGACCATCGGCACGTTTCTCGCGGGCGCGAGCGTCATGCAGTTCGGGTATAAGTGGGCTTTCGTGCTGAACTCGCTTTCGTTCCTGATATCGGCGTTTTGCATTTCGCGCATCCGCTTGGAACCCGGAGCGTTTCGCGCCAAGCGGGAGTTGGCGCCGGGCGTACGACCATGGCACGATTACCTCGATGGGCTCCGGTACATTCGCGCCACGCCGCTGATATTTGCCATCTTTCTGGTGGGCGTCGGATGGGCCAGCGGCGGCGGCGCGGCGCAGATTCTGTTCAGCCTTTTCGGGGATCTCGTATTCCACCGCGGGGCGGCGGGCATCGGAATCATCTGGGGATGCGCGGGCGTGGGGCTGCTGATCGGGGGCGCTTTCGCCCACTGGCTCGGCTCGAAGATCGGTTTTACCGCTTACAAGCGGACCATTGTAATCTGCTACGTCATCCACGGCGGCGCTTACATCGTGTTTAGCCAGATGCCCACATTGGGTTTGGCGTTAATCTTCATCGGTCTTTCCCGCGCGGCCGTGGCGGTGAGTTCGGTTCTCAACTATGCGCACCTTCTGCGGAATGTCGCGCACGAGTATAGGGGCCGCGTGTTCGCCACCCTCGAATCGCTAGTCTGGTCGACGATGATGCTTTCGATGCTGGGTGCCGGAATAGCGTCCCAGTACTATAGCCCGCGCGTGATCGGCGCCTGGGCTGGAGCGCTTAGCTCGACAACAGCGGTTTTCTGGGGATGGGCGCACCTCACCGGGCGGCTGCCGGAACCACCCGCGCGCGCCCTCGGCCCGCAAGAGGAGTTGGAAGAGGAGTCCGCGCTCCCGGCATGAAGCTTTCGGGCCAAATCATCTTGGTGACGGGAGCCGCCAAGCGAATCGGCCGTGCCATCGCGCTCCGCTTGGCGGAGGAAGGGGCCCAGGTAGCCATCCACTATGGGAAGTCGGAAGCGGAGGCCCGGCAAACGTCACGGGATTGCGGAAACGCGCCTTTGTTTCAGGCCAACCTCGAGAATGTCGCCGAGATCCACGGCATGTTCGCCGATTTAGAGTGCCGCTTAGGGCGATTGGACGGTCTGGTCAACAACGCAGCGCGGTTTACGCGCTTCGACCCGCTGGAGATTACCGAAGCCGACTGGGACTTCATCCATTCGGTGAATTTGAAGGCCGTATTTTTTTGCTGCCAGAGCGCCGCGCGCTTGATGCGAAAAACGGGGGGAGGCCGGATCGTGAACATCAGTTCGCTCGGCGGGGTGCGCCCCTGGGCGGAGCACGCCCACTATTGCGCATCGAAAGCCGGTGTGATCATGTTGAGCCGGGCGTTATCCAAGGCATTGGCGCCCGAAATTGCGGTAAACAGCGTGGCCCCAGGCGTAATCCCGTTCGGGAATCCCGACCGGCGGACGGAATGTATGATTCAGGTCACTCCAGCTCGGCGGGGAGGGCGTCCCGAGGAAGTTGCGGACGCGGTTGCCTATTTCCTGTCCGCGCCCCAATTCATTACGGGTCAACTACTTACGGTGGATGGAGGCCTGAGTCAACGATGACCGCAACCGTGTTGGGCTCGAACGTGCCCAGGTTTTAGTACTTTGAATCGAGAAAATCGAATTTTGGCTTGTATATTTGCGCCGTTAGGCATACCATAACTAAGTCGGAGGACTTTGATGAAGAAAGGAAGGCTGAACTTTGTGAAACACGCCGGATTGTTTTTGGCGTTGTTCGTGTTCGGAAATTTGGGTGTTGTTCAACGCGCACAGGCCAGCGTACTGAGTTTTCAAGCAATAATGGACGCTTCTTTGGGGACTAGTTTTTCCGGCCCTCTCAATGCGTACGCGCCTTTGAATGCGGTAATTGCCAGTCCGGCGATTCCAGTAATTGCCGCGCCGTCCGTCGCCGTAGGTTCGGCTCTTGGCGCTCCAGCTAATCAGACTGCCACGTTCGCGCCTACATCTTCGGCGTCGAATATGGCGTTTGCTGTATTTGGCTTAGGTGGCCCGAAAACAACCAGCCTCGGGGGATTTTCCTCGTCGCTTGGTTTTCATTCCGTTAGTGGTAGCACCACGGCTCCGGTTTCCGTTGGGCCCTCGGCGGCCGCTCCCAGTTTCAATTCGGCTCCCAGGTTACAAGCCGCTCCTACCCTCGATCCTGAACCGGCATCCATATTTCTTTTCGGTTCCGGACTGATCGCGGTTGTGGCCCTTGGCCGCAAGCGGCTAGCCGCTCGTTAATTTCATTTTCTACTTTTTCTAGTTCAAAGCCCCGGGGATTTTCAACCTCGGGGCTTTTGTTTTCGAATAGAACCATCAGCTACGTGGCACCGCGGGTTAAGCTTTCACCACGCGCCCGCTCTCGTCCTCTACCCCGCGCTTCGGCAGCAGCGCGATCGCAATCGCGCCCGCCATCGCCAACGCCAGCACGGCTTCCATCGCGTGCGTGTAGTTCCCAAAGTGTTCCCGCAACGTCGAGACGGCGGCGGGAACCCATGTCTGGCCGATGGTGTTTACGGGCAAAATCACCGCCATCGCTCGCGCCAGCGAATTCACCCCGAACTGCCGGGCGGCCATCAGCGGGATCAACATGTAATCGGCGCCCATCGCGAACCCGAAGACAATTGCGAATAGAAATGGCGTGCGCGGCGGTCGCACCATCAAGAGCAGCGGAATGGTCGCGGCCACGATAAAATAAGTCGCCGTCATCACGTATTTCATCGGGAATTTGTCGGCAAGCCCTCCGATCAACAGCCGTCCGGCGATGCTCGAGCAAAGAATCACGATCGATGCGATCTGCCAAGTCGAATTCAGGATGGCTTGATTGGTGAACCCGGCGTCGATAAACACCAGCTTCATGTGCTGATTGATCGCGCCAATCGATCCGATGGAACAAAAGCTCCCGATCAGCAGCAGCCAGAACGACCATTGACCGAGCAGATATCGAAAGCTGTGCGGCGCCGCCGAGGCGTGGGCATGATCCTCGAGGGCGCCATCGGCGAACAGGCCCATTTCAGACGGCCTGTCGCGAATCACGAAAATCGCGAGCGGCCAAGCCAGAAACATCAGCGCGCCAATTACGATCAGGGCATTGTGAAACCCGAAACTTTCAGTTAGCGGCTTCACCAGAAGCGATCCGACCGACCCGAATACGCCCACGCCGACGTATGCAATTCCCATCGCCTTCCCGCGGTTCTTCTTGAACCAATGCGAGATGATGACTTGGTGGGGAATGGGCCCGGACAGAATGTAGCCCATCGTATAGAGGAACCAGAATGCGTAATACATCCACAGGTTTCCGTTCATCGTGCCGAAACCAACGAAAGCGAAGAACGTCAGCGCCGTGCCGATCAGAATCAACCGCCGAGGACTGAATCGGGGTACGAGGATGGGACCCACCCACAAAGTCAGCAGCGCCGCAATCGGGAAGCCCAAGGTGATGTCGTGGATGGGCCAGCCGAACGTTTTCTTGTAGTAATCGTAGAAGAACGGCATGTTGTAGTACGGTATCCCCACGGCGATGCCGAAGGTGCAGAAGACCGCGACCGTTACCCACCATCCGTAAAATGCTTTGACCGGTTTGGCCGCTTCCATCGCTTCCGTTGCTGCTATCGGTTTCATCGGACGACGCTCCCGGTTTTCCATATTACATTAGCCGGGCCATTGCATAATGCAAGAGAGATCCTCTCGTTTGCTTAATTGGAAAACGCTCAATCGGAAAATTTATTGGAACGCGATCGCGCCGGCTCTCGCGCTCACGCTGGCAAATTGCGGCTACATCGGGGAAACGCTTCCGCCGGCTCTCAACCTTCCCGTCAGGATCGCCGATCTCGCGGCGGTCGAGCGCGGCTCGAACATCATTATCCAGTTCA
>JBPCKZ010000156.1:0-31197 GCA_051003795.1 Bryobacteraceae bacterium | reverse complement strand
CCGCCCTGATTTCGAAGTTCATCGGATGCGGCATCGGCGCTTTGGGACTGGGGAAAACCGAGGCGTTCCGAATCGGCGTGGGCATGGTTCCGCGAGGCGAGGTGGGGATGATCGTGGCGCAGATCGGACTGGGCTTTGGAATTCTCACGCGCAGTTCGTACGGCGTGGTGGTTTTTATGTCTGTCGCAACCACGATCGTAGCGCCGCCATTGATCAAAATCGCCTACCGGCCTTTACTACAGTCGCGCTTGGCCGAGGTGTCGGAGGTTGCGCGGCTGGGGTGAATTCGCATGGACCAGAAATCAATCGACCCGAATCCGCCTCATGGTGAGAAGGGGCACTTTCGCAAGCTGACCGTTACGATTCCTCAGGAAATCTATGAGCGCCTGATCCGGGAGTCGGCGCGGAGAAAGATCGCGGGCAGGCCCAATCAGTTACTTTCCGCTCTGCTCCGCGAAGCTTTAAGTGAGTATCTCGATCGTCGCGAACCCGACAAAGATGGGCCGCCAAATGGAACCGAGTCGGCAACCGGGCAGTAAACTGTTCGATGGGGGCGGTAGCACGGATTGTCAAAAAGTTCGACAGCTTTGGCTACCATTGGGCAGGTTATTAAGTTCTGCCAAGAAACAAAAAACATTCCCTTCCCGTTTCTGCTTCGGCGGACAAGGAGCGCGGAAATCGGCACTGCAAATAATGGAAATGCTGAGCTAAAAATCGTTGGTTGAGATTGGCCTTTTTCGGCCAGACGGCAGCGCATCTATGATCGCCTAGTCGGCGCGTATGGATCCTCTCACGTCTTTATGGATGTGGCGACAATTCAGCCCTCGACGGATTTCGCGAAAGAGATAACCGGATTCATCACCAACTGCGACGTTCTCATAATGCTTGGGGGTCGATGTTGGGCGAGGGACGCTTCGGGGAAACGGCTCCTTGATGACTCGAACGCCTACATTTTGACGGAGTTGAGTACAGCTTTCCGGTTTGGAGTACGAGTTTTGCCTGTTCTGATTGGAGACGCGGCAATGCCTTCGACGGAAGATCTCCCCTGATCGCTTCGATCTTTTTCATCGTTTCATTTCCATTCCTTCCCATCGCGTGCGCGCCTCGATGGCGGCGGAGCGGAGGCGTGAACTGAGAACCGGTCGCAACCGGTTCCGATTGCCAAATGGATTACCAGTAACGATTCTGCAATAACGGTTAGCAGACAAACCAGAAGAAAAAATTGATGTAGGAAATACGAAAATGTTACGGGGCGCGATGCTGATCGAGATCTTTGGGCTGCCGACCTAGGCCGCCAAGTGAAATTCCTGTCCGATCTCGCCTAGCGCGATTCTGTCCGAAGCGCTGCCCGAGGCTTCGTAAAACCTCTCGATCGGTTCGAGGTAAGGCTCCCGGCTCAACTGAAAAGTTTGATGGTGCACGGGCAGGAACATCTCCGCGCCCGCGTCGTTCCCCATTTTCCAGGCCTGTTCGGGCGTGCAATGAAAATGGATCCAAGGGTCATACGCGCCAATCGGCATGATCGCCAGATCGAACGGCCGTTGCGACCGCAAGCTTCGAAAAGCAGCGGTGATCGCGGTGTCGCCCGCAAATAAAATGCGATAGCGTCCCGCTTCGACGATGTACCCGTTGTATCCGCGAAACGAATCCGTCCGCATCCGCGCGCCCCAATGGTTTACTTCAAAAGCCTGGATGGTCAGCGGCCCGATTTGCGCGCGCTCGCCCCAGGCAAGCTCCCGGATGCTTTTGAACCGCTCCGGGCGAAGCAGGTCGCTCGTTTTGGATGCCGTGACGACGGAAGTCGATTTGCTTTCCAGACGGCGCAGCGTGGGGATGTCGAGGTGGTCCATGTGCGCGTGGGAGAGCAAGATGAGATCCCGGCGTGGCAGTTCGCCGATGCGCAGGGCGGGCTCGACGAGGCGCTTGATTCCCAACGTGAGGCCAAGCGTTACCGGACCCACATTCAACCCGGCGCGCGGACCGAGCACCGGATCGGTGAGGATGGTGACGCCGTCCACTTTCAGCAGCACGGTGCTGTGCCCCAGCCAAGCCGCGTGCAGCCCGCGGTCGGGCCATTGGCCGGGAGTTGGCTTGTTGGGAGCCCGTGAGATTGGGCGCGCGGCTTCCTTTGAAAATCGCCTCAGGAACGCGGGAGCCATGCGGGCGCCTACAGCCACGGTTTGGAGCATCTATCCGATTGGACGCGCCGCCGCCGCTTGAGGCTTCAATCGCGCTTCACTCGCTCAAATTCCTCGCGCGTGCACAGGCTGTTGCGGTCGATCGCGCGATCCACCGCGAGAATGCCATCCAGGTGATCCATCTCGTGCTGCAGTAATTCGGAGAGCGGTCCGGACGCTTCGATCCGCTGCACGCGCCCGTGCTCGTCGATGTACCGCAGCCGCACGGATTCCGACCGTTCCAAATAAACCAATAGAGACGGGAAGGAGAAACAGTCGTCCCAGAGCCGGAACTTTTCCTCGCTTTGAAACTCGAACACCGGATTCGCGATGCAGTATGGCACTCCGCTGAATTCGATGTAAATCGCCCGTTCCCGCGCGCCCATCTGGACGGCGCTGATTCCCCGTCCGAATCCATGCACCCGCCGAAACTCATGTAACGTGTCGCGCAGATCCGCGAAGGTTTTGCCGGCTTCCGCCAGATCGCAAACCTGGCGTGAACCTTCGCGCAAAACCGAATCCCCAAGCTGCAAGATTCGCCGTATCGCCATAACTACTATGCTATGTTCATAATTTCCCGAACCCAATTGAGAATCGCCTCCAAAGCGCCTTGCCGCGTCGATATGGCGGGCGGCACGCTCGATATTTGGCCTCTGTACCTGTTTCACGCCAACCCCGTCACGGTCAATTTCGCCGTGACGCGCTACGCCAGTTGCGCCATTGAGACCCGGGACGACGCGCGCATCGTGCTGCGCTCGCGCGACACGGCACGGGAGGAAACGTTCGAGTCGCTCGATGCGCTGCGCTCCGCCAAAACATACCGTTTGCCGCTGCTGGCCCATCTCATAAAATTTTTCAAGCCGGAAACGGGACTCGAACTCTCGAGCGATTCCGAATCTCCCGCCGGCGCGGGCATCGCGGGTTCGTCCACGTTGATCGTTGCGGTCTCTTCCGCGCTCAATCGTTTGACTAACCGGGGCCACTCATTGGAAAAGCGCCGGGAAATTTCGCAGAACATCGAAGCGCAAATCATCCGCGTTCCCACGGGCGCGCAGGATTACTATCCGGCCATGTACGGCGGGGTCTGCGCTATCGAGCTGCGCGAATCCGGAATCGAGCGCCACGGCGTGAACGTCGATGCCGAAGACCTGAATGAGCGTTTCGTGCTGGCCTACACCGGCGTTCCGCGCAACTCCGGCATCAATAATTGGGAGGTCATGAAGGCGCACATCGATGGCGACGCGCAGGTGCATCGCAACTTCGACCACATCGCGGCTATCGCGTGCGGCATGCGCGCCGCGCTGGAGAATCACGATTGGTTGGAAGTCGCCCGGCTGCTGCGGGAAGAGTGGACCAGCCGCAAGAGGAACGCGCCGGGCATTACGACGCCGCTGATCGACCATCTGGTGGGCGGCGGCGGTTGCGTGTTGTTCCTGGTCGACCGCGGCGCGAAGGAAAAAGTGGCCGAAGTGATTCGGAACGGCGGCGCGAAAGTTCTGGACGCGCGGGTCGCGCCAAGAGGCGTGGAAGTCACGTAGTTTCGGGCCATGCCTCGCGACCCGCTCCGCCCCGCGCTGCAAACCGGAATCTACATTCTGTTGTACATTGCGGCGGTCTATCTGCTCGGCCCGATTCTGTCTTGGATTGGCGGCTATCTGGTCGGCCTCACGGTCAGCGGCTTTCTCGCTGCCGCGCTTTGCAATACCTTGTGCATGAAAATATACGAGGATCGAGGCCTGACCCAAATTGGGGTGCCTTGGAATGGCGCGGCGGCGCGCAACCTGACCCTGGGCGCCACGGTGGGCGCGGCCTCCGCCTGCGTGGTTCTGCTTGGCCCGTTGCTGTTTCGCGCCGCGCGCTTCGAAGCCGCTCACGAAGCCGGCGCGGGCTGGCGCGCCTTGCTCTTTGTTCCCTTGTTGTTGTTGTGCGGCGCGGCCGGGGAAGAAATGCTGTTCCACGGCTTCGCGTTCCAGGTGTTGCTCCGGGATTTCGGCCCGTTTGCAACCATTCTCCCGGTCGGAATCGTGTTCGGCCTGCTGCATTCCGGGAATCCGAACGCCACGCCGTTGGGCATCGTCAATACCGCCGGATTCGGAATTCTGTTTGGATGCGCTTTCCTGCGCAGCCACGATTTATGGCTCCCCATGGGTCTCCACCTTGGCTGGAACGTGGCGCTTCCCCTGCTTGGCGCCGACCTGAGCGGGATTACAATGGGAGTTACGAGCTATCGGATGGCGTGGAAGGCCGGTCCGCTTTGGAGCGGCGGCGCGTATGGACCGGAAGCCGGCATCCTGACTTCGATTGTTCTGGTTGTTCTATTGGCCTTGATTTGGAAGCTACCCGTCCGGCGGCAGCAAACATACTTGCTGGACGAAGCTCCGGACGAAGCTGGCGAACGCATGTTATGAGACGGCTTACCTCGGTTACTCTCGCCGTGTCAGCTGCGACCGCGCTTGCGATCCCGCTGACCGCCGATAAGTTGACTTACGACGACCGCGTCGAGTTGATTCGCGGCTTGACCGCGGAGTACGCGACGGTTAAAGACTTTCTGCCGCGGTCCAAGAAGCCGCTCGAGTTTGAATCCACCGGAAAGTACGACCAGAAACATTGGGCCGAGATTGGCCGCGATTTCGGGCCGGCCGCCCGCGTCGGCGACTTGGTGCAGATTACGAAAGTAACCATCGAAGACGAGAAGATTTTGCTCGAAATCAACGGCGGCTTGAAGAAGGGGGGGCACTGGTACGACCACGTCGAAGTAGGCATGGGCAATCGGACCAATCCGGTGTCCAACAACACCGCCGCCGGCACGACGGGAACTTACATCGAGGTGCTCTTTCACAAGCCGCTCGAGCCGATGAAGGCATCGGAAGTCAAGAAAATGCTGGCCCCGCTGTTCGATTTCGAGAAGCATTCCGCGACGCAATTGTACGCGGAATCGCTATCGCCCGAGACACGCAAGGCGATCGACGAAAAGCGCGCGGAAGAGGGGATGGACCGCGATCAAGTTCTGCTGGCCTTGGGACGCCCGGACCGGAAAGTCCGCGAGACGAAAGACGGCCTGGAAATGGAAGATTGGATTTTCGGAAGGCCTCCCGGAAAGATTGTATTCGTGACGTTTAACGGGACTAAAGTGGTGAAGGTGAAGGAAAGCTACGCCGGATTGGGAGCCGAGGCCGCCGCGCCGTTACAGGTGCCGCGATAGTGAACCGGCGCGCATGCCTGGAGCAAACTGCCGCCGCTTCATTTCGTCCCCGTAATCTGCCGGATACTCCTCTCCAACGCATCCTTCTCAAACACCTTTTTCCAATCCGGCCGGAACAAAGCAGGCATGGCCGCGTCGATTGCCTTTAGCGCGCCATCCGAGAACACGGCCCCTTGTTTCTCCTTGAAGATAATCGCCAGTTCCACCCGCAAATGCCCCAATAGGAAATCCCGCGCCGCCTCCGCCGGAACGCCGCGAGCGACGGCTTCGTCCATCGCCTGCCCGATCACCGTCAGGCACGTCGCCAGTACCGTCTCCGAAAGAACAGGCTCCAGAATCGCCATCTGCTCCATTGTGCAACGGTGCGCCCGCATGACCGGCTTGTAGATCGCCCGCGCCACGCCTTCGCCCACTGGGTAGGCGTCTTCCGGCCCTTGCATCAGGGCGCACACTATGTGCTGCTTCGCGTGCTCTCCGCCGAAGAAATCGCGTTGCGCGAGCGGCTCCACTTCGTCGCTAAATACCGGCGGATGGCAGGGGTGGGTGATGAAATATGAAATATCCTCGCGCTTCGGAAGTTCGCCCGCGTACGGCGCCGCCGCGTCTAGAACCACAACCATGGCGCCCGATCGAAGCGTCGGAACCACCTCGTGGGAAATCCGGCCGATGCGATTGTCCGGCACGGCCAAAATTGTTACATCCGCGCCATCGAGCGCCTCGTCGAGCGGCACCGTCGTAACGCCGCGCGCCGCGAGAGCCTGCCTTCCGCGCTCGCTAATCTCGACGCAGCGCAGCGCGTAAGGAGACTGCAACAGATTGTGCGCGAGCCGCATTCCCATCTTGCCGCCCGCCCCGAGCAGAGCGATTGCCGTCCTGCCGTTACTCATTTCCGCCCTCCAGCGCCAATTGGAAAAAATCGTCGCGTCCCACCTGCCCGCCCTTGAACACCGCTTCGAGTCCGTCCAACTCCGGATCGTCGGACCATCCGCGGCACAACGGCGCGCCCGGCGCCAAGGGGGCAAGCATCGTGAGCGCGTAAAGCCCAAGCTGCCGCCCGGCGCGCGAGGAAGTATCTCCCCCGCAAATTACGATACGCCGGACTTTCGATGCACGCAATAATTCCCGAAGCATCCCGCCGAGGCGCACTCCTAGCCGCTCATTAAAATCGGCGTCCCGCGGCGTCACTGCCCCGAGCGCGGTATACAGAATCACGCTCTTGCCGCGGTCGAGAGCTTCCGCCGCCCGCTCCTCCGCACGTTCCGGCGCCCGATCGCCCATCGCGGGTAGCGCTTCAAACCCGCGCTGCATCGCCCATCGGATCTGCTTTTCCGTGATGGGAGAACAGCTTCCCGATACTACGATGATTTTTTCCGCCTTCAGCGGATTTGGGAAAACGGGAGCCGCCGGCAACTCGCCGCTAGCGCGCCAGTGCGCCACCAGGGCGTACTCGAATCCCGAGGATCCCGCCGCGAACATCGGCGTAGCCGTCCGCGAACTCCAGATCAAACCTCCCGCCGCGCGCAGCGAATCCTCGTCGAACCCATCGAACAGTACAATATCGGGCCGCCATGCCAGCAATTTCCGGAACCGCTCGCGCGCGTCTCCGCGCCGCAATTCCAAAATATCGAATAGCTCGATTCTCTTCGAGGTCTGCCGCGCCAAATGCACTCGCAGATCGCTCTCATCCATCGGCGTTGAAGGATGCCGCGACATCGTCGGATGCCGGTCCAACCGGTAGGTCTCCTCGCCGCCCGCCGCGAACAGGTTCCCGAATAGACAATAGCGGCGCAACGATGGCGCGCCCACCACAACCGGAACGTATGGCGAATCGAACACCTCCCGTCCGATCTCGATCGCGCGCCCGATGCTTCCCACTTCGGGTGAACTGTCGAAAGTCGAGCAGACTTTATAGTGGCAAATCGGCGCGCCCAGATCGCGCAAGCGCGCGAACACGGCCGGCAGATTCTCCGTCATCCATTGCGGGCTTTTCGAACGGCTGTTCCCCGCGATTCCAACTGCTTCGCAATTCGGAAACCGGGATAGGCGCTTATCGTCCGGAACGTCCAACGGAGCGTCCAAAAACAAAACGGTCTCGATCCCATTGGCGGCCAGCGCTTCCATCGCATCGGTCGATCCGGTGAAATCGTCGCCGTAAAACGTCAAAATCACCGAGCGAACGTCTCCAAAGCCTGCCGCAATTCGGTGTGCGTTGCGGCGGAGTGCTCCAGGGTCTCGCCCGCCATCGCCGCTTCCCAAGCCTGACGGACACTGCGCACTCCCGCCGCCGGTCCGCCCGGATGGGCCATGATTCCTCCGCCGCAGGCGTAAATCAGATCGGCGGAACCAAGCGCGCGATAGGTATCGACGGCCTGCCCGGCCCACTGCCCGGATGAGAACACGGGCATGACTTCGTAGCCGGGCGCCGGGGCCGCGAACATCGGGATCGAACACTCGCGCGCCGATGCGATTACCGAATCGTCGGCCTCGCTGAATTTGTTCCGCAGCCCGTTCACATGCATGTGATCCACGCCCGCCAATCGCCAGAATTTCTGATATGCCACGTAGCTCATCCCCAGCGCGGGACAGCGGCTGAAGATGCCCCAACCGTTCCGATGCCCGTGAATCGGCAGCGCCGCCTCGCGCCGCAATCGTGCAACGCCCGGCAGGCCGCAACTGTTCAGGCTCGCCATCACGCAAGAGCCGCCCGCGCGCAGGACGGTATCGTGCCGCCGCAGCATCTCGTCGATTTCGCCCGTCAGGTTGAAAGCGTACATCACCTTTTTCCCGGTCGCATCCGCGTGGCGGTCTATAGCGCGCATAACCGCCGCAACGCGATCGTCAAAAGGGCAATGCGGGCCATCCGCCTGCAATTCGTCGTCTTTGATGAAATCGATTCCGCCATCGGCCAGGCGTGCCACCAGTTCCGCCGTAGTTTCCGGGGAAAGGCCAACACTGGGTTTGACGATGGTTCCGATGAGGGGGAGAGTGGACACGCCCGATAAGCGCCGCGTACCCGCAACGCCGAATTGCGGACCCGGATGGACAGTGGCAAAACTGGCGGGAAATTGGACATCGAGGAGGCGCAATCCCGAGAACTGCGCCAATTCGAAAAGATTGCCGGCGACCGTGCTCAGAACGTTCGGCAGCGAGTGCCCCGTGTTTTCGAGCGGCCAGGAGAGCCGCACATGCGCGCGCCGGTACACCGGCCCGATTTTACCGCCCGGCAACGAAGGAACGCTGGTGTTGTCGAGGAGATCGATGCTTTCCACGCGCGCCGCATGGCGTTCCATCAACTCCGGCGTTTCACCTGGGACGGAAACGAATGTCCCGGAAGATTGCTCTCCCGCCATCGCGGCGGCGGCTTGCTCCGGGGGGAGTGGGGTTTCGATCCAGTAAGCAGCTGCGATGCGCGACACGCCTACTTTTTATCGGAGCTGCTGGAAACCGTACTGGCGGGCGCGGGCGTCGATGCGGGGGTCGCGGAAGAATCCGTCTTGGCCGTTTCGGTCTTCTTGCTTTCCGAGGAATCCGATTTGGGCTCCTTCCCTTCTTTTCTATCGGCCTTGTCGGCGGCCTCTTTCTTTTCGGCCTTCTCGCCGCTCTTGTCTTCCTTCGATTCCGAGCCGTCCTTCCCGTTCGGCGCCTTGCCGTTAGTCTTGGCGTAGTCGGTCACATACCAGCCCGTGCCCTTAAAATGAAAAGCGGGCGACGAAATCAGGCGTTCCACGGGTCCGCCACACTCTTCATGAATGGTTAACGGAGCGTCGGCGAACTTTTGTATTTTTTCAAACTTTGTGTCGCAAGTGCCGCAGTGATATTCGTATATAGGCATACAGATCCTGAAATATTAGTCTTATCATAGCATATTATCTGCTACACGGCAGTGATGCTCTCAAGAAGTCTGACGGACGTATAGGCCTGACACGTTGCCTCGTAAAACTTCCGGTCCGCCGTAATCAGAGCACATCCTCGTTCGAGAGCTAAAGCCAAGTAAAGGCAATCGTAGATCGCCAGCCTGTGAAGTGCCGCCAATTCCATCGCGGACCCCATCTGTTCGCGGACATCGGTCAGCACCGGACACCGGATTTCGAACATTCGAAACGCCTCGCGAACCTGACCCGGCGATAGTTGATTCCGGCGCTGCCGTTTTGTTAAGACGCTTCCAACCTCAATCGGCAGTAAACTTGGGGCGAGCAACGCGACTTCGGCCGCTTCGTAAGCGTCGAGTATTCGCAAGGAGTGTTCGCGCCCCGGCTCGTGCAACACCCACTTAGCGGCTACGCTCGCATCCACCACCATCGTGGGCGGATTCGCTTTCAACGTTCCCGATCCTCGCGAATCAGCTCCGAGCTGTCGTCCAAAACAGGAAGCGATGCGACGAAACGTTCCAAGCTTGCTCGCGATTCCCTCATCTTTCGTCGCCGCTCAACCTCCAACGCCTCGCCACTTAGAATTTCGAGAACTTGGGCGTTGAGACTACGTCCTTGTTCGTCCGCGTAATCTTTCAAACGACGATAAATGTGGTCCGGAATGTTCTTCAAGGTGACATTCATGGAACCAATATACCGCCAAATGTGGTGCCAAGTGTAATGCCAAGATGGTGCCGTGCCGACGTTTTCATAAAATGAAATAATCGAACTTGCCTCGCATCGAGCTCCGTCACGTAACTCGAACCTACGAATCCGATAGCCAAAAATTAACCGCACTACACGACGTTTCGCTCTCGATTGAAGCCGGAAAAGTGACCGCGATCCTCGGGCGCAGCGGCTGCGGCAAATCCACCCTGCTCAATATGGCCGGGGCCATGGACTTCCCGACGTCGGGCGACGTCCTGATCGACGGCCGGTCCACTACGGCCCTTTCCGAAGCCGAGCTCACCGCCGTCCGCCGCACCCGCATCGGTTTTGTTTTCCAGTTTTTTCAGCTCCTGCCCACCCTCACGGTGTTCGAAAACGTGGAGCTCCCCCTCCTGCTCTCAGGGGCCGCGGACGCGGCCCGCACGGTGCTGGATCGCCTGAAGTGGGTGGGTCTGGAGACGCGCGGAGCTTCCCTGCCGCACCAGCTTTCCGGCGGCCAGATGCAACGGGTCGCGGTAGCTCGCGCGCTCGTCCAATCTCCCGGCATCCTGATTGCCGATGAGCCCACCGGCAACCTGGATACCGCGAGCGGCGACCAGGTTCTGGCCCTGATCGGCCGCGCCGCCAACGAATTCGGCGCCGCGGTCCTGATGGCCACCCATAGTCCCGAAGCGGCAGCTATCGCCCATACCCGCGTCTATCTCAAGGATGGTCAAATCGACCGCACGGAAATCGTGAGCGGCTAAAGAAAATCCGCAATTCACCCGATAGAAGTGATATCGGATGAGTGCCAGCCGCAACACCTTTATCGGAAATTCGAACGCCATGGTGCAGATCCGGCGGACAATCGAAAGACTCGCTCCGTCGCGCGATCCCGTTCTGCTGCTGGGTGAGAGCGGTACCGGCAAGGAGGTTGTAGCGCGCGCGCTTTATGACGCCAATCCGGCGGGCGCCTTCGTGCCGATCGATTGCGGATCCCTCGTCGGCCCGCTGATGGAAAGCGAGCTGTTTGGACACGCGCGAGGTGCTTTCACGGGAGCGGCGGAAGCGAAGCGCGGACTAATCGAAACCGCGCACGGCGGTACCGCGTTTTTCGATGAGATCGGGGATTTGCCGCTCGAGATGCAAGTAAAACTGCTGCGCGTCCTGCAGGAACGGGAGTATCGTCCCGTGGGATCGCTGATCCGGCACAAGGTGGATATCCGGGTGATCGCGGCTACCCACCGCAATCTCGCGCGTGAAGTGGAGCGCGGGACCTTCCGGCAGGACCTCTACTATCGGCTGAATGTGATCTCCGTTCGTCTTCCGGCCCTGCGGGACCGTAAGGAGGACATCCCCGCGCTGGTCGAAAGCTTTCTCGACCGCTCCAACAATCCCTATTCGCTCACGCGCGAAACCTTGGATGCGTTACTCGGGCACGATTGGCCGGGCAACGTCCGGGAGTTGCAGAACTGCGTGGCCCGGATGGTGGCGATGAATTCGGGGCCGCTCCTCCACACTGCCGATTTGCCTTCGGCGCTGCAGAATTCCATGATCGCGGGAAGAGCCGGGCAGGTATCGGTCGCGGCGGCCGTATCCTCGGTCTCCCCAGGGGTGGTTTCGCTTCACGAGACTGAGAAACGCGCCATTATCCGGGCCTTGGAAGAGACTAAAGGAGACCGGGGCGTGGCGGCGCATCTGCTCGGAATCGGGCGGACCACCCTCTATCGCAAGCTAAAGGAATATAAACTAGAGACCTGAATATCGCTCTCGACGCTACCTATAGCCTGGGTGAGGACCTCTCGGGGGTCGGGATTTATTCGCGCGAATTGTTGAACGGCCTTGCCGGCGCTCATCCGGACCGCCCCTGGTTGTATTACTACCGGCCGCACCGGTTCCTCCGTTCCTTCCGCCTCGATATCCCTCGAAATGCCCACCGGCGCATGCTGCTCGAAAGTGCGGGCGCGCGTCAGGCGGCGCTGTTTCACGGATTGAATCAGCGTTTACCCCGCCGTCGATTTCGCAAGCAGGTCGCGACATTTCACGATCTATTCGTTTTGACGGGGAATTACAGCACCGATGAGTTTCGCCGGCGCTTCGCGGACCAGGCGCGCCGCGCCGCCGATGACGCGGACCGCATTATTGCCGTCTCGGAGTTCACCGCCCGCCAAGTGGAAACGCTGCTGAACGTGGATCGCGCTCGCATTCGCGTGGTTCCCCACGGCGTTCGGGCGCTCCCCTTTCATCCGGCCGCGCGAAAAAAAATTATCCTGAGCGTCGGAGCGATTCAGGCGCGAAAAAACACCGCCCGGCTAGTTGAGGCGTTCGAATCGGTTCCCAAGGACTGGACGCTGGTGCTCGCGGGATCTTATGGATTCGGCTCCGAAGCTATTTTGCGCCGGATCGAAGAAAGCCCGCGACGGTCGCAAATTCGAATTACCGGGTATGTCACCACGAGCGAATTAGCCCAATGGTATTCCCAGGCCGCGATTTTCGCGTTTCCATCGCTCGATGAGGGATTTGGCATGCCTGTGCTCGAAGCCATGGCGGCTGGAATTCCGGTGGTGAGTTCCAATCGTTCGGCGTTGCCGGAGGTGTGCGGAAATGCAGCTTTGCTCGTTGCGCCTGAAAACACGGAAGAAATCGCGGAATGCCTGCGGCGGTTGATCCAGGATGAGGAGCTGCGAAACGCGCTAATCGCGCGCGGGATAGCGAGAGCGGCGGAATTTACATGGCCGCAGGCGGCTGCCGCCACATGGTCCGTCTATTCCGAACTGGGTTGGTTCTAACCTATTCCGGGACCGCGATTTTCAACGCTTTCAAGAACCGCTCGTCTTGGGACGTAAATTTGACCTTGCCGGCGGAACTGAAAACGCGCGGCGGCTCCGGCTCCCGGCCCACGGGGACGCTCTTGGTGAAGCCGATCGTCGCTTCCAGAACCAGGAAGACGTCGAAGCCCGACGCTTTTATGTCCCCGATCGCTTCCGCGATCCGGTCCGATTCGGAAAGCGAGTCGTTAATCGCGTTTCCAAGTTCACGCATCATAATCTTTAAACGATCTTCCACAGTTGGCTCCCCTCCGATGCTGGCCCGTTAACCACGCTAATCCATTTAATGTGGATGCACTCCACCTTCCATGAGTTCCATTTTCCGGCGCCGCTTTCGAGCGCCTTGTCACGATTGTAATGGCGGCCAATCCGATTCACAAGAACAAGTTCCATCATTTGCGCGTAGTCTTTTACGTTTATGAGATCGGATTGTAACGCACCAGCCAACATATCTCCAGTGAGGAAGTGCTTTGTTAGTATGAAGAAGTGGCAAGAAGGAACGTTGTATTCCAGTCGCGGCAGTTCGTGCGCCACGTTCTGCCCGCCGCCATCCGGCCCGCGAGGACGCTCTGGCATGAACTGATCGGCTTCCTGTTCCTTGCCCTGGCGGTCTGGCCGATTCCCTCCGCGATTCGCACCATGCGCGGGTATAACGGCGACACGGGCAGTGCGATCAAGCTCGTGATGATCTTCGTTTTCGTCGTATTGATGGGTGGATACGGCATCTCTTCCTTTTTGCGCGCCCGCAAAATCTCGCGCTCATGAGCGCTTCGGATAATCCACCCGAAAAGCCCGGTCAATTCCCCTACACTCGCGGCATCTACGCCGATATGTACCGCAGCCGGCTCTGGACCATGCGCCAGTACGCCGGTTTCGGGTCCGCGGAAGAGAGTAACCGGCGTTACCACTACCTGATCGCGCAGGGCACCACCGGGCTTTCCGTCGCTTTCGACCTGCCCACCCAAATGGGAATGGATTCCGATCATCCGCTCGCCGCGGGCGAGGTGGGGCGCGTGGGCGTGGCGATTTCATCCCTCGCCGACATGGAAAAGCTGTTCGAGGGCATTTCGCTTGACCGCGTTTCCACGTCGATGACGATCAACTCGACGGCCGCGATTCTGCTCGCGCTCTATGTGCTGGTCGCGAGGCGCCAAGGGGCGGACCTCGCCAAGCTGTCGGGTACGGTCCAAAACGACATCCTCAAGGAATACGTCGCGCGCGGAACATACATTTACCCGCCCCGGCCCGCAATGCGCATCGTCACCGATCTGTTTGCCTGGGCGAATCGCGAATTGCCGGAATGGAACACCATTTCGATCAGCGGGTACCACATCCGGGAAGCCGGTTCCACAGCTATCCAGGAGGTCGCGTTCACATTCGCGAACGCCGTGGCTTACATCGAATCGGCGCTGGCGGCCGGTTTGGCGATTGACGATTTCGCGCCGCGACTTTCTTTCTTTTTCAATGCCCACAGTAATTTCCTGGAAGAAATCGCCAAATATCGCGCGGCGCGGCGGCTTTACGCGAAGCTGATGCGCGACCGCTTCGGCGCGCGCAATCCGCGCTCGTCGATGTTGCGATTTCATGCGCAAACGGCGGGATCCACCTTGACGGCGCAACAGCCCGACGTGAACATCGTGCGAACGTCGTTGCAGGCGCTCTCCGCGGTGCTGGGCGGAACGCAGTCGCTGCACACCAATGCGCGCGACGAGGCGCTCTCGCTGCCAACCGAGGAATCGGCGCGGCTGGCCTTGCGCACGCAGCAGATTATCGCTTACGAGAGCGGCGTAACTAATACGGCGGATCCATTTGGCGGGAGCGAATACATCGAAGCGCTGACGGATTCGATCGAGCTCGGCGCGGTCGCGTATCTGGAGCGCATCGAAGCGATGGGCGGGACCTTGCGCGCCATCGAGACCGGATACATTCAGGGCGAAATTCAAAACGCCGCGTTCGCGTGGCAGAAGGCCGTCGAGAGCGGAGAGCGGATTATCGTTGGCGTCAACCGGTTCCGCATGGAGGAACACCGCCCGATCCCGACGTTCCAACTCGATCCCGGGATCGAGAAAGCGCAAGTCGAGCGTTTGCGGGCCGTGCGAGCCGGGCGCGACCAAACTGCCGTGAAGGCCAGTCTGGCCGAGCTCGATTCAGCGGCGCGCGATGGGGGAAACCTGATGCCGAAGATTTTGGACGCCGCCGGTCAATACGCCACGGTCGGCGAAATTTCGGACGCGCTCAGGCTGGTGTTCGGCGAGCACCGGGACGCCGCGTAATCGGGCCCAATTTCAACTGGCAGCCGGCATAGGGCCGGTCTTCGCCGCTGCCGCAGGCCGAGTTTGTGCAACATCCGGCCGACGTGATCCTCATCGTAGTGCACGCCGAATTTTTCTTCGATTGCCTTGGCCAGCCTCGCGGTGGTCCAGCGGTCGTTGAAGAATCCGCTGGCACGCGCTCCTTCGGTATACATTCTTGCGACGTCTTGGAGCTGATCGGAGGTCAAGCGGCTAGGGCGTCCGGTGGCACGGCGCTTCCGCAGAGACTCGACACCATTGCCCGTGAGGGCGCGGTGCCATCGTGAGGTGGTTGTCCGGCTGACCCCAAACTTGCGGGCCACGCGGGACTGAGATAGGCCGTCCAACAGCTCTTGCGCCGCCGCTAAACGCCTGCGTTCCATTTCTTCGCGTGAAAGATTGCTTTCGGTAGCAAACATCCTTTACGCGCGGAGTCGATTTCCAGAGCATCTTTAGAATAACGCGGAACAGGAAGTTTGTAAATTGTTTTTTTCGGCGTTTGCCGGGGAAAGCTAGTTCATCGCCGCCAGCCAGCGCGTAATCGCCTGCAATTGGCGTTCGATTCCCGCTCGATCTTCGGCATTGGGCGCTAGTTGCAAATATCGCCGCAGATCCGTCTCCGCGGCCTTCATCCGCCGGTTCCGCATGTGTACCAAACCCCGATATCTGTACTCGTCCGCGGCTTTCGGATCGGCCTGAATCAGCAGGTCCAAGAGTTGAAGCTGCTTCGGGTACGCCCGCTGCGAGAGATAAATTCCCCGCAAATTATCGATCATCCGCAAGACCACGCGCGGCTTGCTAACCGGAGCAAGCACGCTGGGATCGGGAACGTCCATCCGCGCCAGCGCGTAGCAATCGGTATCCGCCAACAACCGTCCTCCATGGAAGGGATCGATGAAGGTGCTGTAATCGCCGTCGTCGTAGCGAACCAGGAAATGACCCGGCAGGCCGATGCCGCGCACGGGCTTCGCCAGCCGCCGCGCCACCTCCATGTAAATTACCGAGAGGGTGATGGGGATGCCTTTGTGTTCCGATAGCACTTGGTTGAGGCAACTATTGTGCGGATGATAGTAGTCGTCCGTGTTACCGCTCAATCCGATCTCATGGAACAGATACCGGTTTGCGGTCGCCACGAATCTGGATCCGTCGGATAGATCGTGAACGCGGTCGGCGATTCCCACCGAATAGTCGTCCAACATGCGCAGGAACGGATCGGGATCGAGCCCCGGAAATTCGATCGTGGCAAGTTGGAGAGCGGCGCGATCCAGATCGATTGTCTGGTTCCTTCCGGCGAGGAGATCGATCAGGGCGTCGGAAAACTCACTCACGGTGCACGTAGCATAGCACTCAATGACTTCCGCGCCGCATTCGGCAATGAGTTCTAGTGGTTCTTCAATCCGGCAATCAGCGCGTCGGCGATCTTATTCGCGAGAAACACCAGGATAAACAATAGGATCGTTCCGACCACGCCTACCGAATACATGACGTGGCTGATTCGATCAAGCTTCTTTCGGTTCTCCTTGCTATCCTCCGAGAGTGTCGCGACTGCCTGCGATAGCTGTCCCAATTCCCGCTGTGTTGCGGACACGATCGGAAGAATGAATTGCGTTAAGGCGTCGGGCGATCCGGGCTGTTGGGGCGGGGGCGAAAGCGCGAAGTCTTTGGGCGGCCCGGTACGTCCCGATTGCGCATCCTTAGGCATCGGTTTTCACCATAGGCTTGGCTAAAAACCATTCCCATAAATTAGTGGGCGCCAGACCAAAATATCCGCCGACAAAAATTACAACACCAGGAATTTCAGTGCCGTCAGGCCGTTTTCCAATACCGATGGCATCGGAAACATCTTTTGCCGTGCCCTCGCCTCTAACAAACCATTGATCGGCAGTAAAAGAAAAGTGATCGTTAGGGTAGCGAAGCTTGATCGCAGCTTCCAGCTTGTCCAGTGCCGTATAGCCGAGAACAGCGAATAAGGGCATTCGCCATCAGAATAACACCGCCGCGATGTGCGCACCTCTTGGGCGACGCCGGGTTGAATTCGCTCGACACCGGCTTCATCCCTATGTATCGCGAGCGTGCTTCCGGGAGCGCCGCCGCGTTTCAAGCGGCACCGCATCGGCGGTTTGGGCGCGCAGTTCCTTTCAGGATTCGCGATGGACGGCAGCACGCATTACGCCTGGGGAGATGGCGTTCAGCTGCGCGTCCTGCCGCGCGGCAAGCCCGAGATCATGGCGCGCGGAACGTTTTCGGAAGGCAGATGCCTCATGGACGTCGATGGCGATGGGCCCGCACGTCATCGCCGCCGGGGTGAATTCGCTCGACATGATGCCCGCGATTTTGTTTGGACGCCGCGGCCTCCTGCCGATCCACAATCGCAGCCAAGCGCGCTTTTACGAACCTCCCGCCGATCCCGCGAAACGATGGCCGCCATCCGACGAAGGCGGGTTGCGCATCGCGGACGTGAACGGCGATGGCCTTCCCGATATACTCTGCGGCAACGATTGGATGCAATCGCCAACCGAATTCGATTTGCCGTGGCGCATTTTCGCGATTGACCTTTGGACGGTGGTGAAAAGTTCGGCGCTGATGCGGTTCGGGTGGGCGGATCTGCTGGGCAATGGAAAGCTCAACCGGATCGCGGTTCAACGCGCCATGCCGCGTGCGCGATTGGCATGGTTTGAGAAGCCCGCCGATCCGCAGCAGTTGTGGCCGGCTCACTTCTTATCGGAGCGCATGAATTTGAGCGAGCCGAATAGCATGACCGTGGAAGATTTCGATGGCGATGGGAGGCCCGATATCCCGATTGCCGAGCGAAGCGGCTACAAAGTTCCGGGGCAAGGGAAGACCGGACATACTCGCGATCGGAAAACGCGATATTTCGTGGTGGGAGAACCGCTGACCCGACGCGGCCGCCGGCTTTAATTTAGTGGGCGCCGTCCGGTTTCGCCACTTCGACCGCGAACGCATAAGTAGGGCCGAACATGTTCGAGCGGAACACGATCCATTTTTGATCCGGCGTGAAACTGACGTTCGGCTCAAGCCGGTAGTTGTGCTTCGACATGTTGACCAGACGCTCCGCGCGCAGCACGCCTGGGCGGATAAGGGCCTTGTCTTCGACACCCCGATTTACAAGCAACTCGGGACGGAATAGGTAGAGCCACTCGCCATCCGGGGCGTGCGCCACTTGTCCGGGGTCGCCGCCATCGCCGCAAAACAACTTCCCATCGGGGGCGGTGTTGAAGTGGATCGACCATTCATTACGCTGCAGGTGATATTGCGTCCGCTCGCCGGTCTCGACGTTGTAGCCCGCCAGCCAGAAATCTTCGCCTCGCGGAGTTTGCAGATCGAACCAGATAATTTTGCCGTCCTCGCTCCAGAATTCATGCCCGGCGATCTCCATTTCCATGGTCCGGGTGTGAATCTTCGCGACGTGACTCCCGTCGGTTCGCATGGTCCAGATGCGATCCACCTTGTGCCAGGGGCCTTCGTGGCAAAACATCAGCAGAGTGGGATCGGTTGGGGAAAATTCGAGATGGTTAAGCCAATCCGTGCTGCGATGGATGACTTTCACTTCGGCGGTCTTGGTATCGACGGTGAACAGGGCCATGGGCAGATGCGCCGCGAGGCGTTGTTCCATCATCTGGCCCTTCGACACCGGCTGGTCGAGTATCTGCGGCTGTTGCTGGCGTGCCCCGCCGTAGTCTGGTCCATCGCCTTCGATGAAGGTTCCGGCCAGCAAAGTCTCATCGGCATTCACGGTCGAGATGGAACCGCGCGGGGGAAGCCTGGCGATTTGCTTCTTGACGCCGGTATCGACATCGGCTGCCCAGACCGCGCCGTCCTGCAGATAGTAGACCTGTAGCGTCTTTCTTCCCGTGACGACGATGCGAACCTTCCCTTCGACGACGGGCTTCACCGCGAGGGCCTTCAGATCGAGCACGGATATGCCATGCGGAGTGGTGAAGACCATCTTCCGGCCGCCGGCCGTGTAGCCATTCTGATTGAAGTAGAGGCTCGCGCTGCCCGGCTCGGTTGTAAGGCGAATGACGCGGTGGCCGGTGTCGGGGTCGATCCAGCTCTTGGGCGGCTCGGCGGCGGCGCAGACGATTGCCGCGAAAATCAAGAATCGCGACATCAGAAGATAATTCTCGCGCTGAGTTGCAGCGAACGCGGGCTATTCGATTGCGCCGTGATTCGCCCGAAAGTGGAACTGGTGATGTTCGTCGCGGGGGCGGTGAATGTCACCAGGTTGAAGACATTGAACGCATCGGCCTGAAAAGCAAGCTTCACGTTTTCGTGGATGGGGAAAACGCGCCGCAAGCTGACGTCCTGGCCGAAGCTGTCAGGATTGTAAATGCCCAAAGCTCCGGTACGCGGAGTATTTCCGTACGTGAATGCCGCTGGAGACACGAAAGCATTCTTGTCGAGAAACGATGGCGGGCTCGCCCCGAGAAGATCGCCTGATCCGTAACCGCCGTTTATGCGGGCCGAACCGGTGAAGGCCGGGTTGTAATTGGCATAACATCCGCCCGCGTTCGGCAGATTGCAAGCCGCTCCGACGGTTCCGACCGGCGTGCCGGCACGATAGGTGGTGATACCGGAAATCTGCCAATGGCCCGCCACCGCGTCGATGATTCCGCTATCCTTGCCGAACGATTTTCCGTGCCCAAAAGGCGACTCATAACTGAAAATGAAATTCACCGCGTGCGGAGGCAACTGCAAGCGGGCCTTCTCGATCTTCCAATTGTAAGAGCTACGTTGAGCAAACGACTGCCCGGTGACCATACCGCCGCCGGTGTCGTCGAAACCCTTCGCATAAACGTAGTTGAAGTTGAAGGTGAGTCCGTGGGAGAGCCGCTGAGTGCCCGTAATTTGCAAGGAATTGTAGTTGGAGTTGCCCACATCGCCCCACACGTCGTTCAAGTTCGTGTATTGGGGAAACGGACGCAGCGCCTGCGAAAGCGATCCCGTGAAGTTCGGGAAGGGCAGCGATATGCCAGGAACTATGGCATTCGCGGCGGCGATATTCGCCGGTGTCGCCGGTTGAAGCAGCAAATTTCCGAGCGCCAGGTATTTCGGATCGATCTGATCGGACCAGATACCCCGCCCGCCTCCCGCGGCGTTCATGCCGAGATGGTGGCCGTTGCTACCGACATACGAAGCGCCAAATATAAGTGTGTTGGTCACGGCGCGCTCAATGCCAAAATTCCAGTTCTGATAGCGCGGAGGAATGCCGCCGATCGAAGGATCGCCATAAGTCGGCGTGGCCGGAATGGACGACGTGCCGTTGTAGCCGGTACCGAAAGTAGAATCGAAAAACGGCGGCTTCCGATAGGGCGGCACGCCGTTGTCCCAATAGAACGCGGGACTGATCCCCTGGTCCGCGCTCGTAAACGCTGGGCTGGCCGAATAGCCGAGCACGTCCGTGCCGAAACGTCCGCCGCCCCTGCCGCCGGACGCGCCCCGGTGCGTGTACATCATCGAGTAGCCGGCACGAATCACCATCTTATCCGTGAAGTTATAGGCCAAACCTAACCGCGGCCCGAAATCTTTCAAATCCGTCTTGACGTTGCTGATGCAATGACAACTATCCGCGCCATTGCCGTAAAATTCGAAAATGCCGGGACGCCCTCCCGCGGCCGCATTCGGCGCACTCGGATTGAAAAAGGACTCGCAGTTCAGCACTTCCTTATAGGGACCGAGAAGATCGTGACGCAATCCCAGATTCAAAGTCAGTCGTGGCGTAACTTTGAAGTTATCTTGCACCCACCAGGCATAATCCTTGTAACGTCCGCCTGTCTCGACAACCGAATCCTCCACGACGTTCGCGGTGTTCAGCGCGCCGAGCAAATAGCTGGCATAGGCGTTCCCGGTGGTGGTGAGAAGCGTGCCGTTGGCATTGAATGCCGCCGTCTGCGTGTTGCTGAAACTCCATGTCGCCAGGCTGCCGTAAGTCCGCTGCTTCTCGTTGATTTGAAGCGCTTGAATTTGGATTCCGAGCGTAACGGCGTGCTTGCCATGCGTCCACTGGACATTGTCCTGAAGCGTGAAGGTGTTGGAGACGTCGTTGAATGCGCGTCCGCCCCCATTCGCGCGTCAAGCGTCGGGAGGATTGGGGCCGTTCCAGGAGATCTCCGGGAAAGAACTGGCGGCCTCTCCCGGCGGCAATCCGGTCAGTCCCGCTTTGATTGGATAATTGCCGTCTATCGTAACATTCGTGATCGGCACGGCGAACCGCGAATATCCAAAACTGAATTGATTAATCAGATTCGGCGTCGCGACATAAGTGTGTTTTGCCTGAGTAGTAATCGGCAATTCATCCACCAGCCGCGTGCTGGCATAGGGGAGCGGTAGCGTGTTGCCCCGATACGGCGTGGTCTGGCTTCGATGACCGCGGCTGAACAAAATATAAAAGGTATTCTTGTCGTTCAACGAGTAATCGACCTTATTAGTCGTGCTGTTATCGGTATAGCCGACCGGGACCGTACCCAGATAATTGCTTTGGATGTTGCCGTTGGTCGGATTGGGAAGGAACGATTGAAAGTATTTGGAAACGGAAGAAATTCGATTGGCCGGGATTATGTTGCCGGGGAAAGCCTGCCGTGTACACGGGCCATGCGAGCAATCCGTCGTGGCCGGATCGTAAATAGTCACGGGCAAGGCGCTGAAATTGCCGTTTCGTTCGGCGAGCGTCGGAACGGTTTGCAAACCCGGCTGGGGGGTCTGGGCGAACCGATACCCATCGTAGTTGCTAAAAAAGAATAGCTTGTTCTTCTTGATCGGTCCGCCGATATTGAAGCCGAACTCATTCTGATGTTCGATCGGGGTCACTCTGGCGACGAAGCCCCTGGCGTCCAGATCGGTATTGCGGAAGTACTCGTAAGCGGCGCCGTGAAACCCATTAGTGCCGGACTTCAACACGAAGTTCGACGCGCCCTGCCCGTTGTACATTACAGCGGTGCCGGCGGTCTCCATCTGAAACTGATCCACGGCTTCGACCGAAATGCCCAGCCCGAGCGTGCGCGTCTCGCCCTGTCCCACGGGGTTGGTAACGGCCAGGCCTTCGACGTAAACCTCCTGGGAGTGATCTTGTCCGCCCCGCGCGTTGCCCGCCGTATTGCCGGTTGCGCTGCTGCTCGAAACGCCCGGCATCAGCTGCGTGAAAGCCGTGGGATCTCGCGGCGCGTTGCCCATCTGCAGCGGCAACGACGTGTATAGCTCGTTCCGCATGGTTTGCCCGAGGCTGGCGTCGGATGTATTCAGCGTGGGCGGGGTATCGGTAACCGTCACTTGTTCCGCCGCCGCGCCCACCTTCAACGTGAGATTCAGGCCCACGACGCTCAATGCATCGACGACGACATGTTCCTGCACCAGAGTTTGGAAGCCGGCCGCCGCGACAGTGATGCTGTATTCGGCGGGCGCGAGCGGCGACAACGTGTATAGGCCCGCGGATGTGGTTTCCCGCTCGGTCTTGATCCCGGTTTTAACGTTAGTGGCGGAGACCGCCGCGCCGGGAATAATCGCGCCCGACGTATCGGAGACAACTCCCTGAATCGATCCGCCGCCGCCGATTTGGGCGGAGAGCGGAATCGCTAGAGTAATCCAGAGTATCGCGTGTTTCATGTGGATCGAAATCAGAATAGTATCTTCAGCGCCAACTGTCCAATTCTGGGGTCGCCCGCGCCGGTGATGCTTCCGAAACCGCCGGCGCTCACCGTGACGTTCGGATTATTGAAGTTCACGCGGTTCAAGATATTGAAAAATTCGGCGCGAAATTGCAATTTCAAGCGCTCCGTTCGCAGCGGAATCTCTTTGAACAGGCCCGTGTCCCATGTGATTAGATTCGGACCTCGCAAGCTGCCCTTTCCGACGTTTCCAAATGTCCCGAGCGCGGGGATCGCGAACGCCGCGGGATTCAGAAAATTCACGCAGGGACCGGACGCGCCGCATGCTCCGGAGCCATAGACATTCCCGCTCACGAACTGGCCGCGATCCGCCCCAATGCCCGTTTGCGATTGATCTTTGCCCGCGAGAATGGTGATCGGGCCGCCCGACTGCGCCGTCACAATACCCGTCATCTGCCATCCGCCCGCCACGCCGCGCATCAATGCGTTGGCGCTGGCCAGCTTCGGCAGATCCCAGACATACGACGCAACGAATCGATGCGTATGATCGAACTCCGAAGGGCCGCGATCGTATTGATGCCGACCCGAAAAATTCCAGGGAATCGGCGAGTTATTGCCCGCCGAAACACCCGTGATCCCTTGAGCGTAGGGTAAGTCGTCAATCGACTTAGACCAGGTATAGTTGGCTAAGATAGTTAATCCCCGGGAATACCGTTTCTGGGCGGTCAGTTGGAGGGAGTTATAGCTCGAATTGATATCTTGAGAAGCCTGGGAAATGCTGCCATACGGCTGGAAAGCGCGGCGTTGATCCGTCGATAACTTGCTTCCCGGCGTGTAAACCGCCGGATTCAACTCCGTCGATTCGAGTAAGTGAATGGAATGCGAACCGACATAAGCCGCCCGCAGGAGCCAGTCGGCCGAAAGCTGCCGCTCCATCATTAAGTCCCAGTTATAAACCACGGGCGTAAGCTCCCGCGCGCCATTCGCCGGATCGTAAGTGATCGCCAGCACCGGACCCGGAAACGGCGTGTTCTTCGGCGGCGGAAATGGCGCGGGATACGGGTTCGCCAGTCCGAGATACGGATTGCTGAACGTTCCAGCGGGAGTTGTCAAGCTGAACTGCGGACTGAAAGGCGTGACGTCGACAAAGCGGTTGTTATAGATGCCATCCTGCAAGGCATCGTAATACATTCCGGCGCCCCCGCGAAGGCTGGTGCGGCCATCGCCGAATAGATCGTAAGCGAATCCGGCGCGCGGCGCGATGTTGGCGTAGCTCCCCGGCGCCCCACTTCGGCACGCCGGGATCGCCGGGGAACAGCAATCCGGGAGGCGCGTTGGTGTATACCTGAGACCGCGTGCCCGCGTTGTAAGCGTCCACGCGGAACTGCTCGATGCGGTTCTTGCGCTCCTGCCAGGGAAATTGCGGGTCGTAGCGCAGGCCCAAATTGATGGTCAACCGGCGCGACAAGTGAACGTCGTCCTGAACGTAGAGGCTATAGGAATTGAGCACGTTGTCTTTGAATTCCCCGAAACCCTGCGTGAAAGTGCGGACATAACCGAGCAGAAAGCTGGCGAGCGCGTCGTTGGTCGTATCCGCGGTAAAGGTATACGATCCCGATGTGCGGAACTGATTGCGCAGAAGCACTTGGCCGCGAATGGCGGAAGCGCCGAATGCGATGTTATGCTTTCCGCGGACCCAATTGAAATCGTCGCTCAGGTTGTACTGATTGCGGATGAACAGGGCTGGATCGGTCTGGCTGGGGTTGAAGTAACCCGAGACGTTTATGCCCTCGAGAGTTTTTCCGGTCGTGGGCTGATACAAGCTTGCGCCCAAGTCCGCGAGGCTGATACTGCCTGGGGCCGGACCGCGATTCGACGTCTGCCGCGAAAAGCTGGCGCGAAATTCGTTCAACGCGGCGGGGCTGACGATATGGGTTTCGCTCAACAGCGCATTGTGCGAGTTGATCTGGGAAAAGTTGGCCGCGCTCAGGTAGTTCGTCTTGTCGAAGAACGGCGCGTTCACGAAACGGTCGAAAAAGTAGCGTCCGGAAATGCGGTCTTTATCGGAAATCGAATGGTCCACGCGCGCCACGTATTCATTGAAATCCTGCGCCAAAGGCTGCGCGTAGAAGATCTTGCCGTTGCCGCCTACTTGCGGCAGATACTTCGTGAAGGCAACCGCGGCGGGATCGAAACGGGCCACCGGAATCTGGTTGCCGGGAAACGGCTGGCCCGTTTTGGGATCGTTTACGATTACGGCCTTGCCGAACGGATTGGCCGGGTTGTTCGCCGCAAGCAGTGCCGAAAAATCGCCATTGAGGTTCGCGGCGGTCGGTACATAGGCGTTCGAAGTGCCGCTGATATTGCGGATGCGGGTTCCTTGATATCCAAAGAAAAAGAACGTGCGGTTGCGGCCATCGTAGAGATGCGGGATTACCACGGGGCCGCCAATTACTCCGCCGAACTGGTTGCGCTTGAGCCGATCGCGATTCGCGCCGAAGAAGTTGCGCGCATTGAAGACGGCATTGCGCACGAATTCAAAACCGTCTCCGTGTACTTCATTGGCTCCCGACTTAGTCACCACGTTGACCACGCCGCCGGCGTTGCCGCCATACTTAGCCGAGTAGTTACTGGTCTGCACGCTGAATTCCTGGAGAGCATCGGGGAATGGAAACGGCTGGTTCGCATTGGTATAAATATCGTTGTTGTTCGCGCCATCCAGCCGGAAGCTCACCTGATTTTGGCGGGAGCCGTTGGTCGAAACGGTGATGGTCGAAGGAAACGTTTTCGTATTTCCCTGATCGACGTCGCTCGCCGGCGCGGGCGTGGCCCCCGCGACTACCAGCAACAAAGATGCGGCGTTGCGTCCATTGAGCGGCAGATCGACCATCCTTCGTTGGTCGACCACCTCGCTTACCGTCGCGTTGGTCGTGTTCACTTGAGCCGCGTCGGCGGTGACCTCCACCTGCTGGCTCGATTGCTGAACCGTTAGCGTCACGTTGACCGTCGCGCTTTCGTCGGCCTGCAGAATAATGCCTTTGCGAATCGACGGAGCGAAACCCGCCGATTCCACATCGAGCGAGTAAGTGGAAGGGCGGAGGGCCGGGAAGACGTAGTAACCCTGCGTATTGGTGGCTGTCGCCCGCACCGCCGAAGTTCCCTCGTCCGTGATCTTGACCGTGACGGACGGAACTAGGCCGCCGGACGGATCGGTGATTGTACCGGTGATGGAGCCCAAGCCCTGGCAGAAGAGCAGGCCTTGCGCGGCTAACAATAGCGGCGTGAATTTACCCGCTCGAATTACATTGGTTTGACGATGCGTGGTCATAGTTATTCCTGTAGAACGCGCCTGAACAAATCGCGATACTGGCCCGGATTATTTCACGGCTAATCCACAATACGGGGAATGCCCGAGGGAGTCAATTCACAAATGCTAAACGGAACGTTTAGCGGAACTCAATGGAGTTATCGCGCCGCCTGCACGTAAACTGGCTGGAGACATGACATCCACACTCCCCGAAAATTCAATTGCGTCCGCGGTTGAAGAATCGCTGAACGCGGCATCCTTCATCGACGTCCACACGCACCTGTTTAAGCCATCCCTGAGCAAGGTGGGGGCGTGGGGCATCGACGATCTGGTTACTTACCACTATCTGGAAGCCGAGCTGTTCCGATCGTCCGAAATCGCGCCCGGCGAATACTGGAAATTATCGAAGCGACAGAAGGCCGACGCCATTTGGCGTGCGTTGTTCGTTGAGAACAGCCCCATCTCGGAAGCCACCCGCGGCGTCGTGGCCGTATTGCAAGCGTTCGGACTGCCAACCGGCGACAACGGCCTGCGCGAGGCGCGCGAATTCTTCGCGGCGCAAAATCTCGAGGCGCACATCAAGAAGGTTTTCGAGCTCGCGGGCGTGAGCGAAGCGATTATGACCAACGACCCGCTCGATCCGGAAGAAGGGCCGCTTTGGGAACGAGGCGCCGAGGATCATCCGCAATTCCATGCCGTCCTGCGGTTGGACCGGGTCTTGAACAAGTGGCCGGAACACTGGCGTATTTTGGCGGAGAAGGGCTATGCGGTGGATCAAGCGGCATCTGGCAAGTCCGTTGCGGAAGTTCGCCGCTTTTTGGCCGATTGGTGCGTGAGAATGCGTCCGGTCTACATGGCCGTTTCGCTGCCCGACACGTTTTTGTTCCCCGAAGAGAGCGTGCGCGGCAAACTGCTCGCGGAAGCCGTTCTGCCCGCGTGCAGCGAGTTCGATATCCCGCTCTCCTTGATGATTGGCGTGAGATACCAAGTGAATCCGGCGCTGCGCCTGGCCGGTGACGCCGTGGGGCGCGCGGACCTCCACTCGCTCGAAAATCTTTGCCGGGATTACCCCGGCAACCGCTTCCTCACCAGCGTCCTTAGCCGCGAAAACCAATATGAGTTATGCGTGTATGCGCGCAAATTCGCCAACCTGATGCCGTTCGGATGCTGGTGGTTTCTAAACAATCCGTCGATCGTCGAAGAGATCACCCGGGAGCGCATTGAGATGCTGGGGACCAGCTTTATCGCGCAACATTCCGACGCGCGCATACTGGAGCAGGTGATCTACAAATGGCGGAACACGCGCCGGACCATGGCGGCGATTCTAGCCAACTCATACCGGCTGATGTCCCAAGATGGGTGCACCGTGACCAGAGAGACGATCGATCGCGACGTGAATCGCCTCTTCCGTTCGAACATCGAGAAATGGACCAAGCTGCGCGCGCGGTAAGGCGCGCATCCCGGCGCACGCTGCCGCACTTGCGTTGGTACATCTGCGGATTGCTGTTCTTCGCGACGACGGTCAACTACATCGACCGGCAGGTGCTGGGCATTCTCAAGCCAACGCTCGAGCGCGAATTGGGGTGGCACGAAGCGGATTTCGGATGGATCGTTTTCGCATTCCAGTGCGCGTACGCCATCATGATGCCGATTGCCGGACGGCTAATCGATCGGCTGGGCACGCGAACCGGATACGCCCTGGCGGTGATCGTCTGGAGTCTCGCGTCGATGTCGCACTCGCTCGCGCGAACCTCCGTGCGGTTTGCGATGGCGCGCTTCGGTTTAGGAATCGGAGAGGCGGCCAACTTCCCCGCGGCGATTAAGACCGTTGCCGATTGGTTTCCGAAACGCGAGCGCGCGCTTGCGACCGGGATTTTCAACAGCGGCTCGAACGTGGGCGCCATCGTCGCGCCGCTCGTCGTGCCGCTGCTGGCGGCAAGCTTTGGCTGGCGTTCCGCGTTCCTCGCGACGGGCAGTCTCGATCTCGTCTGGGTCGTGCTCTGGCTGACGTTTTACCGGCAGCCTCGCGAGCACAAGCTATTGTCGCCGGGGGAACTGGCGCTGATCGAATCGGATCGCGAAGCCGAACCGGACGTTTCGATTCGAGTTCCTTATGTAAAGCTACTCGCGACGCGGGGCGCCTGGGCCTTCGTCGCCGGAAAGTTCTTGACCGATCCGGTCTGGTGGTTTTATTTATACTGGCTGCCCGGGTTCCTGCACCGGAACTACGGCCTGGATCTCACTCAGTTGGGGCCGCCGTTGATCGCCATCTATCTCACGGCGGATTTCGGATCGATCGGCGGCGGCTGGTTGTCTTCCGCATTACTGAAGCGGGGCTGGACTCTGAACGCGGCCCGGAAGACAGCAATGCTGACGTGTGCCATCGCGGTGTTGCCGGTGATCGGGGTCATGTACTCGCGTGGGAGCCTTTGGCTGACGGTAGCGCTGATTGCCATCGCGGCGGCGGCGCATCAAGGGTGGTCGGCGAACTTGTTCACGCTGGCATCGGACGTGTTTCCGCCATCGGCGGTGGGATCGGTGGTGGGCCTCGGCGGGCTGGGCGGCGCAATCGGCGGAATGCTCGTGGCGCCCGCGGTGGGATACTGGCTGGACTTTTCCCACGGCGCGTACGGCCCGCTTTTTTTCATCGCGGGCACCATGTATTTGCTGGCACTGGCGATTATTCAACTGCTCTTGCCGAAGATCGGGCAATTGGAGCGATGAGAATCAATCCGATTCGAGCGCGGTTTTCAAGAACCCAGCTATCGATTGCGTAAGCGCGCGAGGATAGGCGGTGCGAGCCATGGCTAAGGCCTGTGTCCTCGCGAGCCGGCGCCCCGCGATGCGAAACGTCTGGTAGAAGCGGGCCGGACCGCGCAGGGCGAATTGGGGAAGGATCGAGTAGCCAAATCCGGCCTCGACCAGCCGCTTGATCGCTTCGGTGTCGTCGGCTTCCATAACAACTCTCGGAGTCAGTCCGATCTCTCCGAAAAATCGGTCGATGATCGAGCGCATGTTGCTCTTCTTCGAATACAGCAGAAATGAGGACCCGACAACTGAGTTGGTTGTAGCGAGATTACGGCGTTGCCGCGAACGCGATTGGGCGAGGGGCGCAGGAACAGCAATTCTTCTTCGAATAGCGGAACCACCGTCAAGCACGGCTCTGCGATCGGCAGGGAAATCAAGCCGAGGTCGAATCGCCTCTCGACCAGACCGGCCACGACGTCCTCGGTGTTCGCGACCGTGATGTGAATGTCGGCATGCGAGTATTTCTTGTGCATCGAGCGGAGTGGACGCCCCAAGCGGTGGATCAGCGTGGTGGCCCCGGTGGCGAAATGAAACGGGCGGGTGTCGCGCAGCGGATCGTTTTCGAATTCCCGTTCGATCTGACGGATTTGCCCGATTACGGACTTCGCGTGTTCCGCAAGCCTGTGCGCGTCGGGAGTCGGCACAAGCCGTCTTCCGGATTGGGAAAAAAGCTCGGTCCGCAACTCGTTCGCGAGCGCCCGAAGTTGCTGGCTCACGGCGCCGGGAGAGATAAACATCTTCTCCGCCGCGCGCGTCACGCTTGAATATTCCATCACCGCCAGAAAAAGTTCGAGCTGACGGATATCCATCAATCCGCCGGGATTTCGAACCGGTCTCCGGTGTCCGCGACCCACTGGCGAAGCCGTCCGGCCAGCATTTTCCGCTCGGCGCGATAACTGTTGTTTTGGGCGAGATTCGCTTGTTCGAAAGGATCGTCGTTCAAGTCGAACTGCAACCAGGAGCGATTTTCGAAACAGACATATTTCCATCCGTCGCGCGTCGCCACGCCGCGGTACGGAGTATTGACGCTGTCGGGATGGCCGGTCGGAATCACGTTCTGCAGGTAGGCCGAGTCGGGCTCGGGGCCAGCGGCGGGTTTATCGATCCGGTGATGCGACAGGTCCGCGCCCGCCATCCAATCGGGCTTTTCGATTCCGCACAGCCCGAGCGTTGTTGGCGCGATATCGACGTGATTGGAGACCACCGGCAAGCGCCCGTTTTTCCATCCTTGATATCGCGGCGTGCCGCCCGAAATGGTGAATGGCGTGCGGATCGATTCTTCATACGGGCACGTCTTGCGGAACAGGCCTTGGGAACCGTGCATGTCGCCATGATCGGCGAAAAAGAAGATGTGCGTATCGGTCAGAAGGCCGCTCTCTTCCAGCACCCGGACCACGCGGCCATAGTTCCAGTCGAGGTTTTCGATCATGGCGCAGTAGCCCGCCAGGTCGCGCCGCGCCTGCCGCTCGATGCTCGAAGAGTGCGCCACGTTGGCGCGAAGCTGCAGCCGCTCGGGATTGTATTTCGCCATGAACTCTTCGGGAGCGATGTAAGGATCGTGCGGCGGTTGCACGCTTAAGACCCCGAAGAACGGCTTGGCCGTTCCTTGCTTCCGCTCCTCGACGTAATCTTTGAGGTAGCGAATCAGCAGGTTCGTCAGCTCATCGGTTTCATAACCGGGCAGGCGGTAGTGGAAGGCGTCCTTGCCCGCGCCGCCATGCACCCAGGAGTCCCACTGGCTGTTGTTGTTCTCATAACCCGTCCAGGTTTCAAAGCCGCCGCGGCGCGCGGGATCGGTTATGAAGAATGCCGCGCGGCCGTCGCGTTCGTGGAAGCCGCCCAGGTGCCACTTGCCGAAATACGCGGTGCGATATCCATTCGCGTTGAAAACATCGGCCACGGTTTTGCGTCCTTGCGGCAAAGGATATTCGTGTCCCGGCACGCAATTGTGCGGATAGCTGCCGGTGAGCATGGACCCGCGGAACGGACAGCACAGCGGAAAGCCGGAGACATGGCCGGTGAAGGCGACGCCGTTAATCTCCGCGCGGTTCAAGTTCGGGGTGCGGGAGTTCGGGTCGCCATTGTACTGAAGCGCCTGCGCGCGAAACTGATCGCCCAAGATCCATAGGACGTTCGGGCGCGGATTGCGTGGAGGTTCGGGGACATGATGGCCCGCGGGCGGAAGCTCCGGCAGTTGGGCCGCGCTCGAAACAGCCGCGGCCGAACCCGCCGCCAGCTTCACAAACGATCTCCGATTCACAGTTTGCATTTTATGCCGTTGCGATAATGAAAGCATTTGCCGAAAGTGATTGTCGCGGGCGGCGGGCTTGCCGGCCTTGCCGCCGCTGCCGCGCTCGGCGGCGCCGGTTTCGAAGTCGATCTCTTCGAATCGCGCGACTTCCTCGG
>JBPCKZ010000155.1:0-7313 GCA_051003795.1 Bryobacteraceae bacterium | reverse complement strand
GGCGGGGGGGGGTGGAGCAAGGAAACGCGGGGGTGGGTACACCACATTCACTCCTATAAATGTTCTATAAATTTCGTGAAGAGTGCGGCGTCGCCGCCACCTACGGCAATCCCGAAGCCTCGAAGCTGACCTACCTCCCCCTCTACGCGCTGCAACATCACGGGCAGGAGAGCGCGGGCACTTCTTCAAGCAACGGCCACGAAATCCACACGCGGAAATCGATGGGCCATGTCGCCGACATCTTCACGCCCGGCATCATCGGCGAGCTTCCCGGCCACCTCGCCATCGGGCACACGCGTTATTCCACGTCCGGCGACACGGCGCTGCTCAACGCGCAGCCCTTTTCCGTCGCGTGCAACAAGGGCCGCATCTCCGTCGCGCACAATGGCAACATCACCAACGCCGATGAACTGCGCCGCGATCTCGAACGCCGCGGGGCGATCTTCCAGGCCAACAGCGACACCGAAGTGATTCTGCATCTGGTGGCGCACTCGGCGGAGCGCACCCTGGCCGGGGCTTTGCGCGATGCCATGCTGCAGCTGGAGGGCGCGTTTTCACTCGTATTTCTGGCCGAAGACCGCATTATCGTGGCGCGTGACCCGCAAGGTTTCCGCCCGCTTGCCATGGGGCAGATGGAAATGTCCGGCGGCAAGGTCTGTTACGCTTTTGCCTCTGAAACCTGCGCGTTCGATCTGATCGACGCCGTCTACCTCAACGATGTGCAGCCCGGCGAGATGGTGATCGTCGGCCCGGAAGGCGTGACGCGCGAGCGTTATGCGCCCGAGCGTCCGATCTCGCAATGCGTGTTCGAACATGTGTATTTTGCGCGCCCCGATTCGCTCGTGTTCGGCCGGCCCGTGCAGGAATCCCGCGAAAATTTGGGCCGCCGCCTCGCCCGGGAAGCTCCCGCAGATGCCGATATCGTGGTCCCCGTTCCCGATTCGGGCGTCGCCGCGGCACTCGGTTACTCGGCCGAGTCCGGCTTGCCTTTCCGCCACGCCCTCATCCGCAACCACTATGTGGGCCGCACGTTCATCGAGCCGTCCCAGGCCATTCGAGATTTTGGAGTCAAGCTCAAGCTGAATCCCGTGCGCCATCTTCTCGAAGGCAAGCGCGTGATTTTAGTCGACGATTCCATTGTTCGAGGGACGACCAGCCGCAAGCTCGTCCGCATGATCCGAAAAGCCGGCGCGACCGAAGTGCACCTCCGCATTTCCTGCCCGCCGACGATTTCTCCCTGCTTTTATGGCGTCGATACGCCGACGAAGAATGAACTGATCGCCGCCAATAACACCGTGGACGAGATTCGAAAGTTCGTGGAAGCCGACACGCTTGGATACCTGTCGATCGGCGGTTTGCGCAAAGCCGTGAAGGACGACAAGCACGAATTCTGCTATGCCTGCTACACCGGCGACTACCCCACGGAACTGATCAACATCACGGGTGAGACGGCCCGCCGGAAGGCTTGGTAGGTGGCGGGCGTCGCCGAATCCGTCGAGCGCGTTCCACACTCGCGGATTCGCGAGCTTGCGGAGATCGCGATGCCGATGGACGGAGTGCTGCGCCTCTACTTCGGCGAATCGAATCTGCCCACGCCCGAATACATCAAGCGGGCCGCCACCCAGGCGCTCGCCGATGGGTTCACCTACTACACGGAAAATGCCGGGCTGCCTTCGCTTCGCGGCGCCATCGCGCGGCACTATCGGGATCTTCAGGGCGTAACGCTCGATCCGGCAAACGAAATCGTGATCGCGGCGTCCGGAGTGCAAGCGCTGAATGTCGGCATCCGCGCGGTGCTCGATCCCGGCGATGAAGCGCTCGTACTGACGCCTGCCTGGCCCAATGGATCGTCGATTGTCGCGATGGCGAACGCGGTCGTCCGGCAGGTTCCGCAGCCATTGCGCGGCGATCTGTACGAAATTGATTTCGATGCGCTTGAAGCGGCGGTAAATTCCCGCACGCGGCTGCTGCTCTATACGTCGCCTTCGAACCCGCTCGGTTGGGTCGCAACCGAAAGCGATCAAGACCGGCTGCTCGATTTTTCCGGCGCCACGATTTGTGGCTAATGGCGGACGAGGTTTACGACCGGCTGTTTTATGCGACCGAGGCCCTCGGCACTCCGGTCCCATCGATTTTACGCAAGGCCACGCGCGACGACGCGGTGATGGTGGTTCACTCGTTTTCGAAAAGCTATTGCATGACGGGGTGGCGGGTCGGCTGGCTTGTCGCCCGCCGGGACCTTGCGCGGAAAGCCACGCAGTTGAACGAATTTATCGTTTCCCACGCGGCGAGCTTCGCGCAGAAGGCGGCGGAAACGGCGCTGCTCGAGGGCGAGCGTGAACTGGTGGAAATGCTGGAGCGGCTGAAACGGAATCGGGATTTCTGTTTGGACGCGCTGCGGCAAATGCCGGGCGTGATCGTTCCGAAACCCGACGGAGCTTTTTATTTATTTCCGCGCATCGAGGGTCTCGCGGATTCGTTTGGTTTCTGCAAGCGGCTATTGATGGAAACCAAGCTTGGCATCGCGCCCGGCGTGGCGTTTGGCGCCGGCGGGGAGGGCTCGGTGCGGCTCTGCTACGCGGCGGACATGTCGATCCTCGAACCGGCGATGGAACGCCTTGCAAAATTTCTGTCTCGTGGCGCGGGCACTCGTGCCTGCCGTGTCCACAATGGTGTGGACACCAGTTCGAAGCAAGTGTCCCCATGAGTGGGGACACGGCAGGCACGAGTGCCCGCGCCACATTCACATTCATCATATTCATATTCTGCGAATGTATGTTTGCATCCTGCGCGGCTTTCGCGCAGCGGCCGCAGACCACCGACGAGCGCATTGCCGCTCTCAGCAAGACCGCCGGCGGCGAAACGGCCCTCGCCAAGGCGTACATCCAGAAAATGCGCGAGACGGTCGACTTCAGCTATCTCGATCGCGCTTCGAAAATCGTCGACGACCTGCTCGCGCGCGACGCGGGAAACTACCCCGCCCTACGCCTCCGCAGCGAGATCGGCATGGAACGCCACGAGTTCAAACAAGTGGAAGAGTACTCCCAGGCAATGACCGAATTCTTCCGCGACGATCCCTGGAACTGGGGAACGCTCGGGGACGCTTCGATGGAACTGGGCAAGTACGATCAAGCCAGGAAGGCCTACGAGCGCATGGCGGCGCTTCGCCCGGATCTGTCGAGTTACAACCGCCTATCGTATTACCACTTCGTCACCGGCGATCCGGATGGCGCGATCTCTTTGATGAAAGCCGCTATTTCGGGAGCTGCCGCCACGCCCGAGAACAAGGCCTGGTGTCTCGCCGACCTCGGAAAAATGTACTTCAAGATAGGAAAGTTACCGGAGGGCGCCGCCGCGTTCCGCGAATCGCTCAACGTCTTTCCCAACTACTACCCGGCGTACGCAGGCTTGGGGAGTATCGAGGCGGCGCAGAATCGTACGGCCGAAGCGATCGAGTCGTACAAGCGCGCGCAAGCGTCCGTGCCGCTCCCCGAATATGCGGCCGCGCTCGAGGAATTGTACCAACGCGCGGGAAAACCGGCGGAGAGCAAGCGGCAGAAGCAATTACTGGAAGTCATCGAGACCCTGGCGCGGTCGGCGAACGAGAAGACCAATCGCAATTTGGCCATCATTTATGCGGATCGAGATCGCAATTTGGATCGCGCGCTCGAGCTCGCGCAAAATGAGATTGCCGTCCGGCCCGATGTCTACACGTACGACGCGCTCGCCTGGGTGCTGTTCAAGCGCAAGCAATACGCGGCCGCGGCGGATGCGGGCGCGAAGGCGCTGGCCCTCAACTCGCCCGAACCATTGTTTTACTATCATGCCGGCATGATCGCCGACGCGCTGGGCCGAAAAGCGGATGCGAAGAAATATCTGGACCGCGCCCTGGCCCTCAATCCGAAGTTCGACATCCAGCAGGCTGAAGTCGCCAGGACCTCCCTACAACGATTAAGTGACAATTTGCAACACTAACTGTGATATCCTACATGAGTATCAAAACGAGAAAAAGAGAAGACAAGGAGTAGCAACCCCTGTAATGGCACTGGCGATTGACGTAAAACGGCAGATTCTTCAGAAGAATCAGATTCACAAGTCCGATACGGGCTCGCCCGAAGCACAAATTGCAATCCTGAGCGCGCGCATTTCGCAGCTCACGGAGCATTTCAAAACGCACAAAAAGGACCATGCCTCGCGTAGAGGGCTGTTGATCATGGTCGCCAAAAGGCGCCGGCTTCTGACGTACCTGAAAAACAACAGTCCCGAACGCTATAAGGGTGTTCTGCAAAGACTGGGCATTCGCCACTAGGGTTCACTCGCGCGTCGTTCCAGTCCTCTGTTGGATGGAAGACTTTCACAACCGCTGCTATCGTCGCTATCGCGGCTGTTCCTTCCTGTCGTCTCCCCTCGCATATTTCACAAATGGAGAAGTTGAGGAACGTACCTCGACCAAACACCTCGTTAACAATGACAAACACATTTGAAGTGGATTTGGGTGGCCGCAAGATCACCCTGGAGACGGGCCGCCTCGCCAAGCAGGCGAACGGTTCGGTAGTCGTCCGCTCCGGCGATTCGGTGGTCCTGGTGACCGCCTGCGCGAATGAGCAACCCAAGCCGGGCGCGGCATTTTTTCCGCTCACCGTCGATTATCGCGAATATACCTACGCCGCGGGCAAGTTTCCGGGCGGATTCATCAAACGCGAAGGCCGCATGTCGGAAAAGGAGATCCTGACCAGCCGCTTCATCGACCGCCCCATCCGTCCGCTGTTCCCCGAAGGCTACATGTGCGAGACGCAAATCATCGCCATGGTTCTCTCGGCCGATCCCGAACAGGACCCCGCCGTGCTCGGCATCATCGGCGCGTCCGCCGCGCTGGCGATTTCCGACATCCCGTTCGCCCATCACATCGGCGCGGTGCGGGTCGGGTTCGTCAACGGCAAGCCCGTCGCGAATCCCTCGTATTCCGAAGGCCGTGAATCGAAACTGAATATCGTCGTCACCGGTACCGAAGACGGCATCGTGATGGTGGAAGCGGGCGCGAAACACGTGTCCGAAGAGCATGTGCTCGAGGCCATCGAGTTCGGCCACGACGCTTGCCGCAAAATTGCCCTCACCATCAAAGAAATGGCGGACAAGTGCGGCAAAACCAAGCGGGTCTTTCATTCGCCCGAGATCGACCGGGAGCTTTACAACCAGATCGAGCAATCGTTCCGCGCGGATTTGACCGACGCGATGAACACTCAAAAATACCCCAAGCTTGAAAGCTACAGCAAGATCTCCGAGATCAAGAAGCGGGTAATCGAGTCGGTGGAAGAGGCGAAGCAGCCCAGCGCGGGCAAGCTTTACGACCTATTGAAAGAGCGGATTTTCCGCGACGAGATGTTGAAGCGGCATCGCCGCCCCGACGGCCGCAAGTTCGATGAGATCCGGAAGATTACGGTTGAAACCGGCGTTCTGCCGCGGGTCCACGGCTCGGCCGTATTCACGCGCGGGGAAACGCAAGCCCTGGTGACGGTCACGCTCGGCACCAAGGACGACGAACAGCGCATCGAGCTGCTCGAACCCGGCAGCGAAGCCTCTAAGCGCTTCATGCTGCACTACAATTTCCCGCCGTTTAGCGTTGGCGAAGTCGGATTCATGCGCGGCCCGGGCCGTCGCGAGATTGGGCACGGGGCCTTGGCCGAGCGTGCCGTAAGCGCCGCGATTCCCGATGAAGCGGCCTTCCCGTACACGCTTCGCGTGGTCAGCGACATTCTGGAATCGAACGGTTCGAGCTCGATGGCGAGCGTTTGCGGCGCGAGTCTGGCGCTGATGGATGCGGGCGTTCCGATGACCGCCGCGGTTGGGGGCATCGCCATGGGCTTGGTGAAAGAAGGCGACCAGTACGCGGTTCTGACCGACATCGCGGGCGCGGAAGATCACTACGGCGACATGGATTTCAAGGTTGCCGGCACGCGCGAGGGCATCACCGCGCTACAGATGGATATCAAGGTGCCGAACGTGACCACCGCCATCATGAAAGAAGCGTTGGAGCAGGCCCGCCAAGGCCGGCTCTACATCCTGGACCGCATGAACGAGGCGCTTTCCGAGCCCCGCGGCAATATGTCGCAATACGCTCCGCGCATTTACACCATGCAGATCCCGGTCGATAAAATCCGCGACGTCATCGGACCGGGCGGCAAAGTCATTCGCGGCATCGTCGAGCAAACCGGCGCGAAGATCGACGTGGACGATAGCGGCACGATTCACGTGGCATCGAGCGACGAGGCTTCGGCCAAAAAGGCGATGCAGATTATCTCCGACATCACCGCGACCGCCGAAGTGGGCAAAACCTATTTGGGCAAAGTGGTGCGGCTAGTCGATTTCGGCGCGTTCGTCGAGATTTTTCCCGGAACGGACGGTTTGCTGCACATCAGCGAGATCGCCGAGAACCGCATCAAGGAAGTGCGCGACGAGTTGAAGGAAGGCGATCAGATCCTGGTGAAGGTGCTGGCGCTCGAGGGCAACAAAATCAAGCTCAGCCGGAAGGCGGTGTTGCGCGAGCAGCGCGAGAAGCTGAAGACCGGGACTGGCGCGTGATTGGACCATGCGTGATTTGACAATGCGTTGTCAAGCCGTCAACATTAAATGCGAGTAGCTGGAGCGGAAGAACTCAGTGCGGTGTAGACGTCTGCATCTGCCTCCGACCGTTTTGATCCTGCCCTTCAGGACTCCCGTCTCGTGGGAGCAAATTCCGTAACGAGCGTTAAGGAGAGCAGTTGTGAAGAAACTTTACGTAGGGAATCTGCCGTATCAGGGTTCCGAGTCCGAATTGCAAAGCTGGTTTCAACAGAACGGAGTCAATGTCGACGCCGTGACCCTGGTTCGCGATAAATTTTCCAATGAGCCGCGGGGCTTTGGCTTCGTCGAAATCAACGACGACGCTTTGGCGGACCGCGCGGTGGAAGCTTGCCACGGCAAGGAATTCATGGGCCGCGCGCTGGTTATCAATGAGGCGCGTCCCCCGAAACCGGGTGGGGGCGGCGGAGCGGGAGGCGGCGGAAGTCGCGGCGGCTATAGCGGGGGCGGCGGAGGCGGCGGCGGTCGTCCCGGCGGCGGTGGCGGCGGCGGCGGCGGACGCGGCGGCTACGGCGGAGGCAGCGGCGGTGGCGGCAACCGCAGCGGTGGCGGTGGTGGCGGCGGCGGACGCAACCGCTACTGAAATAATTCCGGGCCGCGAACGATATCGTTCGCGGCCCCTGCTTTTTGACTCAGACCGCCTCTTCCGAATCGATCTTCCCGATGGCGTACGTAGTCTGTTTGCCCGGCTCGAG
>JBPCKZ010000154.1:0-28590 GCA_051003795.1 Bryobacteraceae bacterium | reverse complement strand
CACGAGTGTGGACACGGCAGACACGAGTGTCCGCGCCACAGGCATAGCGCTTTTTTCGTTGCTCCTTCTGTCCTGCGGCTACCACGTTTCGGGCAGCGGCCGCGCCACCCTGCTGCCCAAGAACATCCAGACCATCGCGATTCCCGCATTCGGAAACGCTTCGACGCAATATAAAGTCTCCGACCGCCTCACCGCCGCCATCACGCGCGAATTTATCGAGCGAACCCGCTATCAAATCACCGCCGATACCGGCAACGCGGACGCGGTCCTAACCGGAGCCGTAACGAATTTTTTGACCTATCCCACCATCTACGATCCGGCGACGCAGCGCGCCGCGGGTGTCCAGGTGATTCTCTTCCTTCAGGTCTCGCTCAGGGATAAATCCGGCGCCGTGCTCTTCAACCGGCCAAATATGGACGTTCGCGAGCGTTACGAAATCAGCGTCGATCCCAAAGTCTATTTCGACGAAAGCGAAACGGCTCTGGACCGGCTTAGCCGCGATGCCGCGAGGACCATCGTCAGCGCCATTCTTGAAAATTTCTAGATGTCTCCAGCTCAATTTCTCGCCAGGATCAAGCGCGCGGAGATTGCTCCCGCTTACCTGTTTCTAGGCTCGGAAGCTTACGAAAGACGGCGTTGCCGCGACGCCATTCTGGACGCGCTGCTTCCCGCCGATGAACGCGAACAGGGGCTGGCTCAACACGATCTGACGGAAGTTACCTTGGCCGAAGTCGTGGATGACGCGCGCGCGCTTTCCCTGTTCGCGATGCGCCGCGTAATCCTGATCCACAATGCGGAAGCGGCGCTGCCGCGCGGCGCCAAGATCGACGACGAGGGCGGCGATGACGGGCCGGACGCGGCGTCCTCCGGAAACGAGCTGCCCTTGTACTTGAGAGATCCATCCCCCGGGGTCGTGATGCTCTTCGAAGCCACCCGCTTCGATTTCGAAGGCGAGGATAAGAAGAAGCTGGAGCGCGTCCGCAAATTTTATTCCGCGATACCGGACACGGTGGAGCTCAAACGCTTTTCGATCGATGAGGCGCGCGGAGAGGTGCAGGCCATTGCACGGCGAGCCAAAGTCGCGCTCGATCCCGATGCGTCCGAACTTCTGGTGGAGGCTTTGGGCGGCGATGTCGCGCGCATCTCGACGGAAATGGAGAAACTGGCGCTCTTTGCGGCTGGCGGAAGGACGATTACTGTGGACGACATCGGCGTCCTGATTCCGGACGCTCGCGCCACAACCATCTTCATATTGGTGAATGCGCTAGGCCGGAAGGACCGCGCGCGAGCGCTGCAAGTTCTCGATACGCTCTGCCGTGATGGAGAGTACCTTCCGCTCGCGCTCTCCTTCCTTTCCACGCAGTTCCGCATGGCGCTGGCGGCTAAAGAGGCGGGGCTCAAAACCGCGTCGCAAATCCAGGGTCACTTTACCAGGATGGGCGTGCCCATGTGGAGCTCGAGGGCCGAACAGGTTTACCAGTCCGCTGTGAAATTTTCCAAGGAGCAGCTCGAAAGCGGATTGAAGTTGACGTTTAACGCGGATCGCGATCTGCGGAGCGCGCGCCCCGACGACCGGATCGTGATGGAAGAGTTTGTGGTTAGGCTGACAGCGCTTTAACGCGGGCGTGCAGCTTGGATTTGTAGCGCGAAGCGGTATTTTTCTTGATAATCCCGATCTTGGCCGACTTGTCGATGGTTGAAAAAGTCTTGGGAAGCAGCCCAGCGGCCGCGGAGGTATCTTTCGCCGTAAGGGCTCGGCGCATCGCACGGATGGAGTGGCGCAACCGCGTCTTGCCGCGGCGGTTAATCTCGGTGCGCTTCTCTTCTTGACGGACTCGCTTCAGCGAGGAAACATGGTTAGCCATTGTGGTGAAACGACTAGGATAGCATGAACGCGCGCCTTTCGCCGCCCGGTGGATAATCACACAAGTGCTTCTGGAACTCGCCATAGAAAATTATGCGGTGATCGATCGCCTGAGCGTCCGTTTTCACTCCGGCCTGAATCTGTTAACGGGTGAAACGGGAAGCGGGAAATCGATCGTCGTCGATGCGCTGGGCCTGCTTCTCGGCGGCCGCGCATCGCCCGACACGATCCGGTCGGGCGAGATGCGCGCCCGCGTCTCCGGCCGGTTCGATCTTCGCGGCAATGCATGCGTCCCGGGCATTCTCGATCCGGCGGGCTTCGAAATGGAAGACGGCGAGCTTCTCATCGACCGGGAAATCCTGGCCAACGGCAAATCGCGCGCCTACGTCGGCGGCCGCCCCGCAACGGTGGCGCTGCTTAAGAACCTGGCGCCGCACCTCGGCGACATTCACGGCCAGCACGATCAACAGCTCCTGTTTCTCCCGGAAGCCCAACTCGAAATGCTGGACGAGTTCGCCGGAAGCCGCCACTTGCGGTCCCAAGCGCGCGCGTTCTTCCGGCAATGGCGTTCCATCGAAAAGGAAATCGCGGACCTGGAAGGCAATGAGAAGGAGAAACTCCGGCTGCTGGATCTTTGGGAGTTTCAACGGAAAGAGATCGAGAGCGCCGGGCCGCGGGCTGGCGAGGATACCGCCCTCGAAGGCGAACGGCGCATTCAGCAAAATCTGGGGCGGCTCACCGAAAATGCGGCGGCGGCGTTCGAGGCGTTGTACGATTCTCCGGAGTCGGCCTACGCCACGACGCGTCTCGCCATCCGGAAGCTGGACGACCTCCTCCGCATCGATTCGACGCTTGCCGAAGTGCGTCAGACGCTCGATCCCGCGATCATCGCTTTGCAAGAGGCCTCGTACGCCCTGCGGGACTATCTTTCTAGATTAGAATCGAATCCCGCGCGGCTCGAAGAAGTGGAAACGCGGCTCGCCGCGCTCGATAAGCTCAAGCGGAAGTATGGCGGAACACTCGACGAGATCCTGGCGTTCCGCGACGATGTACGCGCCCGGATCGCGGCCGTCGAAAACGCCGGCGAACGCATCGAAGAATTGCGAAAACAGCGGCAGACCCTCGCGCGCGAATACCAACGAGCGGCGGACCAGCTCGGCCAAAAGCGTCGCGCCGCCGCGCTGGATCTTTCCGGGCGCGTCATGATGGAATTGCGCGCGCTCGCGATGGACCGTACCGTCTTCCAAATTGACATTGGCCAAGCCGAGTGGTCGGAAACCGGAGCGGATAGCGCTCGCTTCCTCGTATCGCCGAATTTGGGCGAGGAGCCGCGTTCCATCGAAAAGGTGGCGTCGGGCGGCGAGATCTCGCGCATTGCGCTCGCGCTGAAGACGTGTCTTGCCGGTTCGCCGCTCCCCGATGGCGGCCGGCGCACCCTAGTTTTCGACGAAGTAGACACCGGCATCGGCGGGAGCGCCGCGGAAGGCGTGGCGAGGAGACTCAAAAAGCTGGCCGGCGCCAACCAGGTGCTTTGCGTGACCCATCTCGCTCAGATTGCCTGCTTCGCCGATCATCATTACCGCGTCGAGAAGACCGAGTCGAAGGGCCGAACCGTGGCCCGGCTGCATGAATTAGATGCGGACGAGCGAACCCGTGAGGTGGGGCGCATGCTGTCGGGCCAGAAATTGACGCCTGAAGCGTTGAAAAACGCCGAACAGTTGATCCGCTCCGCCAATCACTAACCGGCGAGGCACAAGCCCGGACAAAGTGTCCCATCGCATGGGCAGTCCAGATCCCATTGAAACCGTTGGGGCACGAATTCGGTCTAGAAGCGGCGTGCGACACTTTGTCCCATTCACGCTGAACCTTGTTTATTCCTAAACCATTAGAATAAAGTTACTTACCACTACTCGCGTGTGGCCTTCGGTCTGCCTTTATAGCGGCGGAAGGCTGCAACCGTTCTACTGGACAAAATGCGCGATTGGACCACACAAGCAAGAATCTACTGGGCCGCGATGATCGCCGCTGGGGCAGTGGTACTCTGCCACTCGCTGTGGGGTTGGCAGCCGGCGCGATCGGAGCATCTCGGGCAATTTGTTTTTTACGTACTGGCATCGATGGCGGTGTCGAACATGAAGGTGACACTGCCGGGAATCACGAGCACGATGTCCGTGAATTTCCTTTTTATCCTGGTCGGCATTACCGAGCTTTCCCTTGCCGAAACGCTGATCGTGGGCGTTCTGAGCACGTTGACGCAATGCCTGATTCGCGCCCGCTTGCACCCCAAGTGGGAACAGTTGCTATTCAATTCTTTCTACATGGCCGTCCCCATTTGCGTCTGCCACAACTTGATGCATCTGCGGGCGATCCATGGCGTCGATAAGTCCGACCTGCTGCCGTTATTCCTCGCCACGATCTGTTATTACCTGATGAACACCGGCGCGATCGCGGGAATCATCGCCAGCACCGAGCGGAAGAACGTTTATCGCGTGTGGTTCGACAGCTTTTTCTGGACGGCTCCGCAGTACCTTGTCGGAGGGGCGTTGGCGGAATGCATCCATTTCGGCAATCGGTTTCTAGGGTGGCAAGGATCGCTGATGGGGTTGCCAATTATCTATTTGGTGTACCGGTCCTACACCTTGTATCTTGGGCGGCTTGAAGAGAAGACGACGCACGTTTCCGAGATGGCGGACTTGCATCTACGGACGATCGAAGCCCTGGCTTTAGCGATCGACGCGAAGGACGAGACGACGCACGATCATCTACGGCGGGTGCAGGTATACGCCACCGAAATCGGTAGGGAGCTTCACCTGTCGGATATCGATATCCAAGCGCTCCAGGCCGGAGCGCTGCTGCATGATATTGGAAAGCTGGCCGTTCCCGAGCACATTATTTCGAAGCCCGGACGTTTGACTCCCGCCGAGTTCGACAAAATGAAGATTCATCCGGTGGTGGGCGCCGAAATTCTCGAGCGCGTGAAATTCCCATATCCGGTGGTGCCGATCGTGCGCTCACATCACGAAAAATTCGATGGCAGCGGGTATCCCGACGGCTTGAAAGGCGAAGAGATTCCAATTGGAGCTCGCGTTTTGGCCGTGGTCGATTGTCTGGACGCTCTTGCCACGGATCGCCAGTATCGTCGCGCATTGCCGTTGGAGGAAGCCATGAAGGAGGTGATTCGCGGATCGGGCACGAGTTTCGATCCCAAGATCGTCGAGATCCTGGTCCGCCGCTTCGCGGAACTGGAGCAGATGGCCGTGGCCAGCCACGTGGAGGGGTCGAAGCTTTCGACCAACACTAAGATAGAAGGCGGCCATGCGCCGGCCGTCGGATTCGAAAACACGCACGAATTGCAGTCGCAGGGACCGGGATCGAATTTCACGATGTCGATAGCGTCCGCCCGTCAGGAGTTCCAGATGCTGCTCGAGATCACCAACGATCTCGGCAACTCGCTCAGCGTGGATGAGACGCTCTCCCTTCTAGCCGTGCGGTTGAAAAAAATGGTTCCTCACGATTCGATTGCAATTTACGTGTGCAGCGAAGGCAATCTTTTGCCGCAATTCGTCGGCGGGGAAAATTTCCGGCTGTTCTCCGGACTACAGATTCCGATTGGACAGGGTCTTTCGGGCTGGGTCGCCGAAAATCGCCGGCCAATCGTTAACGGCAATCCCACGGTCGAACCCGGTTACCTGAACGATGCCGGCGTTATGACCACATTGCGGTCGGCCATCTCGGTTCCACTTGAAGGGATTGACGGCGTGGTGGGCGTCCTCACTCTTTACCATGCGCGAGCCGACGCTTTCACCCAGGATCACCTGCGCATTCTGCTGGCAATCAGCTCCAAAGCCGGGCTGACGCTCGAAAATGCGTTGCGCTTCAAGCAGGTCGAGAGCTCTTCCGTTACGGACGAGCTAACAGGGCTCCCGAACGCCCGATCGCTTTTTCTTCACTTGGACAGCGAACTGGCCCGCTGCAAGCGCCTGAACACGGAACTGGCGGTGCTTGTGCTCGACTTGGACGGCTTCAAGCAGGTAAACGATTCATTCGGACATCTGACTGGGAACAAGGTCTTGGAGCTGACCGCGCGCGGCCTCCGCGACGTATGCCGCGAGTACGATTATGTCGCGCGCATGGGCGGCGACGAGTTCGTCGTTGTGCTGCCGGCTATCGATCTGGAAATGGTCGAGATCATCGTGGGCCGCCTCGAAGATGTCGCGGTGAAGGTCGGGTTTCAGGTCTGCGGGAAGAAAATTTTATCGTTGAGCATCGGCCAGGCGTTTTACCCCGGCGACGGCGTGGACGCCGAGAAACTTCTGGCCGAAGCCGACCGCAAAATGTATCAGGCGAAGGGCTTGCATCACAGTAATCTGAGGGCGCTGGCGGCGCTGGAAAAATTGCCGGTGGAGACCTTGGCTATTCAGTAATTTCGCGCCGCCAACAACCGATCTTCGAAGCTGGTGTCCATCGGCTCCCCCTCGCGGCGATCGAGATACCACGCATGCGTCTGTTTCAGGCCTTTGTCGAACGGCGTGATCGCAATGTTTAAAATGCGCTCCGCTTTGCCCATGGCTTCGGTGATCGGCGGCATATCGAAGTAAACGCCGAAATAGGCCGGCTTTCCCATGGGATTTCCGCCGGCATCGACGATCCGCTCTCTCGGGATTTTCATCAGCTTCGGATCCACTCCCGCCGCGTCCGCGAGCATTTTCACCAAAGCCAGTTGCGTCACCGGACGATGATTTCCGATGTTGAAGGCCTGCCCTACCGCGCCCGGCGCGCTCAAGCTCGCAACCGCTGCCGCGACCAAGTCGTTCACCAGCACAAACTGCATGAGCCGGCCGCCACCGCCCGGAATAACGATCGGGCGTCCCGCATGCATCCGGTCCCAAAAGAAAGCCTCGCGGTAGAACGGGTTACCCGGCCCATAAATGAACGGCGGCCGGAACGTCACGACGGGCAATCCGGTATCCCGGTGCCGCCGGAACAGGGCGCGCTCGCTCATCGCCTTGTTGCGCGCGTACGGATCGGGATGAAAATCGGGCGCAAGCGGATCGTCCTCGCGATGGTCGAGCCCGTCCCCATAGGCCGCTACGCTCGACATAAACACATAGCGGGAAAGCCCCTCGCCGCACGCGCCCACCGTAGCTTCGACCGTAGCTTCGACCTGCGCGGCCGTCGTACCCCGCTCCCAGTCGTAAACGTTGTCGAACACCGCATCGAAGCGCCGGCCCTGAAGTGCGGATCGCACCGACTCCGCGTCGTTCCGATCCGCCCGCAAGTTCTCCACCTCCCGGGCTAGGCCGTGATCCGGCTTGCGGTGCAGCACCGCAACTTCGTGTCCGGCTTTCAAAAGTTCGGCCGCCAATAGCCGGCCGATGAACAGCGTGCCGCCAATAACCAGCGTTTTCAAATTCCGCGGCGGCGAAGTCTCAGTCGTAATATTCCAACCCGAGGTGCGTGATCAACTGTTGGCCGCGCATCCAGCGAAGTGTATTTTTGAGCTTCATCAATTGGATGAAAATGTCGTGCTCGGGATATAGCCCCGGCGCGGTCATCGGGGCTTTGAAGTAGAACGAAAGCCACTCCTGGACGCCGCGCATCCCAGCCCGTTGCGCCAGATCCAGGAATAAGACGAGATCGAGCACCAGCGGGGCCGCCAGAATCGAATCCCTGCAAAGAAAATCGATCTTGATCTGCATGGGATACCCCATCCACCCGAAAATATCGATATTGTCCCAACCTTCCTTCGCATCGCCGCGGGGCGGGTAGTAGTTGATCCGGACTTTGTGATACAGATCCTTGTAAAGATCCGGATACAATTCCGCTTGCAGAATCTGCTCCAGCGCCGACAGCTTGCTCTCTTCTTTCGATTTAAACGATCCGGGATCGTCCAAAACTTCGCCATCGCGATTGCCCAGAATATTCGTCGAGAACCAGCCGGAAACGCCCAGCATGCGCGATTTCAATCCCGGCGCGATGAGGGTTTTCATGAACGTCTGGCCGGTCTTGAAATCCTTGCCGCACAGCGGTACGTTGCGCTCGCGCGCAAGATCCATCAGCGCCGGCGTATCCACCGTCAAATGCGGCGCGCCGTTGGCATATGGCACGCTCGATTTCAGCGCCGCGTACGCGTAAATCTGGCTGGGCGAAATCTCCGGATCGCTCTTCTCAAGGCCTCGTTCGAAACTCTGAATCGAGGCGTGCACGGCCGCCGGCTTGTGAAACGCCTCGGTCGATCCGCACCAGATCATGGCCAGCCGCGCCGCGCCGGTGCGCTCCTTGAAGCCGCGAATATCGTCGATCAGCATCTGGGCATGGTCCATTTTGGAGCCTTTCGGCTTCAGGTTCGGGCCGGTAATCCGCTTCACGTATTCCGAATCGAACACCGCGGGCATGGGCCGGATGGCCGAGAGCGGCTCTTTGATCTCCGCCAGCGTGGTCTTCTCGAGAACGCCCGCGTGGAGCGCCGCCTCGTAGCAATTCTCGTCGAAGATGTCCCACGCTCCGAACTCCAGGTCCCGCAAGCCGGCTAGTGGAACGAAATCCTGAATTTTCGGGCTGGTATTGTCGGTGCGCTTTCCAAGCCGGATGGTACCCATTTGAGTCACTGAACCGATGGGCTTCGCCAGACCGCGCTTAATCGCTTCCACGCCGGCGATAAACGTGGTGGTGACCGCGCCCATGCCAGGGATGAGTATGCCGAGTTTCCCTTCGGCGGGGGCGATCTTCGGCGTTTCTTTGCCAGGTGATGAATTCGACGCGGCCAATATTTACGGTCTCCTTGTCGGCGTGCTGCGGTGGCGTGCTGCGGTGGCGTGCTACGGTTCCACGTTTTTTGTAACTTGGTTATAATAACAAGCCGATGCGAGATCGCGCGAACTTGCCCGCGGCAACCCTCAGCGCGATCGTCGTCGACGATGAGCGGCTCGCTTCCGAGGAGCTCGCGTGGATGCTGAAAGACTTCCCGGAAGTCGAGGTCCTCGCGAGCGGGCGGAACGGCATCGAGGCGCTGGAACTGATCGAAAAGCTCGAACCCGAGGTCGCGTTCCTGGATATCCAGATGCCTGGGCTCGATGGCCTGGGAGTGGTGCGGCGGCTTCGCGAGAAGAATCTGAACCTGCCGTATTTCATCTTTTCCACCGCGTTCGATCACTACGCGGTCGAAGCGTTCCGTCTCGAAGCGATGGACTATCTGCTTAAGCCGATCGATAAAGCGAGGCTCGCCGAAACCATTGAACGAGCGCGGCGTCTGGTGGGCGAACGCGTGCAGGAGCCGGATGCGGAAAGCGCCGAGATGGCCGAGCCGGACCTTTACCCGCGCGCCACTCACCAGAGGAGCAAGCTGATGGTGCGGAGCGCCAACCGGAATTTCATCATCGACGCCCAGGATTTGATTTACGCGACCATCGCCGACGGCGTGATCACGCTGGTCGCGGCCAACGTCGAAGGGCTTTCGAACTATCGAACACTCGAAGACTTGCAGGCCAATCTGGATCCCGAAAACTTCTGGCGCGCGCACCGTTCGTTCCTCGTCAACGTCAACCGGATTCGCGAAGTACTGCCCTGGTTTAAATCGAGTTACCAGGTCCGGATGGACGACAAAAAGGGAACCGAGATCCCGGTCAGCCGCGTCCAGACTCGCCGTCTGCGAGAATTGTTGAAGTTGTGACGCCCGAAATCGCTCCGGTTACTCCCAGGGAAATCATCGACCTCATTCTGGAAGAAATGCGGGCGGAAATCGCTCCCCTGTACTTCACTAATCTGGTCCGCAGCGTGTATGACGTGTTTCTGAACGCGGAGGATTTGGAGCGCCTCCGGCCGGTGCAGGAACGCATCCGAGAGGAGGCCGTGCGCGCGCTGAACGACGAACTCTCGCGGTTGAATAAGGGCCGCCAATCGCGAATCAATCTGCCTTTATTGAAGGACACGCGGAAGAAGGCGCGCTACGAAGCGATGGGCGATTGGGTCGTCGAGTTTCACGAGAACACCGACGAGGACGCGAAGGAAAACCCGCTGATCGTCCATTCGGCGTTCGCGGCACCCAAGGCCGAAGAGAACCGCGGCGGAACTTTGACCGAGCGGATCACCAAAAAGCAGTTGGACGGCGGCATGAGCACGACTCATCGGGCGAGCGGCGTTTCCGAAACGAGGCGAGCCGGAGGGGTGGTCTTCGCGAATATCGAATATGAAGACGAGAGCGGACGCCAAACGTATTCAATGACGCAGGAGACGATCAAGATTGGACGAGGGGCCGCCGACCGGTGGGTGGATCTCAAGCTGAACGCGAAAAAGGATGTGTCGCGCGAACACGTTCAGATCCGGCGCGATTTGGCGACGGGCCGTTTCTTCCTCAAGGATCTGAGCACGCTGGGAACGACCGTGAACGGAAAGCGCATTGCGCCGAGCATCCAACACGAAGACGGGCGGGAGCTGGACCGGAATATCGAAACGCGCCTGCCTGAAAAAGCGCGGATCGGCCTGGCGGACGTGGTGTTCCTGGAATTTAGGGCGGCCAAAAGCAATGCCCGATAACCGCAGTCCCAAATGACCACGCTCCACGCGCTCCGGCTCGTATTTCTAGCGCTCTTTCTCGTTCTCGCGCTGGTCCTGGCTTGGTTTGCCAGAGACCGGGTCTAACGCATGCGGTTCCACTCGGCCGCCGCCAGCCATCAAGGTCTCGTCCGCGCCAACAACGAAGACCGTGTCTATACCGACGACGAACGCGGCTTCTTCATGGTGGTGGACGGCATGGGCGGCCACGCGGCGGGCGAAGTAGCCGCGGAGATCGCGATCAAGAGCATCCGCAGCCGGCTGGAACGTCAAACGGATTCCGTGGACCGTCGCATCCGCGAGGCCATAGCGCTCGCCAACAATGCCATCCATGAGTCGGCGCAAAATAATCCCGAGTGGAACGGCATGGCTTGCGTTCTGACCGTCGCGGTCATAGCCGATCGCCAGGCGGCGATCGGCCATGTGGGCGATTCGCGCTTGTACAAATTCCGCCAGGGCCGCATCGAAAAAATCACTCGCGATCATTCCCCCGTGGGCGAGCGCGAAGACAGCGGAGAATTGAACGAAGAGCAGGCGATGTCGCATCCCCGCCGGAACGAAGTGTATCGCGACGTGGGCTCCGAAGAGCACGCCCCGGACGATGCCGGCTTCATCGAAATCTCGACCGTACCGTTTGAATCCGACAGCGCGCTGCTGTTGTGCAGCGACGGCTTGAGCGACGTGCTGCCCTCCGCCGAAATCTTGCGGATCGTCGAAATGCATGCGGCCGATCCGCCCGCCGTGGTGCGGGAACTGATCGAGGCGGCGAATCGAAACAGCAAGGATAACGTCTCCGCCGTGTTTGTCGCGGGCGCGGCCTTTGCAAAATCCGCCGCAAAACGTGCCGCGAAACCCGAACCGCGTCCTATGTGGCTTTATCTGGCGGCCGGATTGCCGCTCGGCGCTCTTTTGACCTTTGTGGCGCTTCATTATCTTGCGCCGGACCCGCCCCATCCGAGGACAATCGTCGTGAGGCCGCAAGAGAGCATCGCGGCGGCGCTTGAAAGCGCGGCGCCGGGAGACTCCATTCACCTGGCGGCTGGCGAGTATGCCGAAACCGTGCATCTCAAGAACGATGTCGATATTGCCGCCGAGCGCGACCATGAGGCGGCGATCACCGGCGGGATCGTCGCGGACGGCATCCGGCGCGCCCGCGTGACTGGGTTGAAGATTAGCGGCGGCGACGTCGGAATTTGGAGCAAGGATTCCAACATCGCCATTGAGCGCGATGAAATCACGGGCACGCGGGTCGCCGCGATCGAGTTTAGCGGAACGTCGAACGGGGTCGTCGAAGCGTGTTCGATCCACGACAATATCGGCGCGGCGATTGTTGTCCGCGGCTTGGCCGCGCCGCTATCGATCGGCAACACAATTATCGAGACCAGGCGTTCCCGATGAGCCCAGGCGATAAGTTCGGCGGTTACGAGATCCTCGAGTTTCTAGGCCGCGGCAACATGGGCTGGGTTTACCTCGCGCGAGACGCCGTAGGTCAACAGGTCGCGCTTAAAATCGTCTACGGCGGGCGGGATTCGGACGAGGCCGAGGTGCTCGAAGCCGAACAACTCGGCGCCGAACTGCAGCAGCGGCTCCGGGGCGTGGACCCGCGCATCGTAGCCGTAAACCGCTACGGATATTCCGGCCGCGATCTGTTTATCGAAATGGAGTACGTGCCCGGCGAAGATCTCGCCGCCACGCTCCAGCGCGGCCCCCTGAATCCTCAGCTTGCCGCCGGCATCGCGGCGCAGTTGTGCGAAATGCTCGAAAATCTTCGCACCTTTTCCACCTCCATTGGCGATAAACAATTCACCGGCGTGGTGCATGGCGATCTCAAGCCGCGCAATATCCGGATCGATCCCTAAGGCCGCGTCAAAGTCATCGATTTCGGAATCGCGAAGGCGCTTTCGCAAACGCGCAAGCAAACGGTAAACGTTTTCGCAAGCAAAGCCTATTGTTCACCCGAGCGGCTCGACACGCAAAATATGGATTCGCACTCGGACCTTTGGTCCGTCGGCGTGCTCCTGTACCAGATGATCGCGGGAAAACTGCCGTTCGAAGAGGCGTCGGGGGAACAATTGGAGCGGCGCATTCGATCCGGACCGCCGCCCGGGCCGGTTCCCGCAAGCTGCCCCGAATCGCTGCGCAACATTGTCATGCGAATGCTGGCGCGCGATCCGTCAAGTCGGTATGAGACGGCAACGGACGTGAGGCAAAACCTCACGCGCTTTCTCAAAGGGGAACGGATCGGCGCTATGCCGCTCGAGAGCGAAGCGACAATTCGTACCACCGTTCGGACCGGGCCGCCGCCGATCCGGAGGGCCGCGAGCCCGATGCTCAGAAGAACCTTCGGATGCTTCGCGGTTTTCGGTATCCTTGCGCTGGTTGCCGTTACAGCGGTCGGGATGCAGGTCTCTTTTTACGACGACGCAAAAGCTCTCAAAGAAGGCGTCGAGACGAAGCGGTTGGATCTGGATGAAGCCTGGACGCAATACCGGAAGTTGAACCGGCGCGAGCATCTGCCTTTCCTGATGTGGGGCGCCCGGCGGGCGTTGAAATCGAGATTGATCGCGGCCGGCAACGAACCAATCCTCGAATACCGCAACAGCGATGCGCCTACCGTGCGCGAGACTCAATGGAAGCAGGCTTACGCGGCATTCGCGCGCGCGGAGGAGATGGATCCCGACGATAACAAGATCCGCGGCGACATGGACATCTGCGAAGGGCACCTCGACCGCATCGCGGGCAGCGGGGCCAAGGGCGCGAACCGCGCGAAGGATTTAAATGCCGCGGTTTCGAAATTTCACGAGGCGGCGGATTTTCTGAAGAAATCGCCCGATCCGTACCTTGGCTTGGCACGGTTGTATGTTTACGATTTGAACGACATGGAACGCGCCGAAGAAGCTCTCAACAAGGCCTGGGATTACGGCCACGCCCGCGGCAAGCGCGAAAAGGCACAACTGGCCGACGGCTACTATCATCGAGCGGAACGAACCGTGAGCGCGGCGCGTTCCTTCAGTGAGATGCCGCAACAACAGAGGGAATATCTGGAGAAAGCTCGGCAGGATTATCTGCACGCCGAAGATTTATACGCCCAGGCGGGTCCGTTTTACAACGCCACGCAGAACCGTCTCAAAGCGATTCACGCGGCGGACCTGGCGGAGAACCGTATTCGGGAATTGCAAGACGCGGGTTCGTTCAAGTGACCACAACGCGAAAGACCGCGCAGGCGGGAATCGCCGAACGGCGGCAGCGCGAAATTCTCGAAAACTCGTCGTCGAGGCGGCGGGAACTCGTGCTGCTGGTGGCCGCGTCGCTTGTGGTCGGGGCGGGACTGGCTTTGGTGTATGCCGGGAAGACCGGGCGCGCAGTCCCGCGGGATGTCCAGCAAGGACCATTACTCGATCTCAACCGTCTGACGAGCCAGACGCAATTGTTGCCCCTGCTCACGATCTTTCCGAGCGCGGACGATCGGGATTTCATCGCGCGACATATCTATTCCGCGACGCGTCATGGCAATCGTTTGGAGAATGTCGGCGCGCTTGGCAGAATCCGGCTGCACGAATCGGAACCGGGGATTCGCAAGCTGCCCAATTTCGAGAAACGCATGGCGCAAGCGAGTGAGCGGCGCGCGGACCGGGATCGCGAAAGGCTGGCAAACCGCGGGGGGCTGAGGCGGGTTTGGGACCGGCTGCGGACGCCTCCAGCCGAAGGCGAGCTAACCATTCCGCTCTTGACCGCCACGCAATTGGCACAGTTGAAGCCCTTTCTGGCGGTGCGCGAGCGGAATGAATTTCGAAATCGATTTTTCGTTTGGATTGGGGTTTATTTCGCGGCTTTCTACGCCGTTCATGCGTGGTGGAGGGTTCGCCGGTTCTCGGGAGATAACGTGCTTTTCCCCGTGATTCATCTGCTTTCCGGCTGCGGTTTGATCTTGATGGTGAGCCTGCGCGATCCTCTTCGCGATACGCTCGCGTTTCGCGACTTTTCCGAGGGCGTGGCGTGGGGATGCCTAGCGACCATCCTGTTCACGCTCCCCAATTACGAGCGCCGCTTCAGCCAATTGAGCTTCGTGCCGCTGATCGCGAGTTTGCTGCTGGCCCTCGCGCTGGGCTTGTTCGGCAGCGGCCCCGGGACGAGCGATGCCAAGGTCAATCTGTTTTTCTTCCAGCCCGTGGAAGTGATTCGCATTTTAATTGTGTTATTTCTGGCCGGATACTTCGCGCGGAATTGGGATGCCTTGCGCGAGCTGCGGCAGGAACACGGGGCATTGCAAAAACTTTCGCCCCGCTTCGATATTCCGCGGCTAGACTACGTGCTGCCGGTAATTGCAGGTGTCGCGCTCTCACTCGGTTTATTTTTCTGGTTGAGCGATCTCGGCCCCGCGCTGGTGATCGGCTGCCTGTTTTTAGCGCTGTACAGCCTCGCGCGCAATCGCGCCGGGTTAGCGGCCGCGGGCTTCGCGGTCATTCTCCTGGGATTCTGGATTGGCCACCTCGTTGGAAAACCTGAAACGGTAAATCAGCGTATCGAGATGTGGCAATCGCCGTGGAACAATCGCGTCCATGGCGGCGAACAACTGGCCCAATCGCTGTGGGCGCTCTCGACGGGAGCATTCTCGGGTACGGGCCTCGGTCTTGGCGATCCCGAAACGATTCCCGCCGGGCACACCGATTTGATTGTTTCCTCGCTCGGCGAAGAGTGGGGATTCCTCGGAGTGTTGGGCGTGTATGCGCTCTACTCGATCCTGATTTACCGGAGCCTGCGGATCGCCATGAACGCTCCGGGCGTGTACTCGCTTTTTCTCGTTGTGGGCCTCACGTTGATCAACGCGCTTCAGATTCTGTTGATCTCGGGCGGAATACTGGGGCTGATTCCGCTGTCGGGCGTCGTTTCGCCATTCTTGAGCTACGGGCGCACGTCGATGGTCGCCAATTTCGCGCTGGTCGCGATCGTTCTTTCGGTCTCGGCCACCTTTCCGAAAAAAGAGCACGCGGCCAATTTCGGGAAGCCGGTGCGCCGGCTGGGCGCGCTGCTGGCCGTTGCCTTTTGCGTGGTGATCGGGCGCGCGGCTTACATCCAGATCGTGAAAGCGGACGACATCGTTGTGAAAGGCTCGCTCGTGTTGCAAGCCGACGGGGTGCGTCGCTATGAATACAATCCCCGATTGTTGGCGATCGCGCGCCAACTTCCGAAGGGCGATATCTTCGATCGCAACGGCCTTCCTCTCGCGACCAGCGACGCCGGGAAGCTGCAAGCCCACCGGCAAGAATACGAAAGTCTGGGTATTTCGCTCGATCGGACAACCTCGGACCGCGAGCGTCGGCATTATCCGCTTGGAGCCCCGCTGTTCTATCTGTTGGGCGACGTTCGCGCGCCCGTCATGCTCGGGGCGACCAACACCGCTTTTCAGGAACGCGCTTCCCGCGTGCGGCTGCAAGGGTATGACGACGAGCCGGAAGTTGAACGGGAACGGGATCCGAAAACCGGCGAAGTGATTCGCCGGCTGCGCTACGACTACCGTGAGCTGATCCCGCTGCTGCGGCATCGTTATCAGCCGGAAAATCCCGCCGTCAAAGAAATTCTGAATCGCAATCGCGATGTGAAGATGTCAATCGACGCCGCGCTGCAACTGCGCGCTTCGGCGATCCTGCGCGATCATCTTCTGCGGATGGGTAAACAAAAGGGCGCGGTGGCGATCATGGACCCATCGAACGGAGACCTGTTGGCGGCGGTGAGTTATCCGTGGCCCGCTCCCGCGCAATTCGCCGCGCTCACCGCGAATCCCGAGGCCGATGTAGCCGATACGGGATTGCTGGATCGCGCGCGGTATGGCCTGTACCCGCCCGGTTCGTCGTTCAAGATCGTGACTGCGATGGCCGCATTGCGCAAGGATTCCGGGCTATCGAAAACCACCTTCGAATGCATTCGCCTGCCCGATGGGCGCGTGGGTAATTTCATCAAAGGATCGAGCCGTCCGATTCGCGACGACGTGCAAGATAAGCAGCCCCATGGCTCGGTCGATATGGCCAAGGGAATTATCGCTTCTTGCAACGCCTACTTCGCGCAATTGGGAACATACCGCGTCGGGCCGCAGGCTCTGTTCGATGTGGCAAACCAGTTGGGGATTCGGGTGGCCGAACCGAATACGCCGAAAAAGCTGAATCAATCGATGCCGCAAGCGTCATATGGACAGGGCCAGGTGGTTGCGACGCCGTTTCAAATGGCGCGGGTTGCGGCGACCATTGCGAATGGCGGCGCGGCGCCGCTGGGGCGGTGGGTGATCGACGAAACGAATCCTCGGACGCGCGAGCCGGAGCAGGTGCTTTCGCCGGATCTGGCGCGCGAAATCGGCGGCTTCATGCGCGGGGTCGTGACGTCGGGCACGGGAAAGGGCCTGAGCCGATCGCCAGTGCCGATCGCCGGGAAAACGGGAACGGCGGAACTGGCGCACGCTCCGTCGCACGCTTGGTTCATCGGGTTTGCACCGTATGGGGGAAGCGGCGGGAAGCAGATTGCGTTCGCCGTTTTGGTGGAAAACGGCCAGTACGGCGGAACGGCGGCCGCCCCCATTGCCGGAGAGATTGTGGCGGCGGCGCGGGAGCTAGGGATCATCTAGCCGGTGTTAAAATCGGGGTGTCTCTGTAGGAGGATCGATTGAAAACCTTCGACGAATTGACGGAAGAAGAGCGGGATCGGATATTCGAATCGATTGACGGGACGGACACGGTACCGGATTGCGACCTTCCCGATGGCACGCGCTACGTCTTCGACTACACCCTATACGCTGTCGTCGAGATGACTCCAGATGGGCGGCGGTTCATCGTGTCGGTTCGTGATGGAGAACTCGCGCGAATCCGTGAACTTAGATCCGATGAAATTTTGAATCTTCATCTTGACGCTGCATAGCACATACCTTTCGGCATTGCGTGCGTGCAATCACACCTGAGCTGGTCATCCTCGCCGGGCCGAATGGCTCCGGCAAGAGCACTCTTTTTGAGAAACACATCAAGAAGTGGTCGCTGCCTTTTGTAAACCGCGACGTCATTGCAAAGAGTCTGAACCCCACTAACCCGGATGCTGCCGCGTTGCGCAGGGCAAAGGCTCTCGGCTATCGAACCAGAGTCGTGTTCATTTGCCTCGAAACTTCCGATCTTAACGTTGCGCGGGTTGTCCACCGCGTCGCCCGCGGCGGGCACGCCGTTGCGCCCGGCGCGATTGTGGCCCGCTATGATCGTGCAATTAAAAGTGCTGTCGAAGCAGCCGCGTTAGCCGATGACCTCCTGCTCTTCGACAATAGCGTCGAAGGGCTTGAGCCGCGAATGTTCGCGCGATTTAGCAATGGTGAACTCGCGAGCGTGCGTCGAATACTGCCGGTTTGGGCGAAGAGGGCTTTCGGCTCCGCTTTCGATTCATTCCGCTCCGTGAAACGCTAGATGTTCCGATGAAATCTCTCGAACAACTGGATCGCTGGATCGGCGGGGTCGTCAAACGCTGGAGCCATAAGGTTTCGGGCGGCTCTCCCGCACCCGAAGTTCTCGAAATCCGCCGCGATATCCTAAACGAGGTCAAAGACCGGATTCAGCCGAAGGGCAAGGGAGAGTACGTCTTCCCGTACAACCAAATCGCCATTCAAATCGGCAACCCCGATTCAGGCCGGCGCGAAGCCGCCGAAGCTGCATTTGCGGAAGACCGGTCATTGGAACGGGATGTTCGGGATCTTCTCTCGGAGGCTGGTTGCCGCTTGCCCGCCGATTTCACCGTGAGCGTCGAAATTACCGCCGATGAAACCGCGCAGCCGTTTCGCATCGCCTTTCATCGGAAGAAGGCGGCTGGCAAGCCTGCGCCGTCCAGGCCGGCCGCGCGACTATCGGTGGTGCGCGGACGATCCGAAACACCGCAAATCGATATCCATGCGGACCGGGTCAACCTTGGCCGTCTGAAAGAAGTGATCGACGAGCGCGGCAGTCTTCGGCGGCGGAACGACATCGCCTTCGCGGAAAGCGAGACCACGGTTTCGCGCGAGCACGCTTACATCCGCTTCGATCCGGTAACCGGAAAATTCCGCATCTACGATTACATGAGCCAACGCGAGACCAGCATCTTCCGCGATGGCCGCCGCATCGAAGTGCCGCGCGCTTCCGCGCGCGGAGTGCAGTTGCAGTCCGGCGACGAAATCCATTTAGGCGATGCGCGTGTCCGATTCGCGATCGCGCCTTGGGAGTAAGAATGCACGCGCGAATTTGGTTTGCGATCTCATTGGCGATCCTGGGCGGTTGCGCACGGGAGAAACCCGAAGAAGCGAAGAACTTTCTGCACAACGCGGAAAAAAAGCTGCTCACGCTTTCCGTGGATGCGAGCCGCGCCGATTGGGTGCGCTCCACGTTCATTACCGGCGACACGGAAATCCTCGCCGCCAAGTCGGATGAGCGCGCCATCGCCGCCACGGTGCAACTGGCGAAAGAGTCGACGCGCTTCGATAAAGAGCGGCTCGACCCCGTTCTCGAACGCAAGCTGAAGTTATTGAAGAATTCCCTTACATTGGCCACGCCCTCCGATCCGAAAGAAAGCGAGGAGGTCACGCGCATCGTTTCTTCGATGGAGGGAACCTATGGCAAGGGCAAGTATTGCCCGGCTGGAAAAAATAAGTGCTACGATCTCGAAGACCTCACCAAGATCCTTGCGAACAGCCGCAACGCGAATGAGCTGCGGGATGCCTGGACCGGTTGGCACGCGATCTCGCCGCCAATGCGCGCGCCTTTCACGCGCTTCGTCGAGCTGTCGAACAAAGGCGCCAAGCAGCTTGGCTTCGCGGACACCGGAGCCATGTGGCGCGCCAAGTACGACATGCCTCCCGACGCGTTCGCGAAAGAAGTGGACCGACTCTGGACGCAAGTGCGCCCGCTCTACTTATCGCTGCACGCGTACGTCCGCAAGCGCCTGCGCGAGAAATACGGGGAAGCCGTACCCGCGAACGGGCCGATTCCCGCCGACCTGCTCGGCAACATGTGGGCGCAGGATTGGGAAAACATCTACCCGCTCGTGGCACCTACGGATGCCGGACCCGGCGTGAACCTGACGGAGATTCTGAAGTCCCGGAACACCGAGCCGCTACAAATGGTTCGCTACGGCGAGCATTTTTTCACGTCGCTCGGGTTCGCGCCGCTGCCAAACACTATCTGGGAGCGCTCGCTCTTCGTCAAACCGCGCGATCGCGAAGTAGTCTGCCACGCCAGCGCATGGGACATCGACACCATCGACGATCTGCGTATCAAGATGTGCATCGATATCACCGGCGAGGATTTCACGACGATTCATCATGAGCTGGGCCACAATTTTTATCAGCGCGCATACAACAAGCAGCCATTCCTGTTCCGCGACAGCGCGAACGACGGTTTTCACGAGGCGGTCGGCGATACGATTGCGCTTTCGGTCACGCCCGAGTATCTGGTGAAACTCGGGCTGTTGCAAACCGCGCCCGATCCCTCGAAGGACACCGGCTTGCTGCTTAAGAAGGCGCTCGAGAAAATCGCGTTTCTGCCGTTTGGGCTGACGATCGACCAGTGGCGGTGGAAGGTCTTCTCCGGTGAGATCGCGCCCGCGCAGTACAACGCGACGTGGTGGGAATTACGGAGGAAGTATCAGGGCGTCGCTCCGCCCCTTGTGCGATCGGAGAGCGATTTCGATCCGGGCGCGAAATATCACGTCGCCGCGAACGTTCCCTACATGCGGTATTTTCTGGCGGACATTTTGCAGTTTCAGTTCGATCGCGCTTTGGCGAAGACCGCGGGATGCGCCCAACCGCTCAACCGCTGCTCGATTTACGAGAGCAAGGCAGCCGGGGAGCGTTTGAACGGCATGTTGGAAATGGGCGCAAGCAAACCTTGGCCGGACGCCCTCGAGGTTCTCACCGGGCAGAAGCAGATGGATGCGACGGCGATTCTGGATTACTTCGCGCCGTTGCAGAAATGGCTCGACGAGCAGAATCGCGGAAGCGTGGTGGGCTGGTAACGACGCTAATTATTCATTACTTATCGAGCGCGCGCAATTTATCCGCTAGTCCGATCGGACCTTCCGGCCGCAATAGCGGAAACAAAATCACGTCGCGAATCGATCGCGAGCCCGTCAGGATCATCGTGAGCCGGTCGATGCCGATGCCTTCCCCGCCAGTGGGCGGCATGCCGTAGCAAAGCGCGCGGAGAAAATCTTCGTCCATCCGATGCGCCTCTTCGTCGCCCTTCTCGCGCATGGAGATTTGCATGTCGAAACGCCGCCGCTGCTCTCGCGGGTCGTTCAACTCGGTATACGCATTGCCGATTTCCATCCCGGCGGCGTAGATCTCGAAACGCTCCGTCATTTCCGGCTCGTCCAGCTTGCGTTTCGACAGCGGCGAGGTCTCGACGGGGTAGTCGTAGATTATCGTCGGGTTCACCAATCGCGATTCCACGCCGCGCTCGAAAATCTCCGCAAGCGCCTCGCCAGGCGATTTCTTATGCGAATTTCGCAGCAGCCACTCGGGATCGCGCAATTGCTCCATCGAAGGCTTCTCTTCCGAGATTTCGGCGACCGCTTCCCGCATCGTGAAGCGGCGAATTTCTCCGAAATCGAGCTTGTGCCCGTCGTACGTGACCTCGGTTCCACCCGTCGCGTCGATGGCAACCTGCTTCAGCAGTTCCGCCGTGAGATCCATCAGGCCGCGATAATCCGTGTAAGCCTGGTAAAACTCCAGCATCGTAAATTCGGGATTGTGCTGCGTCGAAATTCCTTCATTGCGAAAATTCTTGTTGATCTCGAAAACGCGATCCATCCCGCCCGCTACCAGCCGCTTCAAATAAAGCTCCGGCGCGATTCTCAAATACAGGTCGATATCGAGCGTGTTGTGATGCGTCGTGAACGGGCGCGCCGCCGCGCCGCCATAGAGCGGCTGCATCATCGGCGTTTCCACTTCAATGAATTGACGCTGTTCGAGTTGCCTCCTGAACGAAGCGATCACTTTGCCGCGCGTCACGAAAACGTTGCGGACTTCGGGGTTCGCGATGAGGTCGAGGTAACGCTGCCGGTAGCGGATCTCGACGTCTTCGAGCCCATGCCACTTCTCCGGCATGGCAAGCAGAATTTTCGATAGAAAATCGATCTTGTCCGCATGGACGCTCAACTCGCCGGTGCGCGTTCGAAACAGATAGCCCTCAACGCCGACGATGTCCCCAAGATCGAGCAGCTGGAAAAGCTGGTAACTCCGGTCGTCCACCGAATCTTTCTTGACATAAATCTGGAGCCGTTCGCCGTTTTGCGCGAGATGCGCGAATGCGGCTTTGCCCATGCGGCGGATGGTCATGATCCGGCCCGCGATGCGCGCGCGATCGTTCACCGAAAGGTCTTCCGCGCTCTTCGATCCGTTGTCCTTGAGAACCTCGGGAATGGTCCGCGTGAAATCGAAGCGATGCCCGTAAGCGTGATATCCGAGCGCCTCGATCTCGCGTATGCGCGCGAGGCGCCGTTCAATCAGATCGTCTTCAAGCGACAATGAAATCTCCTGGATAGGCTATTATAATTCCGCGCTTTCGAAACGCATTTTGAATCGATCCATCTCCATCGTCATCCCCGCCTACAACGAAGAAGCGCGCCTCCCCGCCACTCTACGGAATGTAATCGATTATCTGAACCGCACCGGGTGGACGTTTTGGGAAGTCCTGGTAGTCGACGACGGGTCGGACGACCGCACGGTCGCTTACGCCGAAGAGTTCGCGGGGGCAAATCCGGGAATTCGCGTGCTTCGCAATCCGGGCAATCGCGGCAAGGGATATTCGGTCCGGAACGGAATGCTCCAAGCGCGCGGGGAGTGGGGCCTGTTTACGGATGCCGATCTCTCCGCGCCCATTGGAGAATTGGACAAACTCTGGAGCGCGGTCGCTGGGTCGGGGGCTTCGGGAGCGATCGGGTCGCGAGCGCTCGACCGGTCGCTAATCGAAGTGCACCAGCCGTTTTATCGCGAGACTCTGGGAAAATTTTTCAATTTGGCGATGCGGGCGATCGTCCGCTTGCGCTTCGCGGATACACAATGCGGTTTCAAGCTGTTTGAATCGCGGGCGGCACGCGAGATCTTCTCCCGCCAACGCCTCAACCGCTTCGGGTTCGACGTGGAAGTACTGTTTATCGCCCGGAAACTTGGGTTTCCCATTCTCGAAATTCCCGTGCGGTGGAGCAACGTGGAGGGGTCCAAAGTGGGGATGCTGAACGGCGCGCAATCGTTCCTGGATCTTTTTGCGATCCGGCTGAATCAACTTCGTGGAAGATACCGATGAGGCTTTGCTAGAGTTGGAGACGCCGCGAGCCTAGCGCCGAGCAATTCGTCCGAGACCGTCATATAGAGATCGCCACCCGCGTGCCTGGCCGTGATCACGGCCACAGCAGGCAGCGCCTAACGCGTCGGCTCAAACAGCGGCATGGCCGCGGAATCCGGGTACTTGAGATCCTCTGCCAGCAATGCAACACCAACGGCGCCTTTGTATAGAGAATCGCGCAGAAAGTTTTTGGAACTATCGGCCGCTGCACGGCGCGTCGTCATACGCGCTCGTTCCAACCACAACTCCGACCCTGTTAGTCTATATGCCGCCAGCAGGGCGTAGCCAATCCCTCCCAACCCGCAACACAATGTGCCAAGCCGGGTTTCGGCTCCCCAGGCACCGATGGCCGCGCGTTCGGCGAGATCCCCGTACCTTGTCGTGCGAAGCATGTCGTGTGCCAGTGCAAACAGCATAGTGTAGCCAGCGGTCCCGTTGCACCAACCTTCCATGTAGGAGGGTGAGGCGTTCGTGCTGTTGTGCAGTGGCCAGCGGAGTCCCGCGCCGTGTGGCTCGGCGAGCTCGGCAAGTTCGTCCAACGCTCCCATCAAGGCGGCGTCGACGTTCCCGCCGTTTGCCCGCGCCCATCGCAATAAAGAAAAAATAACGCCGGCCCAACCGTGCGCAATACCCAGCATTGTTACCTTCGTCGAGGTCGCAAGCCGCTGCGACTTGATCGGGGCCCTCAGTTCTTCCGCAAGTTCGTCTCCCCGCGACCGGACCAAGTCGATGTTGACAAACCAAGGGACGGGCATCGCTTCGACCAACTCCGCGCACCCGATCAGCAAACTCGCCTTCCCGAGAGTCAGATCGAGACTCTTGCATGGGCCGCGCGATCGTCCGACGAACGACTGAATCGCGGTGTTCGCGCCGTTCAGGTCGCCCATCGCGATGCTGATGAGAGCGCGCACGCAATAAAGACCGGACATCGAATGAAAGAGCGATACTTCGCCCACTTTGTCGCGATCAATCTCGATCTCAGGCCGGTAGAAAGCGTTTTCGCGTGGAGAAGACGCGAAGGCTCTTTGTATCCAGACGTCAGCTAGCGCCAGCAGCTTTGGATCGGCTCGCCGGCGCGCTATGTTGTAGATGGAATAAGCCACCCCGGCAGCGCCATAGTTGATGGAGGAAAGCGGCGCATCTGCGAGACCATCGCGAAGAGCGGGGCCGCCCAGTGCCAAGCGCTGCAGAGTACGATCAAGCAACTCCTTCTCTTTGGCCCGCTCCTTGTGACGAAAGGCCGCGTTTCGGTCGCGCGCGTCTGCCTCTGGCAGCAACCCAGAGAGCGCGTCGGCGAATGCCCGCATACTCGGAAACCTTAGATCCGGCCGTTTATGGAGCGCTCTGCCCAGCACGGCTTCCAGAGCAGGCCAAGCCGGAACGTTCCGAGTTTCGAAAGCAGCCGGATCCACCTCAACGATTTGGCGCAGGAGCGCCTCACGCTCCAAGCTCCAATCCATGTAATATGCGCCAGTCCACAATTGGTAGAGCAGCGAGGCCACGGAATATTGCTCCCCCGCCGCACTTAGAATAGCCTGCTTGTGGGATAGTTGGCCTTCTGCGAACTCGGGATCGAAATAGAAGGCAACGCCGCCCCTCGGTCCGGAGTCGCCCGTTTTCTCGATAGGCTGCGCCAGTCCGAAATCGATAAGGCGCACCGTCCCTCCCCCTTCGACCAGAACGTTCTTCGGGTGTACGTCGCCATGTAACACGCCGGATTCATGTACGCCGGCAAAAGCGGTTGCTATGTCACTACACAACGCGAGCAAAGGCCGCTGATTCAAAGTGGCGCGCTGCCGAAGCGTTGCGGCGGCATTTGTCGAATCCAAGCCAAACACCCATTCGGTGACTAGAGCAATACCGGAGTCAGTGCGCGCCAGCGAGTACACCTCGGGTACACACTTGTGCTGTATGCGTCGAGACATCCCGGCCTCGTGTTCCAATGCGCTTGTCGTGCGCTCGTCAGCCTTTGCATAAAACTTGACAGCGGCATATTGGCCAGCGGCGCTGCGCCCCAGGAATACCTCATTGTCCTCCAGGGCTTGAACGCTCCGCAGGAGACGAAAGCCCTCAACCACGCTGCCCACGCCCAGTTCGCGTTGGAGCGGAGCCGCGCCTTTATCGCCGGGTGGAACCAGCACGCGAGCATGGTAGAGGTGATGCAGCAAGGGGTAAGCGTGTTCCAGCGTCGCTTCGGCATCCAGACCCCGTGAACCCGCAAAAGAAAGCACGGCGTCGACGATACGCGCCGGCGCCCGGAACATGGCCAGTAAATCGGCACTGTCTTTGTCGACAATGCGCGATGGCTCGCGCGACCGGCGACGGGTGACGGCATAATCCTCATCTGCAGCATCGATGTTGGCGCGAACATCGGGCGCTAGTTCGCGAACGGAGAAGATATCCACCTCAGGAGGCATAACCAACTCTCCATCGATGCTCATGCCGCGCCCTCCTCCGTACCCACGGAACCACGCCAGATGGCGAGGTTTGGAGTCCACGTGTCAGGATTTACACCGTCGAGGCCGATTCTCTGAAGAGCGAAATCCAGTACGTTTTCCGCGCCGCTCTCTTTTGCGGCGAGCGTGTAGACGGCAAGCCTCTCCGTCACCCATTGCCGCCAGCTTTGATGCTCTTGCCAAGCCATGACCTGTTCGAATTTGGGTGGGTCCATTCCCCACGAGGTGAGGCCTTCCGCATCGATCGCGCCGGTGAACGGTACCCCCTGCGCGGCGATGCCGCTTGTCGAAGCGCGTATCAACTCCGCCGCTTCTTTCACTTGCTCAAGACTATCGAAGTAGGCAACGAACTTATCGGGCCGCAACAGTCCAAAGGCCGTGCGTCCTACCTTAAAATGCGAACATTTGACCCGGAGAAACGCGTCCACGGCCACCTGAAACGTTTTCGGAAGGCCATCGAGGATAGGGCTTATAAACAACTTGAAGCCGAGGCTTGTTGCCGAACCGGCCCGGTGCCACACAAGCCATGCTTCCTGGCTCACCTCGCGGACCCAATGCTTCTGCAGTTGTTTGGCCAGCGCCGTTTCCCCCGTCAGAAAAGCAACCACCGCGTCGTCGCCGGCAAACTTCCGCTGGAGCGCGGCTGTACAGGGCACGCGATTGTACATGTAGAGCCTCGCGGCGGCCTCGCTGGGAGAAAGTCCTTCCGCGGCGATAACGTAGGCGATAGCATCGGCCGAGAGCTGACCAACCCGCGAATTCGATGTAACTCCGACGTCCCGGCTTAGCTGCGGCAGAGCGGCGGTACCCGACGTGAAAACTCCCCCGCGCTCAATCTCGAAAACACCGTCAAGGACCAACTCCCGCAGGCGTTCCTCGACATTGGCCCCAAAGAGACTCGTGAGAAGATGCGGCACGCAAGCCGGCTCGCGAAGACTCATAAAGAGCAGGGCCGCGTCGCGTGACATCGATTTGGCTGGCGCCGACGACGTGTCCGGCGGCGCCAGAATTCCATAGAAATACGAGTCCTCCGCCAGTGGTTCCAACAGCCGCCGCTCCCGCTCGTCGCACTCGTCGAATGGCACGAGCCGCAAGCGCGGATTGGATCGCAGACGGGTCGTCTGGAAATCGATCACTTCTTGTCGTCGGCTCCCTTTGGTTCCGCGGTCTTTTGGATCTCGGCGCGCCGCGCGCGCAACTCCTCCATCGCTTCGGATAACTTCTGCTCTAGCGCGTCCACCTGGGCAAGCGTTTGGGGGACGATGGCGTTGCGCTCCGCGGCGGCGGCGAGCAGGTTTTCGCGCTTGCCGACTTGCTGCATCGCAAGAGTCAATTGGCTCTTGAGCTTGGCAAGATCACCCGCGGCCATTTGCGCAATAACAGGGGTATGAATACTGTGAGCGCAGCGGCTTCCCCCACAATTCGTGTGATGCGTACACGTACAGCCGCACGTGCCCGTGCAATGCGAACAAGCGCCGCAAGTCGCCGTACAATTATTCGTACACGAACATAAGCAAGTTGCGTTTGAACAATGCGTACAGCCACCGCAATCGACCGTGCCACCAAGGGAACAGAGGTCGCACACGGGTGTGTCACCGCAAGTTTCGATGCCGCAGCCTCCGCCCCCGCCACCGCCCCCGCCAATACTGTCGAGCGCTGGCGCCAAATTCTCTTGGATGCTAAAACCGACGCCGCAGCAATCCTCTAAGGGCGCTGGGCGTTGGGGCGTTTGCAGCCCGGGGCGTATCGCCACCATCAAATCGCGGATCTTAAAGGTCGCCATGTTGTCTTCCCTCCCAATTTCTTATGCGCCCGCTCCGACGCCAAAAAGGGCGGTAGGTGAACGCCTTGAGAATGATACGCAAAAGGAACCTGAGCCTACAATGACCTAAAAGATAGTTTTGCCAGAGGCGTGTGATATAATTCACACGTTAAAATGCCGATCACATGGCGCCCCGCGACTTGGGTCGATATAGAGCCGGCGTTAACAATTCAGGAAAAAAGCCGCGGCGACGCTCTAATTGGTAAACAGGCGGCTATCGCGGCGTGGAAACATTTGTTTCGCGATCCATTCTTTGCCTCGGCGATATTGGAATCCAAGCCAGCGATTCAGGGGCATGGCCTCATCGGATTTGGCGCCTCTGTTTTTATCTCATCCGCGTTCGCGAACGCCGAGGTGGCAAATCCGCGCCCCGATATCAACACCAGAATCATCACCGGCATTCATCTCGGCCAATCGGTGCTGGCAACACGGAACGAGGTTGCCCGCGCAAATGCCGGTGTGGGCGTTGACGTAATGATCCTCTGCGGTATTTGGCGCGATGAAATCGTGAATTCGGAAGAGAGATATGCCGTTCAGTCCCTTTTGGTATCGAGTTTTGCGGAATGGCACAGAGGTTATCGAATTCGCAGAATTATTCATGAAACGGCCGATGAGGCGGGGAGAGCGTTCTTACGGCGTTCCGTTGAATACAAACCGATCGTCGCATTTGCAGATATTGGACGGGTTATCCATATGATGACCCTGGAATCGGTGAAAGCTTACCCGGGCTCTCTGGGCAACATTATTTTCAACCATAACGAACCGGTCCTCCGGCTGCGGCATTCCGACCAGCAACTTCTTCTGGCAGCCATCGGAGGAGCTACCGATCCCGAGTTAGCTATCGAGCTCGGAATAAGCGCTTCGGCCGTGAAGGCCCGCTGGCGCTCGACGTTCGCAAGGATCGCAGAGGCCATGCCGAAGTTGGTGGCGGGTGCCTGTGATAAACAGGGGCGCGGCACGCAGAAGCGGCACCGAGTGTTGGCATATACGCGAGGCCACCCTGAAGAACTGCGGCCGTATGATTGGAAAACAAAGATTGGCCTCGGCGCTCTACACGCCTATCGGACCAATTACGGACCATAGCGCGTTGCGGAACGCTGTCACGAAACAGCCGCACGGCCGCAATGTTCCGGCCCGCGAACCGTGGCAAATCGGAAGCAGCCGTCGCTTCGAAGTTGAACGTAAATCGCAAAACGGTACGGTTACGGCGGGAGCGGTAGTGACCCTAGATTACCTAAACTAAGTCGCTCAGCTTCTTCTCGTAGGTTGGAAACGCCGGGAGCTGGGCGCCGAGCAATTCGTCCGAGACCGTCATATAGAGGTCGCCAAGCGTACCCGTCATTCGGGTGTGCATGCCTGTCTTCATGCCACCCGCGTGTCCGGCCATGATCACGGCCAAGCCGTTATTCTTGTGAAGATTGGCTTCGGCGTGCTCGTGCACGAACAGCAGACAGGTGTGATCCAGCAGCGTGCCTTCGCCTTCCGGCGTGGCTTTCATCTTCCCAACCAGATACGCGAACTCCTCGACGTGCCAACGGCAGATATCGCGCAGGATTCGCCCGC
>JBPCKZ010000153.1:0-12731 GCA_051003795.1 Bryobacteraceae bacterium | reverse complement strand
TGCTCACCGCGGCCCTGATCATGAGCGTTTTCCTCATGGCGAGCAGTTTCGTTACAACGTTCCTGATCGAGCCCGCGAAATTTCAAGCGGGAGGCGAGGCGAACGGCCGCGCGCTCGCTTATCTCGCTCACCGCGATCTGGGCGCGGCGTTCGGGAGCGCGTACGACATCAGCACCATCCTGATTCTGGCGTTCGCCGGCGCTTCCGCCATGGCGGGGTTGTTGAACCTGGTGCCGCGATATCTGCCGCGCTACGGCATGGCGCCCGAATGGTCGCGCGCTTCGCGTCCATTGGTGTTCGTGTTCATGGGGATTTCGTTCGTGGTCACGTTCTTGTTTCGCGCGGACGTGGACGCGCAAGGCGGCGCTTACGCCACGGGAGTGCTTGTCCTGATGACCTCGGCGGCGATCGCCGTAACCATTCTGGTATGGAAGAACTGGCAGCGCTGGCCGTTCTTGCTGATCGCCGGAGTTTTTATTTACACCACGGTCCAGAACGTTCGCGAGCGGCCCGAAGGCATCAAAATCGCGTCCTTCTTCATCGCGTCGATTATTTTGCTCTCGTTGGTTTCTCGAGCCATGCGCTCGACAGAACTGCGAATTTGCGAGGTGAAGTTCGACGATAAAGCGCGGGCGCTGCTGGCTGAAGACAGCGATGGGATCTTCCGCCTAATGGCGCGCCGCCCAGGTTTCGATAGCAAGGAAGCCTACGATCATAAAAATGCGACAACGCGTCTCGCCCACAATCTGATCTCCGATGAAAAGCTGTACTTTCTCGAAATCGACCACGGAGATGCGTCGGATTTCGACGTTTCTCTCGACGTGACCGGGCACGAAGTTTACGGATATCCGGTCTTGCGCGCTACCAGTCCGGCGGTTCCGAACGCCTTCGCGGCAATTCTGATCCAGTTGGCGAAAGACAGCGGCAAACTGCCGCACGTGTACTTCGCCTGGGGCGAAGGGAATCCGGTGGCGAAATTGTTCCGGTTCATTTTCCTGGGTGAAGGCGATGCCGCGCCGATTACGCACGAAGTTTTGCGCAAGGCCGTCCCGGATATCGCGAGCCGGCCGCTGGTGCACGTCACGTAAATAGCTCAATAGGAAAATTTGGATGAAACCGATACGTCGTGTTGCCGTTTTGGGTGCGGGAACCATGGGCTCGCGCATTGCGGGCCATTTCGCGAACGCCGGCATTCCGGCCCTGTTGCTCGACCTCGACGCGCCCGCCGCCGTGCGCGGAATCGAGAGCGCGCTAAAGCAGAAGCCTACGGGATTGTTCACGCCCGCGGTCGCCGGCCTGATCGCGCCGGGCAGTTTCGATTCCGATCTGGCGAAGATCGCCCACTGCGATTGGATTATCGAAGCCGTAACGGAAAACCTGGCAACCAAGCAGGCGCTCTACAACCGCGTGGAGAAAGTCCGCGCGCCCGGATCTATCGTTTCAACCAACACCAGCGGCATTCCCCTATCCGCGATCTCCGAAGCCTTCAGCCCGGAGATGCGACAGCATTTTCTGGGCACTCACTTTTTCAATCCGCCGCGGTATTTGCACCTCGCTGAAATCATCCCCGGCGCGGACACGCTGCCCGAAGTGCTCCACTTCGTTTCCGGGTTTTGCGATCTCAAGCTTGGCAAAGGCGTGGTCCCCTGTAAAGACACGCCGAACTTCATCGCCAATCGCATCGGGACCTTTTTCGGATCGACCGTCCAGAAGCTGACCGTGGAAGACGATTTCACAATCGAAGAGGTAGATGCGCTCACCGGCGAGTTGATAGGCTTGCCGAAGAGCGCCAGCTATCGCCTGCTCGATATCGTTGGCCTCGATATCTGGGCGCATGTCACCAATAATCTGCGGGATGCGGTGCCGAACGATCCATATCGCGATCGCTTCGTAATGCAGCCCTTTTTGCGGGAACTGATCGAGCGAAAGTGGCTCGGCGAAAAGACGGGCCAGGGGCTTTACAAGCGGGTCGGCGAAGGCGACGCCAAAGAGATCCACGCGATCGATCGCAAGACGCTCGACTATCATCCGGCCCAAAAACCGCGCTTCGCGTCCGTCGATGCCGCCCGGAATATCGAGGGCCTGCCAGATCGCTTGCGCGCCATGGTTGCCGCTCAAGATCGCGCGGGAGCGTTTCTCTGGAAGCTCTTCAGCGACCTATTCGTCTATTCCGCCGGCATGGTGCCGGAAATCTCCGACCGCATCGTCGAGATCGATCGCGCCATGCGCTGGGGCTATGCGAACACGCTCGGGCCGTTCGAGCTCTGGGACGCGCTGGGTTGCGAGGAAACCGCCCGGCGAATCGAGAAAGAAGGGCGCGCGCTTCCGCCCGCGATAGACAAGATGTTATCGTCCGGCGCAAAATCCTTCTACGAACCGGCGGACGCAGGGCGCGAGCCGCGCACGCGCTACTTCGATCTAAGCAGCGGCGCATATCGCGATCTCGAAACGCGGCCCGGCATCCTGGTTCTTTCCGATATCAAGCGCGCGCGGGGGGTGGTCAAGAAGAATGCAGGAGCTTTGCTGATCGATCTCGGCGATGGCGTTCTGGGCGTCGAGTTCCACAGTAAGATGAACGCGATTGGCGACGATCTGGTGTCGATGGTCCATGCGGGCATTGAGGAAACCTCGCGCAATTTCGAGGCGATGGTTATAGCCAATCAAGGCGCGAATTTCAGCGTCGGCGCGAACCTGATGCTGGTGCTGCTGGCCGCGCAGGAAGACGAGTGGGACGAACTGAACGCCGCGGTCAACCGCTTCCAGCAGGTCAACATGGCAATCAAGTATGCGCCGAAGCCGGTAGTGGTGGCGCCCTTCGGGATGACGCTCGGAGGCGGCTGCGAGATTGCGCTGCATGGTGCCCGCGTGCAGGCTTCGGCCGAACTTTACATGGGCCTGGTTGAAGTTGGCGTAGGCTTGATCCCGGGCGGCGGCGGTTGCAAGGAGATGCTGCTTCGGCTGAACGACGCGAAAGCCGCGTTCGAATCGATCGGCTACGCGAAGGTCTCGACCAGCGCCGCGGACGCGCGCGGGCTCGGGTTCCTGCGCCCCGCGGACGAAGTGTCGATGAATCCCGAGCGCTTGATCGGCGATGCCAAGGCACTTGCGTTGTCGCTCGCTCCGCGTTACGCGCCCGGTGCTCCGTGCGCGGACATTCGCGTGGGAGGCGACGATATTTTCGCGCTGCTGAAGATCGGAATCTGGATGGCGCGCCAGGGAAATTACATCACCGAATACGATACGGTAGTAGGAGAGAAGTTGGCGTATGTGCTGAGCGGCGGGCGCGGCACGGGTGAGCAGACCGTATCGGAACAATCTCTGCTCGATCTGGAACGCGAAGCATTCCTGAGTCTCTGCGGCCGGGCGGAGACGCGGCAACGCATGCAGTACATGCTGAAAACCGGCAAGCCGTTGCGGAATTAGAACGAGGGCCAGATAGATCATGCAACACGCTCAAAATGCGCAACACATGCAAGACGCCGTTATTATCGATTGTCTCCGCACTCCCGTAGGCAAAGCTCCCCGAGGTACTCTGCGGCACGCGCGGCCCGACGACCTGGCCGCGAACGTGATTGAAAAGTTGCTGGCGAAGTACCCGCAGGTTCCGGCTGGTGAAATCGAAGACGTAATTTTAGGCTGCGCGATGCCGGAAGCGGAATCCGGAAACAACATGGCTCGCAATGCCGCGTTGCGGGCCGGATTACCGAACAGCGTTACGGGCGTGACGATAAATCGCTTCTGCAGTTCCGGGCTGCAGTCGATCGCGATGGCGGCGGATCGAATCCGCGCGGGCGGCGCGCACATCATGATCGCGGGCGGTAGCGAATCCATGAGCCTGATTCCCAAGGGCGGCAACAAGCTCGCGCCCAATCCGTGGTTTGTCGATCATCGTCCCGAGATCTACATGAATATGGGATTGACCGCCGAGCAGTTGCGGCAGCGCTACAACATTTCGCGCGAAGAGCAGGATGCGTTTTCGTTGCGGAGCCATCAAAACGCGCTCAAGGCTCAGGCTGAAGGCAAGTTCGACGACGAACTTGTGCCGGTGGACGTCGAGACCACGATTGTCGCGAACGGGACGGGGAAGCCAAAGACAACGCAGGCGACGTTCGCCAAGGACGAAGGACCGCGCGCGGATACGTCGATGGAAGGCCTGGCGAAATTGAAGCCGGTGTTTCACGCGAACGGGACCGTTACCGCCGGCAATTCTTCGCAGATGAGCGACGGGGCCGCGATCGCGCTCGTGATGTCCGGCAGCAAGGCGAAAGAGCTGGGACTGAAGCCGATGGCGCGTTTCATCGCGTTCGCCACCGGCGGCGTGCCTCCCGAGATCATGGGCATCGGTCCCGTTGTGGCGATTCCGAAAGCGCTGGCGCTTGCGGGCCTGAAGCTGGACGACATCGACGTGATCGAGCTGAATGAAGCCTTCGCGGTACAGGCGCTCGCCGTGATGCGGGAAGCGGGGCTCGATCTCGAAAAGGTGAATCTAAACGGCGGCGCCATAGCGCTCGGTCATCCGCTCGGTTGCACCGGGGCGAAGCTTACCGCTACGATTTTGCGTGAAATGCGGCGGCGCAATTCGCGCTATGGCATGGTCACGATGTGCGTCGGCGGCGGCCAGGGCGCGGCCGGAATTTTCGAGAGGATGTAACGGATATGGCCACGGCAGCGGCGGTTGACACGCAGAGCGCCAAAACCGGCGGGGGCGCATTTTTAATCGAGGATCGTCCGCCTTCCGAAATCTTCACGCCCGAGGATTTGACCGAAGAGCATCGCGCGATTGCGCGCACGGCCAAAGAGTTTTGGGACAAGGAAGTCGAGCCGCACCTCGACGAGATTCAACACGGCAATCACGATCTCGCCGTCGCGATTCTGCGGAAAGCATCGGCGTTGGGGCTTACCGCGATTACCACGCCGGAACGCTACGGCGGCATGGGAATGGATTTGGTATCCGCCATGGTGGTTGCCGAGCAGATGTCGCGCGATGGTTCGTATTCCGGATGGCACGGCGCTCACGCGGGTATTGGCACGATGCCCATTTTGCTGTATGGCACCGAGGAGCAGAAACAAAAATACCTGCCGAAGCTCGCAACGGGCGAGATGGTTGGCGCGTATTGCTTGAGCGAGCCGCATGCCGGATCGGATGCTTTGGCCGCGAAGACGCGCGCGGATTTAAGTCCCGATGCCAAGCACTACATCCTCAACGGCCAGAAGATGTGGATCACGAACGGCGGCAAGGCCGATCTGTTCACGATCTTCGCGAAAGTTGGCGGCGAGAAGTTTACGGCGTTTCTCGTCGAGCGCGCGTTTGGCGGCGTGACCAGCGGCGCGGAAGAAAAGAAGATGGGCATCAAAGGCAGCTCCACTTGCGCCATCTATCTGGATAACGCGCCGGTGCCCGTTGAGAACGTGCTCGGCGAGATCGGGCGCGGGCACATCATCGCGTTCAACATTTTGAATCTGGGCCGCCTGAAGCTGGGGCCGTTCGCGGTTGGCGGCTGCAAGAACGTGCTTGCGCTCGGCATCCAATACGCGAAACAGCGCAAGGCTTTCGACACGACCATCTCGCATTTCGGCATGATTCAGCACAAGCTGGCCGAGATGGCGATCCGCATCTACGCGGCGGAATCGATGAGCTATCGGGTGGTGGGGCTCATCGAATCGCAGCTTCCCGATTTCTCGTGGGACGACCCGGACGCTTCGCAAAAGATGCTGAAAGCCGTCGAGGAGTTCGCGGCGGAGTGCTCCATTATTAAGGTCTACGCGTCGGAAGTTCTCGATTACGTCGTCGATGAAGGCGTGCAGATTCACGGCGGCTACGGGTTCCATCAGGATTACCGCGTGGAGCGGGCATATCGCGATTCGCGCATTAACCGGATTTTCGAAGGGACCAACGAGATCAACCGGATGCTCATCACCGGCATGTTGCTCAAGCGCGCGCAACGCGGGAAGTTGGGCTTGGTCAAAGCGGCGCAAGGCTTGATGGCCGAAGTGCTCGGGGGGCCTTCGCTACCGACCGGCGGCAACGAAGAGGAGCGGCTGGTTGCGAACGCGAAGAAAATTTCGCTGCTTTTGATGGGCGCGGCGTATCAAAAGTACCTGTCCGAACTCGAGAAGCAGCAGGAGATTCTCGCGGGCATTAGCGACGTGGTGATGGAAGTGTTCGCGATGGAATCGTCTCTGTTGCGCATGCGCAAGCTGGGCGAATCGCGCCGGGACGGGCAGGCTTTCGACATGTGCTCCGTGTTTCTACGCGACGCGATGGCGCGCATTGAAACGTTTGCGCGCCCCGTTCTGGCGGCGTGTTCCGAAGGCGATTCGCTGCGCGCGAACATGGCGGTGCTGCGGCGTTTCGCGAAGTACGAACCGGTTGACGCAATATCGATTCGCCGCCGGATCGCCGGCCGGCTTCTCGACGCCGAACGCTACGTTGTCTGAGCGGCAGCGCATCGTCATAACCGTGGGACTGCCGGGCAGCGGGAAATCCACATGGCTTGCCGGGCTTGGCGTGAACGCGATTTCTTCGGACGCCATCCGTCAATCGCTGGCGGACGACGTCACGGATCAGACCATCCACTCGCGCGTTTTCGCGACGATTCGATATTTATTGAGGCATCGGATTGCGATTGGGCGTCCAGTCAGCTATGTGGAGGCGACGCACTTGACCATCGAGGAGAGGCGCCCTTATCTCGACATCGGCCGTTGGTACGGCTGCGATGTGGAAGCTGTTTTCTTCAATGTGCCACTGGAAATTTGCAGATCGCGCAACCGGTTGCGCGATCGGATGGTGCCGGACGAGGCGCTGGAAACGATGGCGGCGAAACTGATTGCGCCAAGCGAGGAGGAAGGGTTCCGCCTAGTCAGCGTGATCCCTTATTGAAGATGCAGGTGGTTTTCAATGCGGCTCAACCGGTTATCCAACTCGGCGAATTTCCCGAGGAGCATGTCCTCAACCCGGCGCAGATTCGCATCATGCTTATCGGCGTGCGCCCGTATGAGATCTTTCAGATCGCCGAAACGCGCGCCGAATTCGCCGCGCAGATCGGTGATGCGGCTGTTATTAAACGAAAATCCCAGAACCAAAACGGCAATTGTACCCATGAACGTGAGCAGCGGAATGTATTCGGGATTCATATATTCCGATTCATTGTCTCACTCTTTATAACGGCAAACTTGCCTTCAAACGCACCAGCAGATTCGCCTTCCAATCTTCGATAATCAGCATCCCGTTCTCCAGGCGCACGTCGTCCACCTTCTTGAACCCATCCGGCACGTGCGCGTAAAACATTAGGAACTTCGTGCCGATTTTCGATTTCGCCGGCAGCCAACGGTACAACGGGACGCCGAACATGCGATTTTCATCCACTACCTCGCGTCTCGGGACATCGTACGCCTGCGTCGAGAACTCCATTCCGCGCGCCATCTTCAACGTGGCCGGGTAGTTCTCCCAATTCTGCGTCCATGGATACTCCGCGCGCTTGAAAACGTATCCCAGGACCAGGCGTTTACCGGGATTCAACGCGGATACAAATTCCAGTTCGCGCGATGTATCCATAAGGCAGGTTGAATGATCGATGGAATCGGGGTTCGCGGTCGCGGCGCGAAGGTCCACTTGTCCCCCGCCCAAGGCCGGCGCCAGCGGCCAATCGAAATCCTTGCCCGAAGGCAGCCGGTGGGGCAATCCGCCTTTCTCGGGTTCATAAGGGCGCGTTTGAGCTCGCTTGGCGGAAAGATCCACGACGGTAACGCCTGGTTCCAGGAAAGGCGACCCGATGGTGGCGTGCTCGCCCCAGCTGATCGGGCGATCGAATCCCAGCAAGCTTTCGACTTCGGTCTCGACATACACCACGTTCTCGCCATCGACCACGCGCATGGTCCGCGTGAGATTCTCCTGCGTAATCGGCAATTGCGTTGTGAGCGCCAGTGTCGAAGTTGCGCCCGCCTTGGCTTCGGTGCGCACTTCCCACTGCCGAAGATGCGCTTCGCCATGGCCCGGCAGCCCCGCCGCCTTCTCTTCGGGCGATACGGGGCCGAACCCATCCAGACAGAGGAAATGCCCCGTGCCCCCGCCAAAGGTATTCTTCTGCCCGAGTTCCCGCGCCATGCGAAGCGGATCCCAGAGCGGGTTTAGTTTCCGGCCGTCGTCACGCAGCACGATACTGGCAATCGCGCCGCCGCGCGGAAGGACCTTTAGCTCGAGCTTATCGTTTGCGAGCGAATAGGCCGGCATGTCCTCGAACGTAGTGTTCTGGGCGGCGAGAGCCGCCGCGAGAACGAGCCAAACGGTGAGTAAAGATTTCATCTGCATCATTATGCAGGAATGCGCGCGCCGCAAACAAGTTAGCGGGATTTGACCAGGTCCGGGAACTGTTCTTTCAAATTTCTCAGCTTGGGCAAATCGTTATACACCACATACGGATAGGTCGGATTGCGGTCGATGAACTTTTGATGATGTTCCTCGGCCGGGTAGAACTTATCGAGCGGCGTCACTTTCGTAACGATCGGTTTCGGGTAAACCTTCGCTTGATCCAATTCGGAGATATAAGCTTCCGCCAAGCGCTTCTGCTCGGGCGTCGTATAGAAGATGGAGGACCGGTACTGTGAACCCGAATCCGGGCCCTGGCGGTTCAGTTCGGTGGGGTCGTGCGCCACCGAGAAGTACACCTTCAATAGTTGCCCAAACGAAATCTGTGAAGGATCGTAGGTCACCTTGACCGACTCCGCGTGTCCGGTCCGTCCCGTACTCACGATATCGTAATGCGCCGTCGCCTTGTTGCCGCCGGCGTATCCGGAAACAACATCGGAAACTCCTTTTAGATGCTCGAAAACCGCTTCGACACCCCAGAAACATCCGCCGGCCAGGACAACTGTCTCACGCCCTTTTACTGGAGCCTCGTCCGCCGGGGGATTGGGAAAACTTGCGGCGGTCAGTCCGAGCGCCGTGATTGCCATTGCAAATACCGTTTTGGTTGGCATAGGTAGTCTCATATTTTCTCGAATTTAAGCGCAGTTCCGTTCATGCAGTAACGCAATCCGGTGGGTTGCGGGCCATCGTTGAAGACATGCCCCAGGTGGGCATCGCAGCGCTTGCACTTGACTTCGTTGCGGCGCGTGCCGTAGCTCGTGTCGAGCGCCGTCTCGATATTTTGCCGGTCGATCGGTTGCCAGAAGCTCGGCCAACCCGTGCCGGATTCGAATTTCGTATCCGAACTGAATAGCGCGTTGTCGCAACAAACGCACCGATAGAGGCCCTTTTCGTGATTGTTCCAATAGCGGCCGGTAAACGGGATTTCCGTGCCCGCGCGGCGCGCGACGTTGAATTCCCCTTTGCTAAGGCGCTTTTTCCATTCCGCGTCGCTCAGGACAACCTTCTCCACCTTGACCAAGCCATCGTTCTGGCCCGTCTTGCCGAAGCGAACGATGGAAACCTCCTCGACGGCGTCTCCCGTGGCGGCTGCCTTTGCGCGAAAGCACCCCATCGTAAGGGCGGCTCCCGAAAAACTGAAAAATGCTCTACGCGTAAATTTCATTGGTGTGTTTCCATTATGCAATTCGTTTACCGGCGGCGAAAGGTTACGGGCAATTCCACTTTCGTAACCGTTCGCGCCGTCCGCTTGCACCCCGGCAGTCCAATATGGCATGCTGACTGTGGATGGTTGATCGGCCCAATCTCGATAATCACTCGGAAATCCCGATTTACCAGCAACTTTCACGTCATTTCGCGGAGCTAATCGCTTCCGGACGGCTTGCGGCTGGCGAGCGGCTCCCGGCCACTCGGGAATTGGCTGGCCTCCTCGGTTTAAACCGGACCACCGTTTCCGCAGCTTATGAGCGCTTGGAGGCCGACGGCCTCATCTCCGGCCAGGTTGGCCGAGGCAGTTTCGTCACGGGGGTTCGAAATCCGGAGCGCAATGGCCCGAATTGGGAGCAGTTACTGCGCCCCACCTTCGCGGTTCAATTGCCCTCCTACGCGGGAGCGTTGCTTAGTTTCGCAAACTCCCGTCCTTCCGAGCGGCTCTTTCCGTTGGACGACTTCCGGAAGAGCGCCCAGGAAGTGATGGACGCGCCCGATTTTGCCTCGGTCTTGCAATTAGGGTCGCCGGGCGGATACGAGCCATTGCGCCAATTCCTGCTTGCCGAAGCGCGCCGGGAAGGAACCGCCGGCCCGGAAGACGACCTGCTTATCGCGAACGGATGCCAGCAGGCGCTCGATCTCATCCGTACCGTGCTGACCGGACCGGGCGATCGGGTGGCGCTCGAAGATCCGGTTTTTCCGGGTCTCAGGAATCTGTTCATGCAGGCCGGCGCCGCCCTTTCGGGCGTAACCGTGGGGCGCGATGGCTTGGAACCGGACCAACTGGATCGCGTAATCGCGAACGGGCCGCCCAAGCTGCTGGCGATCATTCCCAATTTCCAAAACCCCACTGGCGCAACCATTCCCCTGGCCGCTCGCCACCGGATTCTACGCGCCGCGCGGGATGCCCGGTCCATCATCGTCGAGAACGATATTTATGGTGAGCTGCGCTATGAGGGCGAAGCTCTCCCCACGCTGAAGCAAATGGATGAAAGCGGCGGCACCGTCCTCCTGCGCAGTTTCTCGAAAGTTTCGTTCCCGGGCCTGCGCGTCGGATGGGTGATCGGCCCGCGCCCGTTCATAGCCCGTCTGACGCAAGCCAAGCAGCTTACCGATTTGCATACCGACCGGTTCTCGCAGGCGGTTCTGTTGCGGTTTGCGCAATCGGGACGCATGGCACGGCATCAAGCGCGCATGTTGGAGGCCGGCGCGGAACGGCTCGGCGCGGTGCTGCGGGCTTGCGAAAAATATCTGCCCAAGGGAACGCGCTTTTCGCGCCCGCAAGGCGGAATGAATCTGTGGGTAACGCTGCCCGAACCGCTGGATGCGGCCGAGATTCTGCCGCGAGCGCAGCGGGAGGGCGTGACGTATTTGCCGGGCCGATTTTTTGGAGTGTCGCGGCCGCACTCGAACGGTTTGCGCCTGAGCTTTGCCGGTTTGACTCCCGAACAGATCGAACGAGGCGTCGGCCTGCTGGGAAAAGTATTTGCGGCGGAGTTGGAAACGCGGCGCGCGAACGACCGTGAACCGGCGCTCGCGATGGTGTGAAAGAAAGAGGAGAAAGCATGAACTTCGACGATACCTTCCGATTGAAAGTCGGATTGGCGGAAATGTTGAAAGGCGGCGTCATCATGGACGTCGTTAATGCCGAACAGGCGCTCATCGCGGAAAAGGCTGGAGCCGCGGCGGTGATGGCGCTCGAGCGCGTTCCATCGGACATCCGTAGGGACGGCGGAGTGGCCCGCATGTCGCCGGTCGGGATGATCCGCGAAATTATGGCGACCGTCAGCATTCCGGTGATGGCTAAAGCGCGCATCGGGCATTTCATGGAAGCGCGAATTCTGGAAGCGCTGGGCGTCGATTACATCGACGAGAGCGAGGTGCTGACGCCCGCCGACGAAGAGCACCACATCGCCAAGCGCGATTACAAAGTGCCGTTCGTCTGCGGCGCGCGCAATTTGGGTGAAGCTCTGCGACGGATCGCCGAGGGCGCCGCGATGATTCGCACCAAGGGCGAAGCGGGTTCGGGCAATATCGTCGAAGCGGTTCGCCACATCCGTACGATTGTGCGGGAGATGAAGCAGTTGACGGTGCTCGGGAAGGAGGAACTTGTCGCCGAATCGAAGAAACTGCAAGCTCCGTTGGAACTGGTCGAGTGGGTTGCCGAACACGGCAAGCTTCCGGTGCCGAATTTCTCCGCGGGCGGAATCGCGACACCCGCCGACGCCGCGCTGGTGATGGAACTTGGCGCCGAAGCTGTGTTCGTCGGTTCGGGGATCTACAAATCTTCCGACCCCGAGGCGCGCGCCCGCGCCATCGTGAAGGCAACCACCTATTACAAAGATCCGATCAAGCTGCTCGAAGCGAGCGAGGGCCTCGGAATCGGCATGCCCGGCCTGGATATTTCGAAGATGCACGAATCCGAACTGATGCAAACGCGCGGCTGGTAGGATGAAGCGCGTCGGCGTCCTGGCACTGCAAGGCGATTTTGGAGCGCACGGTAAGGCGCTCGCGCAAGCGGGCGCGGAGCCGGTATTCGTGCGCACGGCCCGCGACCTCTCGGGTATTGACGGCTTGATTATTCCCGGAGGCGAAAGCACGACCATGCTGAAGCTCCTGCGAGCCGAAAACATGGTTGAGCCGCTCCAAGAATTCGGACGATCTCATCCCATTTTCGGCACGTGCGCCGGGGTGATTCTGCTGGCGAAAGCGGTTTCGAACCCGGTGCAGGAAAGCTTGGGGCTGCTCGATCTGGACGTGGAGCGGAACGGGTATGGACGCCAGATCGATAGCCGCGTGGCCACGCTCGAGCCGAGCGAGGATTTTGGCGCCCGCACGGGCGGGCGCGGAAACCTGGAAGCGGTATTCATTCGAGCGCCCATCATTCGCCGGGTTGGGCCGAAAGGCCGCGTACTGGCCGAATATCGAGGAAATCCTGTGTTGCTGGAACAAGGCGGGCATCTGGCGGCGACCTTTCATCCCGAGCTTACTTCCGATTCGCGGGTACACGAGTTATTCCTGAGCAAGCTGTGAAACGGGTGCTGTTTGTCTGCATTGGCAATTGCTGCCGGAGCCAGATGGCCGAAGGTTTCGCGAACACCTATGGGCGGGACGTGCTGGCGGCCGGCAGCGCGGGACTCGCTCCGACCGTCTCGAT
>JBPCKZ010000152.1:0-76022 GCA_051003795.1 Bryobacteraceae bacterium | reverse complement strand
AACGTCGAAGATCTCGAACCGTAGTTGCAGCATCTGCCGCTCGAACGTCGGAAAGTTTTTGCGAACCGCCCCATCCACGTTCCAAAAGCCGGGATTGCGCAGGATGTTTCGCGGCTGCACGCCAAATGTTCCGGGCGCGGGCTGCGTGAAAGCGTTCTTGTTGAACCACGCGGCCGAATCCGTGAAGCTGCCCACCTGAACGTTTGGATCTCCAGTCAGATTCCAGAACTGATTGCCGCTGCCCGCCCCGACACCAGCGTAATCCACATTCTTCCGTACGGAAAACGGCGTTCCGGATTGGGCTTGGAACACGCCCGAAAGTTCCCAATTCCCTAGAATCCTGCGCGTCCACCCGGAACCACCCTTCCAAAACGGAATGTCGTAGATGGTGTTCAGGATGAAAACATGCGTGCGATCGAAATCCGATAATCCCCAATAGGCGCGGTCGCTATAGGAATTGGGAAGCACGTCCGTTAGCGAAGACGTGTTGTCTTGCGATTTCGAATACGTGTACGCGATTCCGAAATGAAGGTCGGTGGCGAATCGCCGCTCGATGCTGATCTGCAGGCCGTTGTACATGGAAAGCCCGGAATTCTCCGCCAGCCCGAGAATGCCGAGCCCCAGGTAGGGACGTAGCGCGTTGACGTTCACGCCCGGATTCGCTTGCACCGTGCCGGGGAGAAGCTGGTTGATGTTGCGCTTTCTTTGATTGTGGATGCCGCGCCGTCCGACATAACCCACCTCGACAGTAGTGCCCCAGCCAATTTCCCGTTGAAAAGTAGCGTTCCAGTTCCAGGCAACCGGCACTTTGAACACCGGGTCCTGGCTAGTCAGCGTGAAGGGAAAAAGGCGCGGCGTGGCCCCGGCCGGAGCGTCGGCGCTCCCGTTAATAACGGTGGTCTGAGGCTGAAACGGCGCGTTGCCGCCGAGCGCCGTATCGCGGTTGATGGCGGTGCGATTGGCGAACATGCCGATGCCCGCCCGCAGCGCCGTCTTCGCGGTCGGCGCGTAAGCGACGCCCAAGCGCGGCTGAAATACTAAATAGTGGGTTTGCGCGAGACCATCCGGCAGGCAATGATAGAGCCGGTCGAACTCGCCGGTGTGCAATACCGGGAAGCGATTTCGCTCCGCGCTCGGGACGTGACACCCGGGCAGCACAATGCCGTTGTATGGGTCGCCACCGGTAATGAAACCTCCCTTGGGATCGATAACGGCGGCTTTGGACGGTTGATAGTATGCCGGCAAAAATTCCGCCAGGCTGCCCCAACGGCTGTGCCAGGGCGGCCAGATCGAGTGGCGCACTCCGAATTCGAACGTCAGTTTCTTGGTCGCTTTCCAGCTATCCTGCGCGAACCAGTCGAAGGCGGTGCCGACCCACGGCGTGATTGGCTTGCCGCCCAGCTCGGAATAATCGCTGAACTGGCCGAGGAGGGCATTGCCGATCCCATAACCGGTGCCGCTCCCATCGAGAAATCGGAACGAGCCATTCTCGTTGATGGTCGCCGGAGCCGATGCGGTGGTGAACTGAATCGCATCGTTCTGGCCCGAGTGCTCCAACACGACCCCGAACTTCAGCGTGTGATTGCCGGCGATCTTGGTCATGCTGTCCGCATAGCTGTACACGAAGCCCGACCACTTGCCGGGGTACGGGCCGTTATCCACGGCAGTCAACTCGTTGATCGTAATGGAAGGAAGTTTTCCGGCGTAGGATTTCGTTCCAGGGTAGATGAACGGGTAGTTTATCCCGTAGGTGGCGCGGTCGCAACGGGGGCCGCAGGCCGGATTCAATTGCGCGGAACCCACTCCGTCGGAGCTAGCCGAAACCGTCAATTCATTGATCAGGGCCGGCGAGATCGTGCTGGTCAAACTAAGCGCCGCCGTTCGATTCGGCCGCGACCAGAGCGATTGGAATAGCCCCAAAGTCCCTTCGAACGGGCCGTCGAAAGTCCAAGGAATGTGCGTGCCGCGAAAACTGACGCGGTTCGCGTCGTTCAACATGTAATCGATCTTTACCGTGTCCTTGCGCGTATCGGAAAAATGAGGATGGGTTCCAATCCAATTCGAAGTGCCTTGCAGGAATCCCGGCGTGGGCAAAGGAAAGGCATTCAACAGCGCCTGCCCGTTGTGACTGATGCGGCTCGCCGGGACGATATTGCCGGGGATTGGCTTTCCCGTCGACGGGTCGTTAATTACGACCGCTTTCTTGAAGAACGGATTTGCGGGATTCAACAATTCGCTCAAGTCGCCATTGCGCATCGCGAGTGTCGGGACGGTTCCGGTCTGTGTCTGCCCTTCGCGGCGCTTGATCCACTCTTCGGCCCAGAAGAAAAACAATTTCGTGTTTTGTCTTGAGTTACTTTCGGGATGAATACGGGGCCGCCCACATCCCATCCATATTGATTGAAGCGGAACGGGGCCGGGCCTAGATATTGCGACGCCAGCGAGCTGTGGTTTCGCGTCCAATCGTTTGCGTCAAGCGCGGAATTCCGAAAATTCTCGACCAGGTCGCCATGAAAATTCAGCGTGCCGCTTTTGGTAATGAAACGGATCTGCCCGCCGGACGACCTTCCGAATTCCGCGTTGTAATTCGCCGTTAGGATCTGGACTTCCTGCACCGTATCCACATCCTGGGCGCCAAGCATGGAACCCGACGAGCGCGTCCGGGTCGCGACCGCTCCATCCACCATCACGACGTATTCGTCGGCCCGCCCGCCGTTGATATTGAACCCGCCGTTCGAAACGCTGTCGGGATCGAAGGCGCCAATCGAGCCTCCCGCTACTCCGGGTTTCAGCAACGCCAGATAGATGGGATTGCGGCCATTCAAAGTCATGTCCTGGATCTGCTTGCTATCGACGACGCGTCCGACTTGCGCGCTCTCGGTCTGGAGCTGCGTGGCCGAAGCCTGCACCTCGACGGAGTCGCTGACCGCGCCGACCGTTAGCGCGAGATCGATATTCAGCTTGCTGGCGGAATCGAGCACGATGCCCGTTTCTATGCTTTTTTTGAAACCTGCCAGTTCGGCCGACACGGTGTAAGTAGCGACGGGAAGATTGGGGAAAATGTAATACCCGTTTGAATTTGTAGTGCTCTGGCGTTGATCGCCGTTGCCTTGGTTCACGACAGCCACGCTTGCCCCGGTAACGATCGACTGCGAAGCGTCGCGCACGTAACCGGCGATCTGTCCCGTATCGAACTGGGCGTACAGAATCGCGGTTGCAAATTGCAGTAGGACGGAAGTGACGATTGGTCGATGCAACGGTTAACCCCTTTTCTCGAATTAGCGGAACGAAATCCGCTATCTGCCCGCCGCCTTCTTCAATTCCCCAACCTGGCCCAGTTGCCGGTGAGCTTCGGCCAGCTTGTCCACATCGAACTTAACAACCTTCCGGTCATAAGTCATCAGGCCGTTCACTTCCCCCTCGACATCGGTTGTCTGCGTATAAATCGCGGCCGACAGCCCTTTCTCGATCAGCGGCTTCAATTGCTCCATAAACTCGTCGTAAGTGGCTTGCAACTTCGCGCGATCTTCAAAGGTGCGATAACCCCAATTCCGCTTGTTCCACCAAAGGTGATCTTCGACGGGCAGCCCGAGTCCGCCAAATTCGCCCAGGACGGTCGCGCGATCCGGCATCGGCGGGTACATTTCCGGCCCCGGATAGTGATGCATGTCTTTCATATCGCCATAACCGCGATCTTCCCATCCGCTCGGTCCGTCCACCACGCGCGAGGGGTCGAGCGCCTTGACGTGCTTCAAAATATCGTCGGTGTCGTGCTGGCCCCAGCCTTCGTTGAACGGCACCCAGGCGACAATGCTCGGAGCGTTGGCGCGGTTGTGAATCATGGCATCCAGCTCGCGCCGGAACTGCTTGTCTTCTTCGGGACTGAAAGTAACGTCATCGGCGGCGCCGCGCTTCACGCCTGTTTTGCGATCGTTCCCCATCGCGCTCGGCATGTCTTGCCACACCATTAAACCCAGCTTGTCGCACCAGTAATACCAGCGCGCCGGTTCCACCTTCACGTGCTTGCGGCACATGTTGTAACCCATCTTCTTCATGGTTTCGATGTCGAAACGCAAAGCGTCGTCGGTGGGCGCGGTGTAGAGTCCATCGGGCCACCAACCCTGATCGAGCGGCCCGATCTCGAAGAGCGCGGCATTATTCAGAAACAGGCGGTCGATGCCGTTCGCGTCTTTGCGAACTTCGCTCTTGCGCATGCCGAAATAGCTCTTGACGGAATCGCCCCCGCGCATGGTGACTTCCAGATCGTAGAGCGCGGGATGATCGGGCGACCAAAGCGTTAGCTCGCTCAAAGGCAGCGCGGATTCCTGGTTGACGTTTCCCGAAACCTCGCCCACCGTCCTGCCGTTCAGCTTGGCGACAGCCTTGAACTTTGCCGCCCCTTCGCCATGAACCGTAAGCCGCAACTTCCGTCCGTCGATATCCGGAACCATGGCAAGATCGTCGATGTGGGTCGCGGGAACCGGCTCCAGCCAAACGGTCTGCCAGATTCCGGATACGGCGGCGTAGAAGATTCCTTGAGGATCGAGCACCTGCTTGCCGCGCGGTTGCAGTCCCGTGTCCGTTGGATCCCAAACCGCAACGACTAATTCCTGGCCGCCCTTTGCGTTCAGCGCGTCCGTGATGTCGAACGTGAATGGATCGTAGCCGCCTTCATGGGTGCCCGCCGGCTTTCCATTCACGAACACCTCGGCCCGCCAATCGACCGCGCCAAAGTGCAGCAATAGCCGTTTGCCGTGGAGATTTGGGGCGGTGAACGCGCGGCGATACCACAGCCGTTGATCTGGCGTAAGCGGACGCTTCACGCCGGAAAGGGCCGACTCCACCGGGAACGGGACCAGGATTTGGCCGTCGGCTTTCGGCGGTCGGCTATCGGCTTTTGGGACAATTGAGTAGTCCCAAAGGCCGTTGAGATTAGTCCACTGCGAACGGACCATCTGCGGCCGCGGATACTCGGGTAGAGCGTGTTCGGCGGTGACTTTCGAGGTCCACGGAGTGGTAAGCGGGCCAGCGGCGGGTTTCCACTCGGCGGCCAAAGCCGAAAAAGCGAGAAAACCGAATAGCGTCGCGATCTTTTTGAATTTCATTTGCGTGACTCTTAATGTAAACCTTCAGCCGCGCTTTGTGGCGCGGGCCTGCCATGCGCGCATGGTTCGTATACGATAGCGGGATGCCACGATTCGTTTTGAAAAATCCGGTCCTGCTTGCGGCGAGTTGTTCGACTTTATTCGCGGCCGCAATAACGTTCGACGGGTCCGCCGTCCAGCCTGGCCCCGCGACAGTGGATTCGAGCGCGGCGGCGGCTACCGTTCACTGGAAAGACGCGTCGGCGCGCAACTGGTCCGCCGAGTTCTCGCTCGACTCGGCGAAACCTTTGATTACGGCGATCTCGATCGAAGGCAAGCGCGTCATCGAACGCGCCCAGCCGTTCTATCGCTGCGAAACAGGCAAGCGGCGCGGCGGCTTCGACGCGTTTTTCGATTTTCCGCCGAGCCATCCCGAAGGAACGCGAAGCTTCCTGGGTGAATTTCATCCAAAGGGCGCGCGCGCGAAATCGATCGGCGACCGCATCGAGATTTCGTTCGACGGCATGCGCTGCGGAATCTTCTCGGGGAGCATCCGCTACATTTTCTATCCGGGGAGCCGCTTAATCGAGCAGCAAGCCGTGATGTCGACCCAAGAACCCGACACAGCTTACTTCTACGATGCGGGGCTGCGAATGGCGGAGCCGGCGGATGAACGGCCCGGCGGAAATATGGAATCGCACATCGGCTATTTCGATACGAAGGGCGAGTTCCAAACCATGGCGCCTGCCTACGGTTCGGAGCGGCGCTCGCTGTCCGTCCGATACCGCGTTTTGGCGGCGAAATCGGGCGCCGGCAGTGTCGCGGTGTTCCCCGCTCCCCACCAGTACATGATGGCGCGCGATTACACCACGAACATGGGCTACGTTTGGTACACGGCCTGGCGCGGCAACGTGTCGCTCGGCATTCGCCAATATCCCGACGATTACTCGCCTTACTATCCTTGGATGAACGCGCCGCCCGGAACCGAGCAGCAGATGCGCATGTTCATCTCGGTGGGCGACGGAGACCAGCGCGCCGCGCTCGATAGCGTCCTGCGTTACACGCATGGCGACAAGTTTCCGGCGCTCGCGGGATACAAGACGTTCGCGCCGCACTGGCATCTGGCATACACGATGCAAGCCATAGCCAATGGCTTCGACTGGCCCCCGCCGTTTAAGGCCGCAATGAAAGCGATTGGCCTGGATTCGGCGATGATCATGGATTTCCACGGCGACGGCCACCCGCGCGATTTGGGGGAAGTTCGCCTCCAAGAACTCCGCGATTTCTTTAAAGCGTGCCGGGCGCAATCGAACGCGGATTTCCTGCTGATGCCTTCCGAAGAAGCCAATGCGATCCTCGGCGGCCATTGGGCGCTGGTGTTCCCCAAGCCGGTCTATTGGTTTATGGACCGCAAACCCGATCAGCCATTTCGGAGCACCGTTCCGAAATATGGAACCGTCTATCGCGTAAGCGATGCGAAGGAGGTGTGGGACATGGTGCGCGCCGAAAACGGCTACGTTTATCAAACCCATCCGCGCACGAAAGGCTCGACGGGTTATCCCGACAAGATCATGGACACTTTTTATTTCCACGATCCGCGTTACCTCGGATCGGGCTGGAAAGCGATGCCGTCCGACCTTTCGTCTCCCCGGCTGGGCGAGCGCGCATTTAAAACCGTCGACGACATGAACAACTTAGGGCTGAAGAAGCGGATGATAGGTGAGGTGGACGTGTTTCAGCTCGATTCGACGCACGAGTTATACGGGCACATGAATGTGAACTATGTGCGGCTTCCGGCTCTGCCGACTTACGATAACTACGGACAGCTTCTCGATACGGTGGCGAAAGGGGACTACTTCATCACGACCGGCGAGATCACGCTGCCGGCAGCTTCCATAAGACCGGCCGGAGACAAACTGATGGCGCACGCGGATGTGAGTTACACGTTTCCGTTGCGAATGGCGGAAGTGGTCTGGGGCGACGGGACGCAAACGTTCCACAAGATTTTTTCGCTTGACACCACGCGGGAATTTGGGAAGGGCTCGTTCGATTGGGAACTCGACGCGAAGGGCTGGAAATGGGCGCGGCTGGCAATCTGGGACGTTGCGGGAAACGGGGCTTTTATCAATCCTGTGTGGAAATAAGATTCAGGCCAAGCCGATCTTATCGTCGGGATCGAGTTGTTTGCATTTTGGGTAGTGGGTCAGTTTGCCCGCGCAGACGAGCACTTCAACGGTTCGCCGACAAACGAGCCAAGTGACACCGCCCCGGTAAACACTACGCCGTCAGGCGGGATCTGAGCAGAATTTGTCCAGCGTTTAACTTCCGGATCGCGCGTGATTGGCCCACAAACTCAAGCATCGTTGCGTCGGCCGCTAGCCTCAGGAGTCTTTACTTAGGTTCAACGACCGGGTTCGGCGCTCTGGAAATAGAGAGTACCGTAAGTTCCCTCGCCTTCTCGATTCCACGATTCTTCATGAGCTCGGAATATCTCCCGTCATACAACTCTTTGGTCTCCGGTACAGGCAAAAGTGCAGCCCAAACCTTACAGATCCGCTCGTTAATATTCGCGCCATCGAAACCGCAATGAACCTGAATTTCGGTAAGCATGCACAACAAGACTGTTGCTGAGCGGCCGATATGCATCGACAGAAACAAGTCGTACGTCTCGTCGAGCTTGTCCCGTACTTCATGCGGGAGGAAGTCGTTCATGTAGTACGCCCCAACCGGCACCATCCCCAGAGTGCCAATGAAGGCTTCATAGGCGCCGTGCGAGAGCGCGGAATATTGCCGCCATTCCAAGTGCGCAAACGTCTTCAGAAACTCCTGAATCTCCGTCCGTACCCCGCCAGGCTGCATTGTATTAACGTACGTGCCGAAGGTGGGCCACATCTCATGCTTCTTGAGTTGCATCACTTCGTCGATCGTGAAGCCGCTCCCCTGTACCAGCAACTCGACCGTCTTCCGCCGCTGCTGCAAGGATTCCTGCCGGTCCTGCTGGTCGGCGTACTGTTTTAGATCCTCGTCGATGTCGTCCAAGGTCTTCTTTAGTCCGCTCTTCCGGTACTGCGGGGCCTTCTCAGCTGGGTCCTCCAGAATCGCGACGACGTTATACAGGCAATCGATAAGCGACCGCACCAGTGACATTCCGGTTACGCCGTAACGGACGTACCAGTAGCAGTCCTCCTTGCGGCGTTCGTCAGCGTTCAAGTAGTTGAGCAGGTTGTATACGCTCGCGCCGTACCTAATCAGCATGGCGATATCCTCGCCGACATACAGTGGCCCCGCAATGTGCTGACGACCCTCCCGGAATACCTTCTGCACCATCGTTGCCGCCAGTTCGCCCAACGAGTCCTGAAACGTTTTGGCGTCTATCCTTATAATTTGTTCGGGTGTTGGCATGTGCGCCGGCTTTCCAGATCCATTTGCTGAACGGTTCTTTGACGTTGTCCCGCGTTGGGTCAACGACATCCGTGCCCTTGTCGATCATAGATCGTCGGGAGTTCTTCCGTTGAGCGCTGCACCGATGATTTTACGGCAAGCGGTTTCGGCGTTCTGAGAAGCCACGTTGCGATATTGTCCGGATCGGCATTCCGCTGACGTGCTGCTCCACACATTGCGCCCACGGCAGAAGGAACGTTAGCGCGTTAACCGTCCAGAATGATGAGACGACAAAAATAAATCTCCACGGCTTGAAGCTTGCAAGCTCCGAATGCGGGCTAGCGCCAATCCGTGCCATAGAGCGAGTCGCCCGAGAAAGTTCCGCTTCGGCGGCGTCCGTCTGCGCGGTGTGGGCCTCGTACTTGCGACGCAGGATTTTCCTAGATCGAAGCGCCGACCCGGCCAGTCCTTTCGCAGGTCGCCCGTGGGAACCTACTGAAGGTTCAGGATTGGTGGGGTGATCAAGATGTGGGCGTGGCCTGGTTTGGGGTCGGCCTTGAGAGGAGCGCTCGAAGGTCGCCTTCTGTTGCGGTGAGGATGTTCGCTTGGAATAGTGGGTACTTGGCTGGTTCGATGGTGTCCGGCGTTCCCTCGCCGGCATAGAGCGCGAAGGTTGTACCCGCTTTTTTCCGCTTGGAGCGAATCTTGCCCTTGTCCCCATGATCCACGTCGTGGCGCAGGTCCGTCCGTAGGTCGTTGATGTGGACGAACGATGGCAAGGTTGCCGGGTCGACGCGAGTTCCAGGTCCCTCCCGGAAGAGGAAGTAGAGATCATCGATGAACGTGCCGTAAGCATCGCGGGTCGTGACCGTCTTGCGAAGGCGCAACAGTGCCGGGGCGGTCTTGTTTGTCGCCTTGAGTAAGTCGTCGCCGGTCGCGGCAGCGTGCCTTTTATTGATCTGCTCGATGAGCTGATTGATGGAATCTGAGACTGCCGTGATGCGTCCCGTCACGCCACTCTCGGCGATGACGCTCGGGTCGAAGATCGCGCTGAGTTCAGGGGCGATCGTAAAAAGCTTCCGGAGGAGGATTTCTTGGCGCGTCCGGGCAGCGCCGGTGACGTTGGCGCTCACGGATTTCTGAAATTGGACGTAGTCGCTGTCTGTGGCTTCTTGCCCCTTGTCAATCTGTGTGGCCAACTCGGTCATGAAGCTCTCAAAGAACTCTTTAAGGAGGGCCTCACGGCCCGCGTAGTTCTTGGTGCTCACGATCTTGCAGGTGAGCGTGATGAGCGATTGGACTATCGTTCTCGTGCGCAGCATGGAGCCGTTGCCCTTGAACGCCGTAGCGAGCAAATCCAAGGCGTTCTTGATGCGCTTTGCCACCGCCGAAGTGGTGGCGAAGTTCTTGCTCGCCTCAAAAACTGCTTTCACGTCATCCAGCCGTAACCCCGTGTCGAGGCCCTCGATCTCGACGGTGACCACTTTCGCGAGAATATCGAAGTGCGCGTACCGCGTATCAGGCACAGCAATGGTCTCCTTGAAGAACGGGTGCTTCGCTGCAGTTTCCTTGCAGAAATCGCGGAGCTTGCTGGGTACCGCGTTGAGCTTCTCGCTCCCCGTCAGGGGCATGCCTTCCTGGAGTCGCTGGAAGAACTCTTTGAGTTCCTCATCCGTCGCGTCTTCGATCACGTCGAACTCGATATCGAAGTCATCGAATGCGTCCGCTACGTTCCGTTTCAACTCGCTGTAGTACGTCCCACCGAAGATCTCAACAGATTCCTGGCTCAGGCCTAGGTCCCCCGAGAAGAACTCGAAAATCGCGGTAAGCCGCTGTTGGCCGTCTTCCACGAGAAAGTTCTCGTCCAAGCTTTTTACGAAATAGAACTTGGGAAGCTTCCAACCCCGCAGGATGGAGTCAATAAGGCCTTGCTTCTTCTTCTTGTTCCATACCTTCTGTCGCTGCCAATCAGGAATCTCGTAACGATCCCGACGACGAAAGATTTTGTCGATCGCGCGTTTGTCAGCGGTCATCTTCATAAGACGGAATTCGTAGTATCTCAAGAAAGCCACACCTTTTGGAACGCAGAAGTCCACCGTCGGTGGGCTGCGCGGTGTTCCGCGCGCGACCCGGACAAAGTCGTGGAGGTCTTGAAACATACGGTCGCGGCGTTCACGGTCTCGAGAATCGAGATGGCCGCTTGCCGCGAGGGGCGACGAGTGTTCCGTCTGGGTGGTCGGCGATCCGGAAGTTATCAGCCTGAATCCGACGCTGGGAGGTTGCCTGCGAGGTAGCCACAAGGTGCGCCTCAAACCGCCGAAAGTCGGCAAGTGTGGAGTTGGCATCCCCTTCACAAGGACGTATAACGCCCAAACCGCCGACTTGCGCGGCAGGCAATCCTGAAAGCGGCTCACGCAAACTGACCCACTACCGCATTTTGGGCCAAACGTGTCGGAACACCGCGAATTCATCCACAGGTGCACTTTGTCGAACGTCCGAAGCGCGAAGAGAACAACTTGTCTGAAGGCGTAGGTAATAAAACGGTCTCGCGTTCCGTGCGACGAAATTAAAATCAGCCATTATGCATTAAGCGCCCACACTATATCGGAAGCCATCGCCGTCTGATCTTTTCTCTGTCAACTACTACAACGGATTTCCGCAGTTCCTGGCCGGGTATTGCCGCCAGCACGCGGCGTACGCACTTCATGCTTTCGAATTCACTGTAATTTCCACCACGGAGGAGAATGAGTCCAGGTCCCGCACCATTCAGTGCTGCCAGAAGCCGGGGAAAATCAGAGCCACATCCACGAGAAACTTCACCCAGCGAGTTCCACCGTCTCATCCTCGGCCAGGAACGCAGCGTAGCGAAGCGTTTCCTCAATGTCCGCCAGTTCCAAATAAGGATACGCTTTCAGAATCGATTCCGGCGATTCCCCCGCGGCAAGCAGGCCCAATAATCGCGATACGGGAAAACGCAAGTCGCGAATACACGCCTTTCCGGTAGCGACCGCCGGATTGATCGTGATTCGGGTGAACCGCCCTGAGTGTGCCACTAGATCATCTTAGCCGCGATTCGTTCCGATTCCCGCCCCGTGCGCCGCATCCAGTCCCGGAACATCTGCATCGATCCCATCGCGAGCGGCTCCGTCCTCAATTGCTCAAACGTAAACCTCATCTTCCGGCTCCAGTTGGGATATTGCGAAGTCGTTCCCGGCAGGTTCTGCTGATGCGTCTCCTTAGTCAGATCCTCCTGATTAACGACCATCAACATCGAAGGCGTCGAAGCGAGAAATCCAATTACCGCGTTGTGTAACTCGCCGGTTAGCTCGGGGACGTGAATCGCCGTCCGCGGAAAGTAACTCGGGAGTAAGTGCCGATCGAAAAGCGCGTCCAACATTTTCTGCTTGTCTTGTAAACGATTGGCAATTTGACGGCGATATTCGGCATCGTCCACTACACCCGCCCGGCGGCGCGCTTCGATGTCTTCGTGAATCCAGAATCCGGCAAGCGTGGGCAGGTCGTGGGTGGTCGAGGATACAAGCGATTGATGCGGATATTCGTCCGGACGCTTGAAGCTGCCGTGCGGCCCGCGCTCGAAATAGAACAGGCGGTAACTCAATATGCCGAAGCGCGCGAGCGTTTCGCGGATGTGCGGTTCCACGGTGCCCAGATCCTCGCCAACCACCGCCACGCGGTTGCGAAAGCTCTCGAGAGCGAGGATTCGGACCAGATCCTCCGACCTGTCGCGCACGTAAGCTCCGGCGGTCGCGTCCGATCCGTCGGGTATCCAGTAGAGCCGGAAGAACCGCATTACGTGATCGATGCGCAGAGCGCCGCCATGCCGGCAGGACTTGCGGATGGATTCCCTAAATAGCCGGTATCCGGTGGCGCGATGGCGCTCGGCGTTGGGTGGAGGGAACGCCCAATCCTGACCGGCCGGCGAAAAATCGTCGGGCGGCGAGCCCACGCGGCAACCCGCCACGTAGAAGGGCCGATGCGCCCAAAGATCCGAACCGCAGCGGTCCGTCGCCAACGCCAGATCGTGATAGAGACCAATTGAAAGCCCCTTCGCGCGCGCGTATTGCTGCGCCGCGTTCAACTGGATATCGATCTGCCATTGGACGTACTGATGAAACAGAATTGCCTCGGCGTGTTTCCGCTGAAATTCGCGTGTTTTCGGCGAATCCGGGTCTTGATAACCGGCGGGCCAATCGGGCCAGATCCAAACATCCGGATCGGCGGCATGAAGATGTTCATCCAACGCGCAGTAGGTCGCGAATCGATACAGCAAATCGCCCTCCCGCCGGCGGTAATCTTCAAAATCGTTCCGTTTTTCAAGAGGCCGCCCGGCCCGGCGGAACTCGGCGAACAACAATCTTAAAAAACGCAACTTTAGCGCATTCACGCGCTCATATTCCACGAATTCGGATTCGCGAAGTTGCCGCGCCTCTTCCTGCGTTTCAGGCGAAAACCAAACTCTACGGGCTTCGGTGGAATGTTCGAATTCCTCGATCGCCGGGACCTCCAGATAAATCAAGTTTTGATAGAAAACGCTGTTGGGAAGATACGGGCTGGTGTTGTAGGGCCGGCGATTGTGAATCGCATGCAGCGGATTGAGGGCCACGAAATCGCCGCCGATTTCCGCCACCCAGTCGATTGCATCGCGCAGATCGCGGAAGTCGCCGCAGCCCCAGTTCAATTCCGAGCGGAGGCCGTAGAGCGAAACGGCTACGCCGGCGGCCTTCTTCCCATGCGCCAGAGACTCCGGCAGAAATGCGCGTTCCGGCGCAACGATCAGCGAAATACTCTCCGGATTCAAGCCGGCGACACTGACGGACAGTTCATGGTATCCGAGCGGCAAGCGGGCGTCCAATTCGACCTGCATGCGCGCGCCGATTATCTTTTCGAAGCGAAGGCGCGAACCATCTTCGAGCGCGATTTCGAACGCCGCGAGAACGTTCGAGTGAGTCTCCGGCAACTGCACCGGAATCCGTAGGAGCTCGCCTAGGTCCACCACTAGGCAGGGCGGCAAAATGCGTGTCAATTCCGCCTTCTCGCGTTGGGCGATCGCGCTTTCGAGATCTTCTTTCGTCGCGGCCGGCATGCCGAGCGCCTCGACGATGGCCCGCTTGGTCTGAACCGACGCCGTATGGAGATGCCCAAAAATATCCCAAAATCGCGGCTCCACTCCGCAGAGATCCGCCGCGCGATCAAGTGCCTGATCGTAGTTTTCAAATGACATGAACTATGGGGTAACCATCAAGTCTAGCAACGTCAATTCAACTCGTATTTCATGCGAAACTAAGATTATGGATACCCCGATGGCGAGCGGTCCGGCGGACCTTTTCGCGCGAATCGATAACGAGAGCGTGGATCGTCTCGCCGCGCAGGAAGGCATTCTGATGACGACGATCGGCAGCGTGATCAACTGGGGCCGCAAGAATTCGATCTGGCCCATGTCGTTCGGCCTCGCGTGCTGCGCCATTGAGATGATGTCGATGAGCGCGTCGCGTTTCGACATTGCGCGTTTTGGCGCGGAAGTGTTTCGCGGATCGCCCCGGCAATCCGATTTGATGATCATCGCCGGGCGCGTATCGCAGAAGATGGCGCCGGTGATCCGTCATCTTTATCAGCAAATGCCGGAACCCAAGTGGGTTATCTCCATGGGCGCTTGCGCGACCTCGACCGGCGTCTTCAACAACTACGCGCTCGTTCCCGTGAATCAGGCGATTCCAGTGGATGTTTACGTGCCTGGATGCCCGCCGCGGCCCGAGCAGTTGATTTACGCGATCATGCAACTGCAAGGCAAGATCCAGCAGGAAGCGGGTACGCTCAAGCAGGTTTTGAATCTGGCGTAATCCGTTGGCAAACCTTTCCCGGCGGTTATTCACCCTCTACCTGTGCGCATTGTGCTGCCTCGCGCCTCTGCCGGCGCAGCGCCAGTTGTCGGGTACTCCGGCGATCAAGCAGGCTCTGGATAAGCTGAATGTGCTCGGCAGCGTGCTGATGATTGCCGCGCATCCGGACGACGAAAACACGGCGCTTCTGGCTTACTACGCGCGCGGCCGCAAAGTTCGCGCGGCGTATTTATCGGCGACGCGCGGAGAAGGCGGACAAAACCTGATTGGCCCGGAACAGGGCGATCTGCTGGGTGTCATCCGCACGCAAGAGCTTCTGGCCGCGCGGCGAATCGACGGCGCCGAGCAGTTTTTCACCCGCGCCATCGATTTCGGCTTTACCAAAACGCCGCAGGAAACGCTGCAAAAATGGGGCCGCGAGAAGATCCTGTCGGACATGGTTTGGGTGATCCGGCAATATCGGCCGGACGTGATCATTCTGCGATTTTCCGGTACGCCCAAAGACGGCCACGGGCAGCATCAAGCTTCCGCGATTCTCGGCAAAGAAGCCTTCAGCGCCGCCGCCGACCCTACGCGCTTTCCCGAGCAGTTGACTCTGGCGCAGCCCTGGCAGGCAAAGCGGCTGATGTATAACGTCCTCTCGTTCCGGCCCGGTCAGGAGCGTGAAGCCGCGCAAACGCCGGGCAGCATTGCGGTCGACACGGGCGTCTTCGATCCGGTGCTCGGCCTTTCCTATTCTCAAATCGCTTCCCTCAGCCGTGACGAGCATCGCAGCCAGGGAATGGGGAACGCGGAAAGGCGGGGGCCCTCTCGCAATTACCTGGTGACCCTGGCGGGCGATACGGCCGCAAACGACGTGTTTGACGGGATCGATACCACGTGGAATCGCGTGCCGGGAGGCAATCTCATTGGACCGATCCTCGCGAAAGCAGCGGGACAGCTCGACCCGGACCATCCCGAACTGACGATTCCGCTGCTGGCGCAGGCGCGGCAACCGATCGCGACTCTTGCGGCTGAAAAGAACGCCTGGGGCGTTCGCAAGCTCGCGGAAATCGACGAGGCAATCGCATTGTGCGCGGGACTGTGGCTCGATGCCGATGCCGACCGGTACGCAGCCACGCCGGGAAGCGTTTTCAAGGTCAATTTCACGGCGATTCAGCGGTCGCCCGCCCCGGCCGGCAACGTTTCCGTGAAGCTGGAAGGCTTGGGCCGCGAGCAAACCCTCGAAGTTGCGTCAGCTCTCGGTTATAACGTGCCGGTTTCGCGCAATCTCGACGTAAATATTCCAGCCGATACACCGTATTCGCAGCCGTTTTGGCTCCGCCTGCCGCACGCCGGAGACGCTTACGATATTCGCGACCCGCGCCTGATCGGAAGGGCGGACGTGCTTCCAGTGCTCGAAGCGGTGTTTCAGTTGAACGTGGGCGCCGCTCGGATTTCCATCGCGCGCCCGGTGCGACACCGCTATGTGGCTCACGTCCTGGGAGAGTTGACCCGCCCCCTCACGGTGGTCCCGGCGGTGGCCGTCGATTTGCCGGAGCCGGTCGTCGTATTCACTCAACCCGGTACGCGCCAAATCGCGGTGGAGTTGACGGCGAATGTTCCCCGCGCGTCGGGTGAGATCCGCATTGAGGCCGATCCCGGCTGGAAGCTCGAGCCCACGTCGCGAACGTTTCAGTTCACCGAGACGGGCGAGCGGCAGGAGGTCTCATTTGCTCTGACGCGGGCTGTCCCCGGCTTTGAACCCGGTTCGGAAAACGCGGCTCCGGCGCACTTTCACGCGATCGCCCGCGTGGATGGCAAAGAGGTGGCGGCGGGCATGCAGGTGATCGCCTACCCGCATATTCCGCCGCAAACGCTGACTCCGCCTTCAAACGGATTGCTGCGGATCGCGCCTTTGCGAGTGCTTGCGAAAAGGGTGGGGTATGTTATGGGAGCCGGCGACGATGTCCCGGACGCTCTCCGGCAAATGGGTTGCGAGGTGCGGCTGCTCACCGAGGACGATCTCGCGCGCGGCGATCTTTCCGGTTTCGACGCTATCGTGACCGGCGTGCGCGCTTACAACGTGCGCTCGGATTTGCGCGCGAACCAGCATCGGCTGCTCGACTATGTGCGCGATGGCGGCACGATGATCGTGCAATATAACCGGCTGGAAGGGTCGAACCTGGAGATCGGGCCGTATCCATTCAAACTGGGCGGCAGCCGCGTGACGGTGGAAGAATCGCCCGTGGCTTTCCCGCATCCCGACTCTCCGCTTTTGCAAGCTCCGAACCATATTACCGAGAAGGATTTCACCGGTTGGATTCAGGAGCGGGGTCTGTACTTTGCGTCGAAATGGGACGAACATTATCAGACGGTGCTTGAATCGCACGATCCAGGCGAAGTACCGCTGCCCGGCGGAACGCTGTACACGCGGTATGGAAAAGGGGCGTATATTTTTACGGCCTATTCGTGGTTTCGCCAATTGCCGGCTGGCGTTCCGGGCGCGTATCGCATCTTTGCGAACCTGTTAAGCGCCGGAAAATTGCCCCAATAAATGCGCGCCGGATCGTCCGAATTAAGCGATGAAGAGTTCTTAGCCGCGGTGGATTCGGCGGCACTGCATCCTTCGCAGTTCCGGCATGCCGATCATCTTCGGCTCGCGTGGCTTTACTTGCGCCAAACGTCGCTAGAAAACGCCGAACGGCTCGTGCGATCCGGGATCGAGCGTTTTGCCGAGCGGCACGGCGTCGCCGACATCTACAACGAGACGGTTACGCTCGCTTGGGTTCGACTGATTTCCACGCATCGCGAATCGAGTTTTGCCGAGTTCCTGTCCGAGAATGAGTCTCGCTTAAACAGTTCGCTGTTGCATCGATTCTGGACACCGGAATTGTTAACTTGCGATCGGGCGAAAAGAGAGTGGGTTCCGCCGGATAGACAAGCTCTTCCGGCCTAGCCGAATGCGGCGATTTAGGGAGCCGCATGGTCGCTCAACTCGATCATGCGCCCCGCCATCGCAATCTGGTCCGCGGTCCCTCGCAACACCAACGCCGCCGGTGACGTGCGCACGAATGCCCTCGAGATGTGCGCCGTGGCGCGCATCTCGCGCATAACGCCATTCATGCCTTCCGCGGTCGTCAAATGCGATAAGTAGAAAACATGCACTACATCGTCGTCGCCCCCAGGCACTCGCGCCTCATTCCCGCCGGCGTTCGCGGTCTGGCGGTCCAATTCGGGAATTAGCCATTCGGACATCTGTACCTCGCTTGCACTGGCCCGTAGCGCCAGCAACTTCGGCGCGGTGACCTGAAAAATCCTCTGGATACTCAGCACCGTGCGCAGATTTGTGATAATCTCCTGAAAATCCCGTGGGGTATCCGTGTGGGTCAGGCCATACACCAACACTGTGTCATTGCCGCCGCCAGTCATCGTAAACACGTGCACCAGGGCGCTCTGTCGCGCCACTACCGGCGCCTGATCCAATTCCGGAAGCAAAAATCGGGCTAACGCAATCTGGCTCGCATTGCCCCGCAGCGCCATTATCCCGTGCGCGGTTACCAGGAAGATCTTTTGGATATCCGCAATAGTTCGAAGCGACGTGATTATCTCCTGAGCGCCCTGAGGGGTAGAGGTATGAGCCAACTCAAATACCAACACGACATCGTCGCTATTTCGAGACACCCAGTAGTCCCTCGGGCCTGGATTCGAGCCCGCCGCCTCATCCAGTTTAGGAACCAGCCACTCGGCGAGCGCCATCTGATCGGGTGTCCCTTTCACGGTCAGTGTTGCGCCCGGAAGGTCTAGCGACAGTTGTTGAATTTGGGCCACCGTTCGTATCGTGGTGGCAATCTCCTGCCATGTCTGCGCGGACATCGCGGTTGTCGGATGAAAAACGCGGTCGACATTCTGCCCGAACGCCGCGGAAGCGAAACAAACGGCAATCGCAAGTTTGCCCATGGGTTCTCCTTTCGGAATATTAGACGGTTCGCTTCCGGAAAGCGTGTAGGGTGTTGATGTCCGGCGGCGGCGAGAACGGCTTTCGACGTCGCCGCGCGGTAATATGGGAGCGGAGAAAACAGAGGATTCCCATGTCGCTGAGCCTACTCAAGTATATTCGAGCCGCTTATTCGAACTTGAACCCGGACGGAGAGTGGGTTCCGCCGGATAGAAAGCTCTTCCGGCCTAGACTAGGTGCGTGTGTGCGACAGGTCAAGGCTCGTGAGCGAGGCGCGCCATGAAAGTAGGAGTCTATCAGAAGGGCCGGTTCTCGTCGCGCATGCGATGTAAACAAAGCAGGCGTCTCAGTCGATCCTTGGCGTTATCGAGACGCCCCGCGCTCAACTCCCGCCTAGTGCGTTTCGTAGAGTCAAGCGGCAGGCATCACCAGATCTATGCTTCGCCGTTAGAGAGGAATAATGCGCCGCAGATCCCCGCCGGCCACATCGGGTTGGCGCGTCATCTGGACTGAATCGGCGAACAGAAGCCGACTTCCGGGGACTCATCTTCCTTGCGCTGACCGCAGAGGGCGGAAAAGCGGTGGAGGTGTCTCAGAGTAATCGGAATGTATAAACCAGCGTGGGGCTTTGCATCGGGCCCGTAGTTCCGACCAATCTGGTCCCGCCTGACCTTCATGGCCCGTCAGGCGGAAGCGCTGGCGAGATACGGCCGGAGGAAAACTGGCAAGCGCTGCCGTCGCGGGCGAGTCTCTTAAAGGTGTCGGGGGCGCGGTCGGCGCGCGGAATATAATTCGCGGTTTATGTCCTCGGCGGAACTGGGATGGGGTACCGGTTGACTCCGAGGGGAAGAGGCTTTTAAAAAGGCGACAGGAAAGCTCACGCTTGTGCCATTGCAATGCGCAGATTTCTGATATCACATACCACTTTCCCGTCACCTAAGAACCATGGTTTTCCCCCATACAGGAGCATTCGCACTCCATGCCGGAGCGCATTTTTCCAGAACTTAGTAAGGCTGAATGACGTAGACGCGGCCAAACCGGTTCAGTATTCGCCGACGACTTCACTAAAAACTAAGTGTTCGGCGTCTCCCAGCATTTATATTGCTTGTTCCAGTCGGGTTTCTGAAGGATTATCGCCCCTGAGCCAAGTAGAGTTGTCGTCGGCATATGGCAGTTTAATCATCAGGGGTATCCCGCCGCCGACACGGTAGACGACGGGCATGGCGTTTGCCTCCAGCAGGGTCATGATCTCCCTGCCTAGTCATGATGCCGCATCGCTGCGGGGGAGCACTTCGTCACCACGCTTCAGCGGAATTTCGAAGCAACGCAACATTGAAGCTTCAAAAGTCTCTGCTATGATCGCACGCCTTTACGCGAAGAGCGCGTAGGAAGTTCAAGGAGTAGCTCGTGTGTCTCCTTCGTGATTTCCGCCACCCGATCGGCGTCCGTAATTGTCGCCCCTGAGATCCGGTTGCGCGGCATTGTGGGCCATCTCCCAGATCGCGCGCACAAGACTATGAAGAAAACGGAGGATCTCATCAATGTCTGTTCTTAGCGTTCTGCCGTAAAGGGACGAGATGGACTGCTTGTCTTTGAAAATGATATGGGCGATCTGGTTGCGGACCGGCTTGTAGATGTCGTCGAACTTCGTCTTGTGCGGAGCGAGGGCCTTCTTCAGTGCGCGCAGGTCCTGCACGGTTGGTTCCCAGGCGTTCTGAACATACTCGTCCAGCCACGGTGGATTCGGCGGGATGCCCGGAATGCTGAGTTTTCGTGCTCGCAGTGCAGCCTTATTGAAGAACTCCGGATGCGCGGTTGTCGCGTTCAAGACCTGATAGATCGAATGCAGTTTGGGGTCCGAATCCAAAATGCGCGCCAGCACTATGAACAGACCGTTCTGTAGGCTGAATGACGTAACCCGCCAGAAGTCCGGATGCCGATTGAGTCTCTGGTAGATTTTCTGATCTGACACGGATATGTCGTTGATGGCGCGATGTGTGTAGCAGCTGACCATGGCCGCATTCACGTCATTGCGGATGATGTCGTAATCGCGCCAGTATTCCGCCTCGGTCATGGGCGGTGGGCCGCTCGGAACCATGACTTTCACCGTAGCAAGGTCGCTGCGAACATGGCAATGAGCATACCCGAGCGAACGCGCCCGCAGGGCCGGAACGTGTTACACCGTTGCCAAAAGGTCGGAGCGGCATTTATACCGGCGGTTTGATCCGCGGCTCTTGCCTTGCGCAGTACCGCCTTTAAAGGCGCAATTTATCTAAGGAGCTGGCTCCTATGCCTAAACCGAAGGTCCCTCAGGTTCCTCCGACAGAGCGGATCGCCACATCATTCAAAGAACTCAAGTCTATTTCCCCTGAACTGCACTCTGCCGCCTGGGAACTCTCGAAAACCATAAATAATCTCAGCGAGACATTAGAGCCACTCGATCTGGGCGTGTCCGCATGGGCTACTATCGCGTCCAGCGAAGATGACGAGAACGGTTATTGTTTGGAGCCGGTCCGTGGGTTACACGAAGTTACGCTACAAGTGGGGCATCGGCCCTTCCGTTCGCCTAATGGCCAGGATTCGTCAGCAATCCGGAAGTGGCCGCATTCCGGAATTAGCACATAGGATCATCCCTTGTCGCGCAGCGTTTGCCGAACATCTCGCTTGGCGATTCAAACTGACCACTACCGAATTGTGATACAAAAAACCGGACGTTCAGAATTGAACTTGAGCCGGAATTGTGGCGCGGGCTCGTGTGGCAAAAAACTTGTGTCCACACGAGTGTGGACACGGCAGACACGAGTGTCCGCGCCACAAACAAATGTTATTCAATGCCCATTTGGGTCAGGCGGTAACGAAGGGCGTTTCGCGTCAGGCCGAGCAGGCGCGCGGCCTGGCTCTTGTTTCCATCCGCTTTCTTGAGAGCCTGGCGAATCAGTTCCTGCTCGTATTGATCGAGGCTCATCCCCTCCGGCAGCGATAGATCGCCCGAACCTTGCCGTGCCCGCGGGATGTCGAGCTTGATATCCGCCGCGTCCAGCTCCGGCCCGGTACACATCACCAGGCTGCGCTCGATAACATTTTCGAGCTCGCGGACGTTACCGGGCCAGTGATATGTCAGCAGCTTGTCGATCGCGGGCTGCGTGATTTTCTCCACGCGGCTGCCCGAATCGGCGGCCAGTTTCTGCACGAAATGCCCGGCCAGAAACGGAATATCCTGCTTGCGCTCGCGCAACGGCGGAATCTCGATGGGAACGACATTCAGGCGGTAATAAAGATCCTCGCGAAACGTGCCCTGCTCGAGGGCGGCGCGCAAATCCTGATTGGTCGCCGCGATCACGCGGACATCGATGTGCTTGGTCTTGTTGCTTCCCAGCCGTTCCAACTCGCGTTCCTGCAGCACGCGCAATAATTTCACCTGAACGGACGCGGGCACGTCGCCGATCTCGTCGAGAAACACGGTGCCGGTGTCGGCTTGCTCGAACTTTCCGGGTTTCGAGACGTTAGCGCCCGTGAACGCGCCTTTTTCATAGCCGAACAGCTCGCTCTCCATCAGATTTTCCGGCAGCGCGGTGCAATTGATCTTCACCAGCGGGCGGTCGCGGCGCGGCGAATGGAAATGGATCGCGCGCGCGATCATATCTTTGCCGACGCCGCTCTCGCCCGCCAGCAGCACCGTCGCGCGCGTGGGAGCCACGCGCATCACGGTCGCAAAAATCTCCTGCATCGGGGCGCTCCGACCGACGATGTTGTCGAAGGTGTATCGCTGGCCAAGCTCTTCGCGCAACTGGCGGTTCTCATCGCGAAGATTGCGAACCTCCAGCGCTTTACGCACCACGGCGCTCAAGTGATCGAGCGAAAAGGGCTTCAGCAGAAAATCGACGGCGCCCGTTTTCATGGCCTCCACCGCAGTCTCCACCGTGCCATAAGCGGTCATCACGATCACCGGAGCGCGCGCGTTCTGGCGCCGGGCGAGCGCCAGCAGCTCCAGCCCGTCCATCTTGGGAAGCCGCAGATCGGTGACGATGAGATCGGCGCGATCCATCATGGAAAGAGCTTCTTCGGCCGAGCGGGCTTTCTCAACTTCGTAACCTTCCGACGCGAGTTGCAGCTCGATCACGCGGCAAAGTTTTTCCTCGTCCTCGACGATCAGAATGCGCGATTTCATTCGGTTTCCGGGATGGGGAGATGGACGCGGAACACGCTGCCCTTGCCGGGTTCGCTTTCGACTGTTATGTTACCGCCGTGCTCATCGACGATCTTCGAAACGATGGCGAGCCCCAGGCCGACACCCTCGGGTTTGGTCGTGACGAACGGATTGAAAATGGTTTCCTTGATCGCGGGGGCGATACCCGAGCCGCGATCGATCACCGCGATTTCCGCCGTTTGATTCACTACCCTGGTCTTGACGGTCACGGCGCCGCCCGGCGCGGTCGCCTGAACCGCGTTCAAGAGCAGATTGTAGAAAACGCGCTCCATGAATTCGGCATCCATCGGAAACGGACGAAGGTCCGGCGAGTAGTTGCGATAGATCGTGACGGGATGCTTCGCGGGATCGCGCTCGATCAATTCGACGGCGCGGTCGATGGCCTGGGCGGGATCGGCCGGAGCGAGCCGGAGATGGAGCGGGCGCGCGAAATCGAGAAAGCGCGTGACCAGCGAGTTGGTGCGGTCGACTTCGGATGAGATGAACCCCGCTACTTCGCGGGCCACCTCGTTTTCTTGCGAAACTCCGCGCGCGAGCATTTCAGCGGATGCGCGAATGGTTCCGAGCGGATTGCGCAGCTCATGCGCGAGGCCCGCCGAGAGTTGGCCGAGCGCGGCCAGGCGCTCCGAGCGGCGCATCGCCGCTTCGGCTTCGCCGAGATGACGATTGGCTTCGACCAGTTGTTCCGCCACGCTTTTGTACTTCGAGTATTGAACGCGCAGAGCCTCGGCGAGAGTATTGACCAGGTTCGCGGCTATGGCGAGGAAAAGCAGCCGCAAGGTCAAGACGCGCAATTGATCGGCATCGATATGAAACTCCGTCCAATCGACGAAGAAGATGAAAGATAAGTACGCTCCGCACGCGAGCACCGTGAACAGAAGCGTTCCGAACACCCCAAGATAGGTGGCCGCCGAGATCACGGGCAGCAACAGGATCAGATAATATTCGCTATTCAGGCCGTGCGTGAGGCCGATCAACAGGTAACCCACGCCGAGCTTCAGCAGTATCCAAACAATCCGGCCGTGCGTCGAATCGAGGACGGCGATTTTCGGTTCGGCGATTTGCAGCAGGCCCAACGTCACGATCATGCCGATCTCCCACGGATCGTGGGTCGGGTTCAGCGCCGCCATCGCCGTGAACAACAACACCAGCACGGCGTCCTGCGGCTTCAGCGCGTTCCTCGAAGCGTTGGTCGAAGCGTTGGTCGGAGCATCCACGGAGACATCTTATGCAAAAATAAAAATGTAATCCCCATGGCCAATCACAACTCCCTGGGTCGCGACTCGGAAACGCGCGACCTCGAAGCCCCAACTCCGTCTGAAGCCGATACCTCCTTCGGCGACATCCTGAGCCAATACGAGCGGTCGCACGGCACGCGCACGAACGCCCCGGGGGGCGGGACGGAAGGGCGGGAAGCAACCGTGGTCGCGATTTCGGGCGAGTCGGTTTTCCTCGATGTCGGGCTGAAGACCGAGGGCATCATGCCGGTTGAAGGCTTCCGCGATCCGGCGGGAAATTTGACCCTCAAGCAGGGCGACAAGATGCAGGCGGCGATCACGGGGCGCGATCCGGAGGGTTATTATCAGCTTTCTTTGATTAAAGTGGCGCGGCCGAAGGACTGGTCTTCGTTGGAACAGGCGTTCGCGGAAAAGCGGGCCATCGCCGGAGTGGTCGCGGGATTGATCAAGGGCGGCGTCACGGTGGATGTGGGCGTGCGCGCGTTCATGCCCGGTTCGCGCAGCGGCACGAAAGACGCGGCCGAGCTGCAGGCGCTGGTGGGGCAGGAAATCAGCTGCCGGATCATCAAGCTCGATGTGGCCGATGAAGACGTGGTGGTCGACCGGCGCGTGGTCCTGGAAGAAGAAGAGAAGCATTCCCGCGAGCAGCGCTTCACCGATTTGCGCGAAGGCATGGAGGTGCGGGGCACGGTGCGGAGCCTCATGGATTACGGCGCGTTCGTCGATATCGGCGGCATCGATGGGATGCTGCATGTCGGCGAGATTTCGTGGGGGCGCATCGGGAAGCCCGCCGATGTTTTGACCGTCGGGCAGCAGGTGGACGTCCGGATTCTGAAGATCGATCCGAACAAGCGGCGGGTTGCGCTCGGAATGAAACAGCTTCAGCCGGACCCGTGGACCCAGGTAGCGGAAAAATTCCACGTGGGCGACCGCGTGAAGGGAACGGTTTCGCGGGTCGCGGATTTCGGTGCGTTCGTCGAACTCGAGCCGGGGCTCGATGGGCTGGTTCATCTGTCCGAAATGTCGTGGTCGAAAAAAGTGCGGAAGCCGAGCGACGTGCTGAAGCCCGGCGACGCGGTGGAAGTGGTTGTGTTGGGCGTGAATCCGGCGGAACACCGGATTGCTTTAGGGTTGAAGCAGACGCTCGGAGATCCGTGGGCGGAAGCGGAGAAACAATATCAGCCGGGCACGATTGTCGAAGGGCCGGTCACGAGTCTCACGAAGTTCGGGGCGTTCGTGCAATTGGGCGAAAACGTCGAGGGGATGATCCACGTCGGCGACATCAGCGCGGAGAAGCGGGTCGAGCATCCGCAGGACGTGCTGAAGGCGGGACAGCAGGTCCGGGCGGTTGTGCTGGAGATGGATCGCGCGAAGCGGCGGCTACGGCTGGGATTGAAGCAACTACAGCCGACGTCGGTCGACGAGTACATCGCCGAGCATAAAGAAGGCGACATGGTGACGGGGCGGGTGTCGGACGTTTCACGCGGGAAGGCAACAGTGGAGTTGGGCGAAGGCGTGCGGGCTTCGTGCAACATTGCCGGCGAGAATCGGGAAGAGAAACAGGCCGCCGGCGCGCGGGCCGACGTTTCGTCGTTGAGTTCGATGCTGGCGAATAAGTGGAAGCAGGGGCAGAGCGACTTGTCGGCCCCGGTGAAGAAAGAGCCGGCGAGGGCCGGGCAGATCAGGAGTTTCCGGATCGCGAGGCTGGACGCGGATAAGAAAAGGATTGAGCTCGAGTTGGCGAGTTAATGCATTTAGGTTTCAGGACTACAAAATCGGTAGTGGGTCAGTTTGAATCGTCGAGCGAGATGTTCGGTAAACGCTGGGCGACAAGGGAGGACCTATGTGTTAATTCGGGAATGCGGCCCACTTCCGGATTGCCGACGATCCTGGCCGTTAGGCGAACGGAAGCGCGTTTATCATTACTAACCCGGCGAGATCCCCCACGGTCAGGTCAAAGACCTCCCGACCAGATCGCTAATCTGAGGGTCTAGACCCCGTCGGCCGGGTGGGTGTCATTCCGGCGTGTGGTCCAATACATCAAGCGAACGATCATTGAGCGACACATCATGAGCGACACGCCACTGAGGCTCGACGATTTTTATAAGATGATCGCCCACACGTACAGTGAGCAGAACGCTCACCGGCCTGCGGCAGCAACGTTCACGCACTTCGTAGAAGTATGCGGAATGCTTACCGTGCACTCCCGGAATAAGAAACGCGAAGGGTTCAGTTTTTTGGATGCTCTTTGCAAAGCCCTCGGATGGTTTTTCCCCCTGATGGCCAAGTTTCGCGTTTCGAGCGTTGAGGAACTCGTATTTCGGAAGTACCCCTACGTATGTCCGTACTGCAGGCTGAAGCCCCATCAGGACCTGCCATGCAAAACCACCCGTGGGACGAGCAAGACGGTCGATCACGCGGCACTCAAACGGGCGAAGGAATCGAACGTTTTGCTGAGGCCCAAATCACTGAACGGGTGGCAGCGAATGTTTTCCGATATCTACCCGCGTTCGATTGACGACGCACGCTCCGGGCGCAGCGTCACAGGATTATTCGAAGAACTTGGCGAGCTGGCCGAAGCAGTCCGCGTCTTTGATCGATATCCCAAATACTTTGCCGGTGAGGCGTCCGATGTTTTCTCGTATCTGATGGGCCTTGCCAACGAGCATGAACTTATGGCGCAGCAGCAAACCGACACGCCTTTTTCGCTTGAGGACGAACTGATTAAGCGTTATCCCGGCTTGTGCGTACAGTGTGGGCATGTACTTTGCGTATGCCCGTTGGTTCCTGAGGCGACGGTCGGCCGCATGGCGAAGGAACTCGACATCGAGGGGGTAGAGCAACTCTTTCGGATGGACCACGAAACCTTCAGCCGGGAGTCGCTGGAAATATCTTCCCAAGTCCTCGAGAGACTTGGTGGATATTCCGGTCTCATTGATCGTTTTCCGTTTGACCGTGGCGACACGAATAAAGCCCTCATCCTGCTATGTCTCCGAATCGCCGACGTAGTAGGTCGCACCGACGCTACGACCGCCCAGAGCCTTCGCAGCGCCGCCATTCAGATTGGCGCCGGGGCGACTTACGCGGGAAGTAAGCGCCCGCAGGGACAATTGGAAGAACTGGTGTTATCCGTCCGCAGAATCGTCGAGCGGCTTCCAGAAGATTTGAAAATCGAGGCGGGCACGTCCGGCCAAAGCCTTGAAGAGAGAATGTCGCCCGCGCGGCGATTCCTAAAATACGAGTCATCGTCGTTTTCGCGAACCCTGAAGGAACCGGCAACTTGCGGCTTACACAAGAGGATCGCGCTATCCGCCACGCCCTTCAGCGCGGGAAGGCGCGAGACTGCGTCTCTCTTGAAGTGCGACACGCCACAACCGTTGATGATGTTCGGCACGCCCTGCTGGATGACGGTTACGAAATACTTCATTTCTCCGGGCACGGCGACTTCGATTCACTGCTGTTTGAAGACGCGTCCGGCAAAATCGCCGTTTCACCGATCGACGCCATATCCTCGCTCGTCGCCCACCACCCATCCATAAAATGCGTGATTCTCAACGCTTGCAGTTCACTGGCAGCCCGCACCGAACCACTGGCGGATTTGACTATTGGGATGGAAGCGGCTATCGATGACGTCGCCGCAATTCAGTTTGCAGAGGGCTTCTACGATGCCATCGCTGCAGGCAAGCCGTACGATTTCGCGGTTAAGGAAGGGGAGATTGCCTGCAAGGCGAAGGGACTCAGTCTGCCGCTTAAGGTCCTCAGGCGTTGACCGCAGTAGCGATCCTCCGGACAGCAGCGAAAGCTAACATTTCCTGCGCTCTTTGTCGATATCGATGATTTGCATTTCGTGTCGAGACGCTTCCACCTCTAAAATCTTTGCCTCAGGGATCAAATATCAGTATAGATACAACAGAGTACTGCTTCTCCGATTTTCATCGTTCCGCACCAACAACAACGCCGAGGGAGAGGTCCGCGTGCTATAGGTGTGTGGGTTTGCTGAGCATCACGCGGTGCAGTTGGTCGTGTAACCGGCATTCCGTGATTATGACAGTCACAATCCAGAAGCAGCGTTCGACCACGTCGGTCGGATTAGGAACGATAAGTCGGCTTCTGTTCGCCGATTCAGTCCAGATGACACGCCCGCCCGAAGTGGCCCGGCGGGGATCTGCGGTGGATTATTCCTCACTAACGGCGTTGTATTTAGTTACCAATTCGGTACTTAAGTGTCAAATTTCAAAATGAACCACTACCACAAAATCGCCATGTATCGAGGTCGCTTGCGACTCGATGGCGCGCCAACTCGACGAATAGATTGCCTCGCTATCGTCGGTATCCGCCGGTTCGTTGAGATGATAAAAATAAGTCACGGCGCCGGCTCCGGCGGCTAAGAGCACAAGCGCCAGCAGCCAGCGGAGCGCGGATTTCGACCAGACGCTCTGCTTCTCGAGCGTCGCGGCGGTGAGTTTGAGGCAAACCGCGGCGGCGGCAAGCGAAAAACCAAGCTTCCAATACCACGCCATCAGATCGAGATGCCCTTGGCCGCCGACCTCGCTCCAAAATGTGAAGATGGCGATGATCGCGATCAGGAATTCTATGCTGTAGGCGATGCGAAGCAAGGGCGATTCTTCATCTTACGTTATCCTGGTCACGGGATGGCACGTTTCCGCTACGACCTCATAAACGCGCTGAAGCTCGCCTTCGATTCGATTCGCGTGCACAAGCTGCGAAGCTTTCTCACGCTCCTCGGCGTGATCATCGGCGTGGCGAGCGTCATCATGGTCGGCTCGGCCATCGAAGGCCTGGGCCTCTATGCCGAGCAGAGTACGGCGAAGGCGTTCGGCAGCGATTCGTACCTGATCGCGCAGATCGCGTCGGCGGGCCGCCTGAGCCGCAAGGAATATTTCGATAAGGTCCGGCGCAACAAGCAACTCACTCTCGCCGACGACCGCTACCTCGAATCGATCAACAGCGATAACACGCTCTACAGCCCGTACCAGCAGCACAGCGCCGATATCAAGCGCGAAGGATTTATTTGCGAGGAGTCGTCGGTTCTGGGCGTCTCCGCTTCGCTGGTCGATATTCGCGACATCACGCTTACGGAAGGCCGTTTTTTCACCGAAGAGGAAGAGCGGACGCGTACCGCCGTTGCCGTTATCGGCGACGAAACGCGCGCCATTCTGTTTCCCGATGGCGGTTCTCCGCTCGGGAAGGAGATCAAGATCAACGGAATCGATTTCGTCGTGGTCGGCGTGCAGGAAAAGCTGGGGTCGGCCTTCGGGCGCAGCCAGGATAAATCGGCGTACATTCCGATCACGGTTTACAACCGGATGTACGGGCAGGGGCAATCGATCGCGATCTTCGGGCGGCCGAAACCGGGAACGGGCTTGAGCCTTCAGCAATCGTTGGATCTGACGCGAGTGGCTCTGCGCACCAAGTTTCACAACCGGCCGGGGCAGACGGACACGTTCGACACGCTCACCCCCGACGCGATCCGCGGATTCATCGATACGCTGCTCGCCCTTGTGACGGCGGTCGTGATTCCGGTGACGTGCATCTCGCTGCTGGTGGGCGGCATTGTGATCATGAACATCATGCTGGTGAGCGTGACCGAGCGCACGCGCGAAATCGGAATCCGCAAGGCATTGGGAGCGCGGCGGTTCGATATCATGCTGCAGATCCTGATCGAATCGGTGCTGATGGCGTGCATGGGGGGCGCGCTCGGAGTGGCGCTGGGCGCGGTTGTTACGCAGATCGTCGGGCGCGTGTTCGACATTAGCATGCGGATTACGTGGCCTTACATTTTGGTGTCTCTCGCGGTTTCGACCATCGTGGGCGTGGCGTCCGGATGGTATCCGGCATCGCGCGCGGCGAAGCTCGATCCGATCGAGGCGTTGCGCTCCGAATGAACATCAGCCCCGCGCAAAATTTGACCATGGCGCTCGGCGCCGTGTGGACGCATCGCTTCCGCTCGCTATTGACGATTCTCGGAATCGTGATTGGGATCACGACGGTTGTTACGGTGGCGTCTCTGCTGACAGGGTTGCGCAAGGGCGTGGTGACGTTTTTCGACGAGTTGGGTCCCGACAACGTTTTCATTAGCAAGATCAGCGGCCCTCCGCAAGGCCGCGGCTCCGAAAAAGAGCGCAAGCGCCGGGCGATTCTGCCGGAGTACGCGGATGCGATCCGGCGCTCCGCGAGTTCGGTGGAGGATGTCGGCATAACGTTGTTCATTCCGAACGTGGTGAATGGAAATCCGCTCACCGCGCGCGTTCCGGGTTTTGAATCCGATTCGCTTTCGGTGATCGGCACGACGCCGAATTCCACTTCCCTTTCCCCTCGGGATTTCCGCGCCGGGCGTTACTTCACGCCCGAAGAAGACGCGCGCGTGGCCCACGTCGCCGTGCTGGGGAACGATTTGGCCGACACGCTGTATCCGGACGGCCATGCCGTGGGCCGGACGTTCACGTGCGATGGCGCCGAGTACACCGTGATCGGCGTGTTCGCGAAAGCGAAGGGCGGATTCTTCGGCCAGAACGACGACGATACGCAGATCGTGATTCCGCTGCGCACGGCCGAATCGCGCTATCCGCAGGTGGACCGGTTCATGATCGTGGCGAAAGCCAAACCGGGGATGCGCAAGCAGGCGTATGACGAAGTCGAGCAGATAATCCGACGGGTCCGGCGAACACCGCGAAACCAGCCGGACGATTTCAGCATCTCGACGCCCGATCAGATTATCGAGCAGTTCGACAAGATTACCGGGCTGATCGGATTGGTGGCGATTGCCATCTCCGGGCTGGGATTGCTGGTGGGCGGCATCGGCGTAATGAACATTATGTTGATGAGCGTCACGGAGCGCACGCGCGAGATCGGGGTTCGCAAGGCGATTGGGGCGCGGAGGCGGGATATCGTCGGGCAGTTTCTGGCGGAAGCGATGGCGTTGACGGGCGTGGGAGGCGTGCTGGGGATTCTGATCGCCGTTCTGGCGACGATGCTGATAGCGGCGCTGGTTCCATCGCTGCCATCCGAAGTTCCAAGCTGGGCGGTGATCGCGGGATTTACGGTGTCGGTGGCGATCGGGCTGTTTTTCGGAACTTGGCCCGCGGTGAAGGCTTCGAGGTTGGATCCGGTCGAAGCTCTGCGATACGAGTGACAGCTTTACTGCTTGTCGTAAACCATAACGTTGTGGAACGGCTTGCCGTCTTCGCCGGTACCTTTACTGGTAGTAGTCATGGTCTTGCCATTTTTCGAAATCACCGTTCGGCTCGTGCCGCGATACTTTCCGCTGGATTTCGTGGTTGTGCCGGTTAAGGTATTCGCGTTGACCTGTTTTAGAGTCATCGTGTCCCATGGGGCTCCGGTCACGGGAAATTCTTTGCCATCGTATTTTGCCGTGTAGCTGGCGTTGACCGGAGTGCCGTCAGCCCTTTCTCCCGTGCTGGTTGCCTTGACCCCGCCATCCGATGCTTCTCGCGTGGACGTGAGACTCTTGACTGGACCGGGTGCCGGATGGAATTTCGATTTTTCCATGTTCAGCTTCCAGGTCCCGAGGGAATTGTCGGCTCCAAAAGCCGCCAACCCGGTAAGTGCCGCAACGATAAACAACTTGGTTCCGATATGTCGCATTGCGTCCTCCTGTACAGACGATCTTAGGTTCAAGCGCCTGGTTGACCAGCATCGCTGGCGGGATAACGAGCTCCGCTGACCGCCCCAGACTTCATTCCCGTCGATCAAGGGAGGGAATGATTGTACTACGCGGGGACCTGCCTGATCTCAAGCCGAATCGGCATTTGCTCTGAAATGCACTTGCTTAGCAACTTCCACGCTCGTAAATCAACCTAGCGGGACGCGGAAATCCGCGCGTGTGTGTCATTCGATATAAGCAACAAAATAACCGCTGGGATCGCTCGAATCGCAAGCTGGTAGAAGTGGAGAGCCGCGAGCTTGGGGGCGATCAGATCCGGTTCGTTTACCACATTTCCGGGAAACCGGCTTTGGCGGCGATGGGAAATTGCGTGGCATCGCTCAACCGGGGGGTCGTAAAAAGTTCCCTTGCCAAACGGCGGAAACGGCGGAGTGCCTGGGCCTCAGCAGGTTTCTGGGAGAGCATTGCGACCGGGTGGTTGAAGCGGTGATGAAACGGATTCGCGACATCGACTGAGATCGATAGACACTACGGACTGGCGGGCGGCATTTTGATTCGGGTTTCGTCTCCGCGCGAGGCCGGTCGTTTGGACCGGCCTCGTGCGGGGTGATTGGGGTAAGTGCCAGAATGATCGCACAGTTGGTCACGCCGGTCCCGCTTCGAAAAGCTTGACCCGCGCCCGCTCGGCTAACCAGCGCTACTCTCTGCCGGGAATCGATTCCTAATGCTCCCGTTGGCATAGTCTGGGAATTCCAGCCATGCGTCGAGCCTTTCTAGGGCGCCGGGAGGCAGTTCACCGTGCTACTGACGAAAGCTTCGTGGCCACGAAGGTACTTCTGGTTGGATGTTAGGCGCGGATCGTGGGCGCGATGCAGCGCGAGGATCGCAAACGATTGAGATGAATCGAAAATCTTTGCGAAAGCGGCCGTTACCGAACATTCCGGACTTTTTGTTCCGGGCCATTTCGAAAATTTGATAAACTGGCGCGCAATATGCTTCGAACAACTCTTAGTCTCTGCTGCATCGCTTTCCTCGCCGCCCCATTCGCTTTCGGCCAGGCCGAACAGGCCAGCATTACGGGCAGCGTCTCCGACGTTTCGAAGGCCATCGTTCCCGATGCCCAGGTCACCGTGCGCAACCTGGCGACCAACGTCACGGTGCATACGGCGTCGAACTCGGCCGGCCTTTACTACGTGCGCGCGCTTACTCCGGGAACATATGAGTTGAGCGTCGAGAAAAGCGGATTCCGCTCGTCCAGGATAGAAAATATTCCGCTGACGGTTGGCCTTACCGCGACGGTTGATGTGACGATGCAAGTCGGAACCGTATCGGAATCGGTCGAAGTGCAGGCAAGCGCGGTGCAGCTCGAAGCGCAAACGTCGGGTGTCGGAACGGTGATCAACACGCGCCCGGTGTTGGAGCTTCCCCTGCTAGGGCGGAATCCGCTTTCCTTCGCGGCGCTGGCGCCCGGAGTTATTCCGACGAGCGGACAGCAGTCGAACGGCGGTGGAATTGTGGGCGTGGCAACCACGGCGCAGATCGGCGGCGGACTGGCGCAACAGAACGGAGTGCTCATCGACGGCGCGGAGAGCCGGGGCACCACCGAATCGGGCAATTCGTTTTCGCTGCCCGTCGAAGCGGTCGCCGAAGTCAAGATCGAAACCACGACTTACGCCGCCAATCTAGGGCGCGCGGCGGGCGGCATCATCAACATCGCGACCAAATCCGGCACCGATCAATTCCATGGAACGGGTTACGAGTTTCTGCGCAACGATCATCTCAACGCGAACGGCTGGCAGAACAACCGCAACAGCATCGCCAAGACGCTGTTTCAACGGAACCTGTTTGGCGGAAATTTAGGCGGACCGATCATTCGCGACCGCACGTTTTTCTTTTTCAATTACGAAGGAGTGCGGCAGGGCGCGCCGGATCAGGTGCTCGGCACGGTGCCTACGGATGCGCAGCGCGCGGGCGATTTCTCGCACACTTTCGACCGGAACGGGAAACTGGATGTCATTTACGATCCGACTACGACGAGGCCGGATCCGAGCAACCCCGGGAAGCTCATCCGCGATCCGTATCCCGGAAACATTATTCCTCCGAACACGATCAGCGCGATTTCCGCGAAAGTAGTTACTTTTTACCCCGAACCCAACAAGCCCGGCATAGGTCCCCAGGGAGTCAATAACTATCTCCGGACAGGGAAATCCGTAACTAATACCGATAACTACTTCGCCCGCGTGGATCACTTGATCAACCAGAAGCATCGAGTCTTCGGGCGCTTCGGCTATAACCCGTACGCTAATTTCAGTACGCTTCCCGGCGTGGTATACGCATCGCGAGGAGTTAGCTCGAATCCAGGCACGCAAGCCTTGATCAGCCTGACATCCACGTTTTCGCCGAACGTCTTGGGCGAGGCGCGGCTAAGTTATACGCGCCTCCAATTCAACAGTTACCCGAAGAGCCAGGGTTTCGACATCAAATCCCTGGGTTTCGGTCCGCCCCTGACGAACAATATTCTGTATAAGCAGTTTCCCGTGATCAACGTCCAGACCTACAACACGGGGTCCGGCTTGAGCGTCACGCAAGCGGCCCCCACCGATTTCGATCAGTTGGGCGGCGCCACCAGGGGCCTGGACCCGCAGGATACGTGGCAGGCGCAGTATCATTTCACGATCGTAAGAGGCCGACAGAATATCAAGTTCGGCACGGACCTGCAATTGATCAAGCTGAACGCTTACAACTCGCAATACGCGGACGGCCAATTCAACTTCGACCGCACTTACACGCAAGGGCCCGATCCGACTCAGACAACGCTCAATGGCGGCAATGGCTTGGCGAGCCTATTGCTCGGAATTCCGGTCGCGAGCACGCTGACGCTGCAGTATCCGCTCTTTCTGTATCAGAAGTTTTACGCCGGGTATTTTCAGGACGACTACCGCTTCAACAACAAGCTGACTTTCAATCTTGGATTGCGCTATGAATACACGACTCCCTATGCGGAGAAGTTCGGGCAGATCGGCTATTTCGATTTCAACGGGATCGAGCCGACTACCGGACTGAAAGGCGTCTATAAGTCGACCAAGCCGGGCGGCTATCAGGAAAATCCGCAGCGCAAGAATTTCGAGCCGAGGGTCGGCATTGCCTATAAGTTGAATAGCAAGACGGTTATTCGAACCGCCGGTGCAATCTTCTACGCGACATTCGTGGGCGTGAACGCCTCATCTACCGATTTCGGAACCGGCGGCTTCGTCTCGGATGCGGGTTCGCTCGGAAATCCCAGCCCGTACGCCAATACTCCGCCACCCGGCGGCTCTTGGACCAACGCGTTTGTGACGGGCATTCAACAACCCGGGAAAGGCGATTTCGTCGGCCAGAACGTGCGCGGCGATCAGTTGAACCGGCCTACGCCGTACTTAAGTAACTGGACATTCAACATTCAACGGGAAATCACGCCTTCGCTGATTGCCGAAGTGGGATACGTCGGCTCGAAGATGACTCACCTATTCTGGAACCGGCAGAATAACCAGAACGATCCGGCTCTTTTGACGCTCGGGTCGAAGCTGACTTCGCAGGTGTCTAACCCGTTTTATGGAAACGTCACGACCGGTATTCTTGGGACGCCTACGGTTCAGTTGCGACAGCTTCTGCGGCCGTATCCGCAATATGGCGACATCCTGATTTTCCGCGATCCCTATGCCGACATGGAATACGAGAGCATGACGCTGCGCATTCAGAAGCAGATGTCGCATGGGTTTCTGTTCACGCTCGGATACACGCTTTCGAAGACGATCGCCAGCACGGCGCAATCGAACACGTGGGTGGTCGGCCCTTCGAACGCTCTCTATAACGCGAAGTACAACCGCGGCCTCGAAGCTAACGACGCTCCGCAACGGCTTGTGCTCAGTTACATTTACGAGGTGCCGTTTGGAAAGGGAAGGCAATATTTGAATACCGGCATCGCGGCTTGGGCGCTGGGCGGCTGGGAGGCGAGCGGCATTTCCGTATTCCAGAGCGGGCGGCCCATTCTGATTCAGGCGCCGGACCAAACGAACCTGCTGAACTTCATTGCGACCAATGGGCGGGCAAACCGCTTGAAAGATCCGGTGCTATCGAGCGGACAAACTCTGAATCATTGGTTCGATACGACGGCATTCCAGACCGCGGCGCCGTTCACCGTTCCGACGGATTCGTTGAGCCAACCGGATCTGCGGGGACCGCGCCGCATCAACACGGATTTCTCGCTGATCAAAAACAACCGCTTCCGGGAACATTACAACGCGCAATTCCGGGCCGAGTTTTTCAACGTGTTCAACCATCCGCAGCTCGAAGCGCGCGGCGCCACGACGAACCTGACCGACCCGCAATTCGGGCAAATCGTACTGGGGGGCGGCGATCGGAACATCCAGTTCGGCATGCGCCTGGTGTTCTAAGATTATGCGAATTACATGTTATCTGTTGTTAACCCTAAGCGTGCCTTTGCTGGCGCGCGATCCGCTGGCGCAGCGAATCGGGCATACCGATCCGGGTAAATATACCCGCAGCCGTTCGCATAACAGCACTGGCGAAATGGCCTGCGAGGTGTTGGTTCCGGCGACCGCGATGGACGTCAATTTGAACTTCGTGCATCGCTGCCAGATCATGCCGGGCGGCGGCGTCGGCCACCATTTTCACAATACGAACGAAGAGATGTTCGTGATCTTCGATGGGCAGGCGGAGTTCACGATCGACGGACGCACCGCGGTTCTGCAAGGCACCGTTGGCGCGCCCTGCCGCATGGGACACTCGCACGCCATCTACAACCCTTCCGATAAGCCGGTCGAGTTCATGAACATCAACGTATCTCAAACCAAGGGGCACTACGATGCGTTCAACCTCGACGATGCGCGCGTGGGCGCGGCGAAGGACGCGATCCCCACCTTCATGACGATGCGGCTCGACCGGAAACTTCTTCGTCCCATTCAGAACTACCATGGCGGGCAAGGGACGGCGCAGTATCGACGCGCGCTCGATCCCGATGTGTTCCTGACCAATTGGGCGTTCATGGATCACCTGCTGCTTCCGGCCGGCGCTTCGGACGGACTGCACCGGCACGCCTTCGTCGAAGAGATTTACTACGTGTTGAATGGCGATGGAGAAGCGCGCGTGGGGGGAGAGACGTCGCCCATACATAAAGGCGATGCCGTGCCGGTGCTGTTGAACGAGGCGCACTCTTTCACGAATAACGGTTCCGGGGATTTGGAGTTCATGATTATCGGAATTTCAACGAGGAAGGACGATCTGGATACGGAGTTAGGCGCCGGGGGCCGGGGCCGCTAATGCGCGGCGGCACGATACGATTCGTGCTTGCTTTTGCCGCCGCCTTCCAACTGATGGCGGCCGGCAAGATCACCACCGGGCCTCCCAAGCTGCTCGTCGAAACGGGCGCGCGCGAAGGCCCTTCGTGGGACCCGGCCTCGAGCGCTCTTTACTACGTCGGCGGCAACCGGGTGATGCGGCGGACCATGGATGGCAAAGTTGAAGTCTTCCGCGACAATGCGCCCGGCGCGAACGGCTCCCTGGTCGATCCGCAAGGCCGCGTGCTGGTGTGCGAAGCCGGCGGGCGCCGCGTCACGCGCATGGAAAAAGACGGCTCGCTCACGATCCTCGCCGATAACTACGAGGGCAAGAAGCTCAACTCGCCGAACGACCTTTCGATGGATTCCAAAGGCCGCGTTTATTTCACCGATCCGCGCTACGGCCGTATGGACGACATGGAGATGAAGGACGAGGCAGGCACGCCGATCGAGGCCGTGTACCGCATCGACGCACCCGGCAAAATCGCGCGCCTGACGACGCATGAAGTGGAACGGCCAAACGGCATTTTCGTCTCGGCGGGCGATCGCTACCTCTACATTGCGGACAACTATAACAACCGGATCGGCGGCGCGCGGAAGATCTACCGGTTCGATCTGAAGCCCGATGGTGCAATTGTTCCCGACAGCCGGAAAACGATCTTCGATTGGAAAAACGGCCGCGGTCCGGATGGATTCCGCATGGACCAAAAGGGGCGGTTCTACGTCGCGGCGGGGTTAAACAAGGCGAGCGAATTCGAAACCACCGACGAGTTCAAGGGCGGGATTTACATCCTATCGCGCGAGGGCAAGTTGATCGAGTTCGTTCCGTTCCCAAAAGACGAAACCACGAATTGCGCGTTTGGAGGCCCGGATCTGAAAACCCTTTTCGCGACGGCCGGCGGCCAATTGTGGAGCGTGCCGGTAAGCGCTCCGGGACTCAAACGGTAACGCAGGATAAGCGTGCCACGTTTCGCCGCGAATCTATCCATGATGTTCACCGAGGCGCCGTTTCTCGAAAGGTTCGCGGCCGCGGCGGAAGCGGGGTTTCGAGCGGTTGAATTTCTGTTCCCGTACGAATTCGAGCCATCGGCGATCGCGGAGCGTTTGCGCGGAGCGGGGCTTGAAAATGTGCTGTTCAATTTGCCTCCGGGCGATCTTGCGGCGGGGGATCGCGGCATGGCTTGCATTCCCGGTCGCGAGACGGAGTTCCGCGAGAGCCTGGAGACGGCGCTCCGGTATGCAGATGCGCTCGGAACGCGGCGTTTGCACTGCATGGCCGGGATCGTTCCAGCGGGAGCGGCGCGCGATGCGTACGCTTCGACGCTGATCCAAAATCTTCGTTATGCCGCGAACAAGGCGGGGCGGCACGGCGTAACTCTCCTGCTCGAACCGCTCAATACGCGCGACGTTCCGGGCTATTTCCACAGCACTCAGGCGGAGGCCCATGCCATTTGCGAGGCCGTCGCCGCGCCCAACGTCAAAATGCAAATGGATTGTTATCACATGCAGATCATGGAAGGCGATCTCGCGATCAAGTTGCGAAGGTATTTGCCGGATTGCGGGCATATCCAAATCGCGGGCGTTCCGGAGCGGCACGAACCGGATCGGGGCGAAGTGAATTACGATTACATTTTCAGCTTGCTGGACGAATTGGGGTATACGGGTTGGATTGGCTGCGAATATCGTCCGGCGGGGAAGACGGCGGACGGGTTGGGATGGCTGGCGCCCTACGGCATCGGCCGAGGAATGGCGACGTGACTTCGAAATGGATGACAACGGTTCTGTTTGGCTGTACTCTGTGCTGCACTCTGCATGGGGCAACTTCAGGGAGCGGGAAACTCGACGTCAATTACAACATCCCGTTATGGGGCGAAGGCAAAGTTCCGCTGGCGAAGGGCGACGGTCCACTGGACAAGCCGTTCGTTACCGTTTTTCTGCCACCGGCGGGCACGGGCAACGGCGGTTCCGTAATCGTCGCTCCCGGCGGTTCCAACATCATGCTGATGTATGGCGGCGAGGGAATCGATATCGCGGAGCGCTACAACGATTGGGGAGTGGCGGCTTTCGTCCTGACTTACCGCCTGTCGCCCCGCTATGGCGAAAGCGCGCGGGTTCTCGATGGGAAGCGGGCGATCCAACTGATCCGCTCGCGGGCCGACGAGTTTAAGCTCGACCTGAATCGGGTCGGCTTCATCGGATTTTCGGCGGGGTCTAATTTAGGACGCTCGGTCGCGGCGGCGTCGGGCCCCGGCGATCCGCATTCGGCGGATCCGATCGAGCGCATGAGTTCGCGGCCGGACTACCTGGGGCTGGTGTACGGCCCGGGCCGCGCGACGGAGAGAGAATCGCTGAAAGATTTTCCGCCGGTGTTTCTGCTCGCCGCCGCGGCGGATAAAGGAGCCGCGCTCGGGTCCGCGCGACTGTTCATGGATCTGACAAAGGCCGGGGCCGTCGCCGAGATTCACATTTATCAAAAGGGCCGCCACGGGTTTGGCAGCGGATACGCGAGCGGAAATTTCTCGGATTGGATGCCGCGCCTTCAGCATTTTCTTCAACAGGACGGTTTTATTCCGGGCGGCCGGGAGTGATCTTCGCGCTGCTTCTTTTGGCGGCATCGGCCGCTCCGGTCGTGAACGACGGGCACGGCGATTTCGTCTACGTCCCGTCCGGCCTGTTCAAGATGGGCGACAACTTCGGCGATGGGGAATCGCGCGAGCGGCCGGTCCATGCAGTCGAACTCGACGCGTTCTACATCGCCAAATATGAAACGACCAATGGCGAGTGGAAGAAATTTCGCGACGATCCGGGTTACGAAGATCCCAAATTCTGGCCCGGCCAGCGGGTTGTTCCGAAAGATCAGGTTCCGTATTGGACCGATGCCAAGAACCACGGCGGGGCAATCGCGGGCAATGAAAATTATCCGGTGCTCGGCGTGAATTGGGATTCCGCGACGGCCTACTGCAACTGGGCCGGCGCGAAGACCGGGAAGAAATACCGACTTCCCACCGAAGCCGAATGGGAAAAGGCCGCGCGCGGCACGGACCAGCGGCGCTATCCGTGGGGCAATGAGATCGATCGCTCGTACGCCAATTACGCGATCGGGAGCGATTTCGCGACGGCAAAGCCGGTCGGATTCTATGATGGCAGCGAGCGTGGCGGCATGCAAACGCATGACAACGCGTCGCCCTACGGCGCGTTCGACATGGCAGGCAACGTGATGGAGTGGTGCCAGGATTGGTACAGCCGCAATTATTACCAGTTCTCGCCGCGCAAGAATCCGCAAGGGCCGGAGAACGGGGCGTATCGGGTGCTGCGGGGCGGCACGTTTTTCGAAGATGCGTTCGATCTGCGGACCTACGCGCGATCGGCCGCGTGGCCTTCGGTTCAATCGCACCGCATGATTGGCTTTCGCGCCGCCCGCGAACCGTAAGGGTGCTCGGAAATGGGATCGACATTGGATATTCCAGAATCCCGATTTGGATAAGATTACATCGGACCGGATTTAACGTGGTGAAAACCGATTGAACCGCAGGTCGTTCTTCCTATCCGCCTTGGCGGGCGGAAGCCTCTTCGCCCGGGAGACGCGCAAGCTCCCCACGTTTACGGACGTCGCGGCGACGGCTGGGGTTGGCTTCCGCACGCAATCCAGCCGTACCGCCCAAAAATATCTTCCCGAGTCAATGGTCGGCGGCGTGGCTATGTTCGATTACAACAACGATGGACTGCTGGACTTGTTTTTTGTAAATGGCGCCAAGCTGACCGATCCCATGAGCTCCGGCCGGGCGCCCGATAAATCCGACCCACTCTTCTGGAACCGCCTCTACCGCAACAACGGCGACGGGACTTTCACGGATGCGACCAGGGAAGCCGGCCTGGCGGGCCACTCGTTCGGAATGGGCGTTGCAGTTGGCGATTTCGACAATGACGGATTTCCCGATCTCTATATTACGAATGTCGGGAAGAACATCCTTTATCGCAATAATGGGAACGGTACGTTTACCGATGTAACGGATACGTCCGGCGTGGCCGGAGGAGGCTGGAGCACCGGCGCGGCGTTCGTCGATTACGACCGGGACGGGCGGCTCGATCTGGTGGTAGCCCGCTACCTCGATTGGGATTTTACGCAAAATATTTGGTGCGGGGAACACCGGCCTGGATTTCGATCTTATTGCCACCCGAATCATTTCAAGCCCATCACGCATTTGGTCTATCACAACAACGGCGACGGAACGTTTACCGATGTTTCGGAGCGATGCGGCATCGGGAAGTATCCGGGCAAGGGTCTCGGAATCGCCGTGAACGACTTCGACCGGGATGGCTGGCCGGATATCGCGATCGCCAACGACTCCTTTCCCCAGCAGTTGTTTCGCAATAACCGCGATGGAACGTTCACTGAGTCGGCGCTCTCGCTGGGTCTGGCTTACAACGACGACGGGGAAACCTTCGCCGGCATGGGAATCGATTTCGCCGATTACGATAACGACGGCTGGCCCGACATCTTCATCAACGCTCTCGCGAATCAGCGCTACGCGCTCTTTCACAATGAAAAAGGACGTTCCTTTAACTACATTTCCCAGAAGAGCGGCCTCGGCGCGGCCACGCAGCTTCATTCCGGCTGGGGGGCGCGGTTCATCGATTACGACAACGATGGCTCAAAGGACTTGTTCGTCGCCCAAGGCCATGTGATGGATAACATCGAATTCACGCAACCTCAGGTCCGGTATCTTGAGCCGCTGCTGCTGCTGCGCAACCGGGACGGCCGTTTCGACAATGTGTCGGAATCGAGCGGCGCGTCTTTTCAGAAACGATTTGCGGCTCGGGGCGCGGCGTTCGGGGATCTGAACAACGACGGGTTCCTCGATGTCGCGATTAATTGCAACGACGGGCCGGCGGTCGTGCTACTGAACAACGGCGGCAACGGGAACCACTGGCTGCTGGTGAACACCGTCGGAACCGCGAGCAACCGGGATGGCATCGGCGCTCACATTCGTCTGGTTCCGGAAACCGGAGGCGAACAGCACGGCTATGTCACCACCGCCGGGAGCTACCTTTCGGCAAGCGATAAACGCGTTCACTTCGGGCTCGGAACCGATCGCCTGATTCGATTATTGGAAATCACATGGCCGAGCGGGACGGTACAGCGGATGGAGCGAATTACCGCGGACCAGGTGCTGACGGTGCGGGAGCCGAAACGATCTCCGGTCTAGCGCCGCGCGCGCGTGGCGCGAATTACGACGTCTTCTTGGAAAGGTCCGATTTCGAGCGAAGCGGATTTACCTCCGTCGACTGTGATTCCCGGGGAGTACCGGCCGGAGGTAGGCGAGTATAACCGGACCTCGAATTGACCGGCAGGCAAAGTGAACGCGACGGGTCCGCGGATGCTTTGTCCCGCCGTGGCATCGGCGACCTCGCGCGAGTCGGCGAGATAGGCCGCGAAATCGCCGCCGCCCGCGGATAGCGCCGAAACCACCAAGTGGTCCGGCTTCGCCGTAATCCAGCCGGATGCGGGTTTAGAATGCACGTAGTCGAAGCCGCTCATGAACTCCGAGAGATGTTGCATCCAGCCACGAATGCGACGCCGCGATTCCGGAGTGCCCGCTTCGCTACCCACCGTAATGGAAAAATCGATGTAGTCGTAGTGCGCGCCGGATAATAACGCCGTCCATGCCCGCTTCCGGTGAATCGTCCAACCGGTGGCATCGCGATACATGCTCGCGGTGTTGTCTTCGTCGAGCACCGCCGGCTTCGGCAGGCTGTAGGCCGCGCGGCAGAACTCCGCAAGTTCCGGCAGCATGAGTTCTTTCGACATGAAGTTGCCAAGCTGGTAGGAGTGTCCTTCCAGGACGGTGTTTGGCAGCGGATGCACGTTGACTATTTGAAACAACGGACTCGAGAACGTTTTATCGAGCGGGAACCGGAACTGCGGAGTGTAAGAAAAGGCCTCCTGCCCGGCGATCAGGTGAGGCTGATTCAATTTGCGCATCTCGTCGCGCATGACGGCGCCCATCTCTTCCTGCCAGGCATCCACCTCCGCGGGCGAGATGTGGCCCGCAACGCCCCCGCCGGGTTCATTGCAGATTTCGTAATATACGTTGTCGTAAGCGGCGGTCTCCCGGATGATTTTTCTCGCGTACTCGCTCTGCCGCCGAACTAACTCCTTATCCTGAAGAGACAGATACTCCGGCCACTCCATTTTCCCGACGCCCTGCTTATTGTTCCGCGCGCGAAACGGGTTCAACGCCCAAATATTATCCGCGTAGGAATTGCTGAAGAGCGTAAGCTCCACGACGATACCTCTCTTCGAGGCGGCATCCAAAAAGCGATGCAATCGCTCGAAATATCCCGGGTTCCACTGGTCGAGATCATAGGCGGGCTCTCCGTCCATTGCTTTGCCCGGTCCCGTGCGCGGAAATGGAGCGATGTAATCCGGAGACTCCGGCTTGCAAGGCGACGACGGGTTCCGCGCGCTCTGGAGTTCCCGGAACAGAAGAAAGGTCCTCGTCAGAGTCATCTTGTGTTCGACGGCATCGTCGAGATACTTTTCGAAGTCGAATGGCCGGTTGATCACGGATCCGTAGTGTTCGGTGGCGGTGATCAGCACCAGCGGTTTCCGGCGAAATAGAAAGTATTTCGGATTCTCGGGATGCACGCTTACCGGCTTGCCCGGTTGAGCCAAGACGCTGAGCAGCGCGGCGAAAAAGAGAGCGGAACCCTTAACGATTCTCATGGGATCTAACTTTATCGCAGTGTAACGTCCGGGGTATCATCGTCCGTATGGCAGTTTTGAAGCTCGCGATTATGTTGCTCGCAATGGCTTCCGTCCTCTTGTGCCAGGAGGATCTCGCGCAGCTTTATTCGGAAGCAAAGCAGTCCCAGGCGGCCGGCGATCTCGCGGCGGCCGGACGGAAATATGAGGCAATCGTCCGCCTCCGGCCGCAAATGGCCGAGGCGTATGCGAATCTGGGTAATCTGTATTACGAGCAGGGCCAAACGGAGCGTGCCAAGACCACTTATGAGAAAGCGGCCCGCATAAAGCCCGACCTAGCCGGTCCGCAGTTTTTCCTGGGCGTGATCGCCTTCACTGGACACGACTATTTATCCGCCGCCCGTTACCTGCGCCGCGCCGAAGAACTCGAGCCTTCGAATTCGCTGGTGCACGGTTATTTGGGGTACACGCAATTCGCCCGGTCGGTTTTCCAGGAAGCCGCGGATGAATTGGAAAAGGCCTTGGCAGTAGATTCTTCCGACATCGACGTGCTCTACCATCTCAGCAAGTCGTACGGCAACCTCGCCAAAGAATTGTCCGGCCAGTTGCAGAGCCGATTCCCGAACTCGCCTTATACAAACCTGGCACGCGCCCATTACTTTGAAACCGCGCAGGATTGGAAGGGTACGAGTGAACAGTACCGCCTCGCGCTCGAGAAGATGCCGGATAGCGCGCGCCTTCGAGAGAAGTCTCAATGGGCGGCAAGCAAGGCGGCGGATGCGGGTACGAAGGCCGAGGCAGGGGCGGCGGATGGAATAGATGAACTGATGGATGGCTCCCTGGCTTACCGCGATGCGGCTCCGTCGGGGTCGAAACTGAGGGAGGAGTTGGCGCTGTGGCGGACCCGAGTGCACGCGCTGCCGCGGCATGACGCCGACGATAAGCAGGTCTATCTTGCCGGCGAAGGCTACCGCGCGCTTTCGTACTTGGCGTCGCTTGCCGTCTTCGAATCCGATCCGGACTCATACCGCGCTCACCAGCTGCGGGCCCAGATGCTGGAATCCTCCAACAAAGACGAGGACGCGATTGCGGAATACCGGAGCGTGCTGAAGCGGAAGCCCGAACTGCAGAACATACACTTCGCCATTGGTTCATTGTTCTGGAAGGACCAGCATTTCGACTTGGCGCGCGCGGAACTGCAACAGGAATTGCGAATCAACCCGAACCATCCGGAGGCCCTGTATGAATTGGGCGACATCGCTTCTTCCAGCGAGGATGCGCGGCAAGCGGAAAAGTATCTTCTGGCGGCGCTGAAGCTGGAACCGAAGATGGTGGAAGCGCATTACGCGCTCGAAAAGATTTACACCGAAAAGGGTCTCTACGAAAAATCGCTCGAACACCTGAAGGCTGCCTTGCGCACGGATTCTTCGGATCCGAAAGCGCATTACCGCTTGTCGGCTGTTTATCGCAAACTCGGAAGAACGCAAGATGCCGAGAAAGAGCTGGCGCTGTTCAAGCAAAGCCAAACGACGGGCAATCAGATGGGCGCTTCGATAGTCAAATAGCGGTCGGTGAGCGGGTTTTCGAGCACCTGCCGACGGCCGTTGGGCCATCGAATGCGAACCCGGTCGACCTTCCCGCAGGAACCAAGGCCGAAGTGAATCCGCGGATCGTTCACCGAAAGATAACTGCCGCCATTCCGGAGCGTGTCGAACTGAGCGCTACCGCAGTGTTCGATTCGGATCCGCGCGCCGATCGCCCGGCCGCGAAGTTCGAACCCGATCCAATGGGACCGGGACTCCGTGCGATTCTCGAGTAATAAAGGCAAACCTGCAATCGGCAATACTAGTAAATCGATCCGGCCGTCGTTATTGAAGTCTCCGGTGCATCCCCCCCTATACGATCCTTTCCCGCCGATACCCGGAACAGGCGCAAACTTCCCGCCCTGGTTGCGGAAGACCGCGACCGGCTGAAGGTAACTCGTGCTCGGGAGTATGTCGGCCGTAGGGTACACATGGCCGTTCGCCGTCCACAGATCCTTGTTCCCGTCATTATCGAAATCGGCGAATCCACAAGCCCATCCCACCCAGGGCAAAGTCGCCGCGCCCAAACCGGCGCGCGCCGAACTATCTTCAAAAAATCCCGGAGACCACTGTCGAAATAGGGGGAAGTAATCTTCGGAGAAGGTCGTCGTCAACAGGTCGAGCAAACCATCGTTATTGAAATCACCGGCCGCCACTCCCATGTTCGACTGGGCTCGTCCGTCTCCGCTGAAAGCGACGCCGGTTGGGAGCGCGGCCTCTTGGAACGTCCCATCGCCCCGATTCACGTAGAGGTAATTGGGATCGGAATCGTTCGCAACGAAGATGTCGATTTTGCCATCTTGATTGAAATCGTCGAACAGCACCGCGAAGCCGTGATACAGCCCCGTATCCCTCACGCCCGCTTTTTCCGTTACGTCCGTAAACGTTCCATTTCCGTTGTTGCGATAAAGGATGTCGGGCTCTCCTTTCAAACCGAGCGGCCCGCAGAAGCCCTCTATCGCACGGTATCGGCAAACGGGAGCTGGAGCATCCAACTTCAGCGCCTTGAGATCCACATACCCGGCGACGTAGAAATCCAGATTGCCGTCGGCGTCATAGTCGCCGAACGCCGCGCCGGTGTGCCAGGCAATTTTGGAGCTTAAGCCCGCGGCACGGCTGACGTCGGTGAACGTCCCATCGCCGTTATTACGAAAGAGAAGGTCAAGCCCAATACTGGTGACCAGAATGTCCGGGTACCCGTCGTTGTTGAAATCGGCGACGGCGGCTCCAGTCCCCCAGTAAGGGTTCGAGAGTCCGGCGCGCGCGGTGACATCTTCGAAATGTCCGCCGCCGAGATTGCGGTAAAGATACAAGCTGCCGGGGCGAGCGGGCGGCACTTTCCCAGCCACGATTTGCCGAAGGTCGTCCATGTTGGAGCCATTAACGATCAGCAGATCCATCCGGCCATCGCGGTCGTAATCGAGCCAGGCGGCCCCGGAACCATTGGCTTCCGGAATCCACTTTTTCTCCGGGCCTCCACAGCGCATTTGAGCGCGAATCCCACTCTGCCCGGCGACATCCTGGAATTGGATTGGAGCGGGGGAAAGGCCCGATACGAGCAGACCCGCGGCGATCGCCGCAAGACCGAGGACGCCTCCGATCGCGCGCACGGTCAAAGCTTCCGGTATTTTTCGAAAAGCGCGAAATGCCGTTGAGCCTCATCCCGCATTCCGGATTTCGTCAGGAGTAGAGCGAGGCGGTAGTGCGCTTCCGCATTTTGCGGATCGCTTCGCACGGCCTCTTCGAGCAACCCGCGCGCTTCATTTTCGTCGGACAATAGCGCCGCTAACTTGATCTTGGCTTCGGAAAACCCGGGATTCGAAGCTAGTGCCTCGCGAAAACACGAGACCGCCCGATCGGAGCGTCCGCTATTGAAGTAAAGGAGACCGAGATTATAAGAAGGCCATCCCGATTTTTTGGCTTGACCCTTTTCCACTTCGATGGCTCTCAGATAAGAGCGCTCGGCATCGAGAAGCCGGCCCATGGCTTCGTACGACTGGCCCATATTATTCCGGGCGCGAACGTTCGATGGGTCCAATTCGACGGCCTTCTGAAAAGCCGTCAGCGCGGCGGGTGCGTTGTCCGCCTCGAAGTAGAGCCGGCCGAGATAATAAAACGCTTCGGTATCGCGAGGCATCAGCTCCGTCGCGCGTTGCAATTCCTGAAGAGCTTCCTGGCGTTTGCCGAGCATGAACTCGTCCATGCCGAGCAGTTTGCGAGCCGGGCCGCTACTCGGATTCGAGAGAACATACGAGGAAACGATCTGGTAACATTCGCCGTATTTGCCCGAATTGAAAAGCAGTAGGCTCGATTGCAGGGGAGTAACCGAAGATTGAGGAATCAGCGGCGCAGTCAATATTGCCGCGAGCAGTGCCCCTCGCAACCGCATAGACTCAAGATACCACCGGGCGGAGAGGCGCGCCTCTCCGCCCGGACTTCTTCAGAAGTTGAACTTCAAGGCAAACTGGCCATTTCGAGGACTGTTCGCCTGCCCGCTCACCTGACCGAAGTTGGCATTATTGATATTAGTTGCCGGACCGCCAAAAATCACCCTGTTCAAAGCGTTGAACATTTCGAAGCGGAACTCGAAGTTGATGCTTTCCGTAATATACGTCCGCTTCAGGATGCCGAAATCCTCGTTGTAGACCGGGAAGTCGCGTGCATTCGGCAGTACCTCGGCCGACGTTCCGAACACTCCTTGCGCGGGAACGCCAAAAGCTTTGATATTCAGCAACAGGTCTTTCGCCGGATCGAAGCCGGATTTGGAATGCAGTTCCGGCGATTGGCCCGTGACGGAATTGGGCGTGTTGCCCGAGTTGAACAGCGGAAGCGTGTTGTTGACTCCGATCTGTATCGGATGGCCGGACTGGTAGCTCACAATCCCGTTCACCTGCCAGCCTTGCAGTACCTTTCCGGCCGCGCCCTTCACATTCAGGAACGGCTTGCCCGGGCCGATGGGCAGTTCGTAATTGAATGCGGTCACCAAGCGGTGCGGGGTGTCATAGACCGAGAGGGCCTTCTCCAGTTGGCGGTTGTAATTGTCACGAGCCCCAGGCGAGAAGAAGCCGCCGAGAGCGGAGTTCGAGTCCGTCAGCGTCTTGCTCCAGGTGTATGAAGTTAAAAAGAACAGCCCGTGGGAAAACCGCTTTTCAACTTTAGCCTGAAGGGAGTGGTATGTCATATTTCCGATATTGGCGGATTGCTTCGTGCCGATCCCCTGGTACTGAGGGAAGGGCCGGAGGGCTTGGGCCAGCGATCCCGTGAAGCCAGCGTATGGCGGCTTGAAGCCGGCCGCAACAACATCCGGATCGGCGATGTCTTTAGTGAGGAGGTTTCCCAAACTGAGATATCGGGGGTCTACCTGGTTGACGTTTACAGCGCCGGTGTTGAGGCGGGTGGCTTTCGCGCCCACATATCCCACATCCAGAACCATGGAGTTCGTCAATTGGTGTTGAGTGCCGAAATTCCAATCTTGCCGGTACATCGGCTTCGTGGCGTTGTCCCACCAGATGCTGGCACCTGCACCAACGTTCAGGCCCGCGTCGATGAAGGGGGGATGATCGAAATTCTGGGGGAAGCCGGCGTCCCATAGAAACGCGGGATGTAGCCCCTGGTCCAAGCTGTTGAAGGTGGGATTGCCCGAGTAACCAGCGATGGAATCGACGGAATTGCCGCCCGCCATTGCTCCCGTCGGGTAATAGCTGATGCCATAGGCCGTACGGATCACCGACCTCTCGGTGACCTTCCAGGCAAGACCCAAGCGCGGCGCGAAGTTCCTGAAATCGGTGTCGCTAGCGCTTGTTAACCGCGAGGTGCCGGTATGCGGAGCCGGCCCTTTACCGGCGAATACGTAAGCGCCCGGCAGACCTCCCGCTCTTGGATTCGGGGCTTTCGGGTCCATAATCGAATAACGGTCGGCCACCTCCTGCTGCGGGGTAAAAACATCCCAGCGCAAGCCAAGATTCAGAGTCAAAGTCGGGCTTAATTTGAAATCGTCTTGAGCATACGCGGCGAAATAGCTCCAGCGAGTACCTGAAACGACGTTGCTAATGAATTCGCTCGATCCATCCACTTGCCCCAACAAAAAGCTGGCAAAAGCCAGGCCGGTCTTCCCCCGAAGATCGCCGGTAGGAAACGCCGTCTCATTTGAGCTGAAGCCAAAATTGGCCGACCTGCTGGGATAACGTCCGTTATGCTGCAGTTTTCGATAATCGGCTCCGAATTTCATATTGTGCCGGCCCTTGGTCCAGGAGAGGCTGTCGGAGTAAAGAAAGGTGTTCGAAACCGGCTCGATGCGATCCTGATTCTGCGCAAGAGCGGTGAATGCGCCGTAGGAAATGGCCGGAAAACCATCGTTGATTCCCGAGATACCTAATTTCTGGCCCCAGCTTACGGTTGTTTCGGGAGCAACCAGCAACTGGTGTTGCCGGTTGTAGCCCGCGCCCAAGTGATTCAGCAGCGTCGGGCTAATCGTCCAGTCGTATGCCAGCCGCACGGTATTTTGCGTATTCATGCCGTCGCGCGAACTTTCGACCGGATGTGGCAGCGCGGCATAAGGGCCATTGTCGGTGTTGCGCCCCTGGTTGAAGACACCATTGAGGCGGTGGTTTGAACCCAAATATTGATCGCCTTTAATCGTATAGTTGTGGTTATTGTTCTGTGACCCGCCCGAAGCCGGGTAATTGTTAAATACGTCCTGGGTCTTCGAAGCGGGAACCAACCCTAAGATATTTTTGGAGACCTGGCTGATCCGGTTCGCGGGAATGATGTTGCCGGGGAAAGGATCTCTGATGAATCCCCCCATCCCGTCGGACCGCGTGGTAGCTGGATCGTAAATCTGGATCAAATTGCCGGAAGCATCCCGCAGGCCGGAAAGATCCCCATTGCGAAAGGCAGTGTTTGGAACGGACGCGATGGAGTTCTGCGCGCCGCCTCTCAGTTTGTAAAAATTGATATTCGTGAAGAAGAAAGACTTGTTTCGGCCGTTGTACACCTTGGGGATGAACACTGGCCCGCCGACGCTTCCGCCGAACTCATTTTCCCGGTGAATCGAGCGGCTGGCATTGAAAAAACCGCGCGCATCGAGCTTATCGTTCCGCAAAAATTCGTACAAATTGCCGTGTAGATCGTTTGTGCCGGACTTAACCACGAACTGCTCCACGCCGCCACCGGTATTTCCAAATTCAGCGGGGTAACCGCTGGTCAAAACGGACATCTCCTGAATCGCATCCGGTGGAAACGTAAGCGTGCGGGGGTCTCCCTGTACTTCCGCGATCTGGGTGCTCATCCCGTCGATTTGCATTTCTTTCGACAAGGTCTGGCTTCCGTTGATGTGGGCGTCGAAGGTGCTGCCCGTGGTTCCCGGCGCCAGGAAAAGGAAGCTTTCCGGAGCCCGCCCGCCTCCCGCCGCGTTCAAGGGAAGATCGTTGTACGATTTGGGATTTATCGCCGTGCTCACATCGGTGGTCTCGGTCTTCAATTGGGGCGCGGCCGCTGCCACGGTAACGCTCTCGGAGGCTTGACCGACCTCCAGCCGCAAGTTGAGCGCCGCGACCGCGCCGACTTCGACGGTCAAATGCTCCTGGATCACCTTCTTAAAGCCGGGATGGTCGACTTCCACCGTGTAGTTCCCGGCGGGTAGCTGCGGGATATTGTAGTTTCCAGCCTCCGCCGTCGTCGCCGTGGTGCGGACGCCGGTACCGGCATTGATGGCCGTCACGGTGGCTCCCGAGATTACGGCGCCGCTTGCATCTTCAACAGTTCCGCGAATCGAACCGCGTTCGGACTGTGCCATAAGGCAAAGACTCAAGCCCAATAGCGCAGGAACTAATCTTCCGCATGGTATTTTGGTTTTCACTTTGACGAGCCTCCGTTACTTCCAGTAGGGAAAGGTTGAAGCATTAAGCTTTCCGATTGAGGCGAGTATACTGCAATGATTATTGAAGCGCAAGAGTTTCGTGCGTCTCGTCACGGGTGGAAACGGTACGCCGCAAGTGTTATTTTTATCACCAGTTCATCCGGTTTAGGTATGGCGGCCAGCCCGTGTCTTCCCTGTCACGCGAAGGAAGTCGCGGGTTTCGATAAATCGCCGATGGCGCATTCGCTGTCGCGCGCGTCCTCATGCCAACCGGGTAGCTTTACGCACGATCTATCCGGCACGAAATTCGTTGTCGGCCCCGGCGACGGGAAGATCAGGATCGGCATGACGCGGGAGGGACTTACCGCCAGTTATCCGGTCAAATATATCATCGGCTCCGGCAATCACGCCCATGGGTATTTAGTCGATATCTCCAGTTACTTATTTCAAGCCCCCATATCGTTTTACTCAAAGCGCGGTATCTGGGACATGGCTCCCGGTTATGAAACCGATCCGGCGCCGGACTTTTCACGCCCGGTTACCGTGGAATGCCTGGAATGCCACGCCGGCCGGCCCCGGCCCGTCCCCACCACCCTGAATCGATATGAAGTTCCGGCATTCTCCGAAGAGGCCATTTCGTGCGATCGATGCCACGGCGCCGGTTCCGCGCACCTGAAACAACCCAGCCGCCGCAACATAGTCAACGCGCGAAGGCTTTCGCCACGCGCCCGCGACAGCGTCTGCGAACAATGTCATCTTAGCGGGGAAGTACGCATTCTCAATCCGGGACGGCAGTTTGGCGACTTCCAACCGGGACAGGAACTTGAAGATGTCTTCTCCGTTTATGTTCGGGACAATCGGGACAATGGGGGCAAGCCGCCGCCGGACTCTTCGATCAAAGTAATCGGTCATGCCGAACAACTCGCTTTGAGCGCCTGTTCGAGAAGCAGCGCCGGAGAGCTATGGTGCGGCACATGTCACAATCCCCACCAGAAGCCCGAAAATCCAGTAAGCTTTTACCGGGACCGTTGCCTCGGCTGTCATGGCGCGCGAATACTTCACACACATTCCAAACCGGCGATCGACTGCGTGTCGTGCCACATGCCCAAGCGAAAAGCGAAAGACGGAGCTCACACGGTTTTTACCGACCATCGGATTGCACGCGTTTACGCGTCCGGGATTTCGGAGCCGCAGGAACCTGTTCGGAACCTGGTGGCTTGGCGCGAACCTGCCGGCGCGTTAGCAACGCGAAACCTGGGTCTTGCAAATATCGAAATCGGACAACGCGAAAAATCGGCCGAACAACTGGAGCAGGGCGCGCGTCAGGCGGTCTCAGCCATGAAATCCTTCCCGGAAGATGCCGTTTTGCTGACCAAACTCGGCATGGTTCTGATGCGCGCGGGGACGCCCGCGGAAGCGATCGACCTCTTTGAATATGTCGTGCGGCTGGAGCCCGACCGCGCCGGCTCCCATGCAAACCTGGGCAGCGCATATAAAGAATCCGGCACGAAGGATAAGGCGATTCAGGAACTGGAGCGCGCCATCCAACTCGATCCTTCATTGGAAGCAGCCTATCGCTCCCTCGGTGAAATATATTTCGAAGCTCGCGATATCGGGGGAGTTCGCCGCACGTCCCAGCAGTATCTGCTGTTCATGCCGGAGAACATAACCGCGCGAAAGGCTCTACGTGAGCTGGGCAATCGATAGACCGATCCAGGCGGGGTTACTCTGCGCGCTTAATCTGGCGTGCGCCCTGCCCGCGCCGGCCGCTCATCCGTGCGCGCCTTGTCATCCAAAAGAGGTGGATGGATACGCTGCCAGCCCCATGGCCCGTTCATCCGGATTGCCTTCGGGCCAGCCGCCCGGAGGTTTCACTCACGCGTTATCGGGGACCGCTTTTCAGATCCATTCAGGCAGCGCGGGTGTAAGCCAGAGTATTCAAAGACGAGGTATCGGCGCGGAATATGCCGTCGCTTACTCGATAGGTTCGGGAAGCCGCGCGATCGCTTACTTGATTCAGGTTGGCGATTACCTATTTCAATCGCCCATTTCCTACTACACAAAACGGGAACTATGGGACATGGCGCCCGGCTACGAGCGGGATTCTCTGCCCGACTTTACACGGCCTGTCACCCCCGAGTGCCTTCTCTGCCATACGGGAAACTCTTCCCCGGTCAACGGAACCATAAACCGGTACAAGCAGCCGGCGATCGGTACGCCCGGCATATCTTGCGATCGATGCCACGGACCGGTCGCAAGCCATTTACGCGATCCTTCGCGAAACAACATTATCAATCCGGTCCGGCTGCCCGCCAAGGCTCGGGACAGTGTTTGCGAGCAATGTCATCTTACGGGTGAGGCAAGAATAGCGAATCCCGGACGAAAATTAAGCGATTTCGAGCCGGGGCGTGAACTCGAAGACTATTACTCCGTGTATGTCTTCGATTCGCCCATTCCCTCTAAAAGCACCCCGTCTATAAAAGTGGTAAGCCATGCCGAGCAACTCGCGCTGAGCATGTGCGCGCGGAAGAGCGGCGGACGGCTCTGGTGTGGAACCTGTCACAACCCTCACGTCAAAGCGTCAAGGGACTCTTATCGCGAACGCTGCCTTTCCTGCCACGGCCAGGTACTCGCCAAATCGCATTCCACTGCTTCCCGGGAATGCGTGGCGTGTCATATGCCTTCACGACCCGCCCGGGACGGCGGGCACACCGCTTTCACGGATCACCGGATCATGAAAAGGACGGACGCGGGCGTGGACAACGGACACGAGCGGCTGGTCGCTTGGCGCGACCCTCCGAAACCGCTGGCGAATCGAAATCTAGGGTTGGCGTACATCACGGTAGGCGAACGGGATCGTCTTCCCGAGTATTTAGAACGGGGATACCAGCTCTTACTTGAGGAGCAAGGGTCCTTCACCAGCGATCCTGCATTCCTGACAGGCCTGGGCGTGGCGTATATGAGAAAGCACCTGCCGCGCGATGCGCTTCGCGAGTTTGAGCGCGCCGCGGCGGTAGAGCCCGATTCCGCGCCCGCGCAAGTAAACCTTGCGGCGGCTTTTTTGGAAATAGGGCAGGCCGGGGTTGCGATTGAGCGTCTGAATCGCGCCATCCAACTGGATCCGTCGATGGAAGTAGCCTACCGCCGGTTGGCGGACGCATACGCCAAGCAGCACGACGAATACGATCTTCGAAAGACTTTCGAGCGGTATCTGCAGTTCAGGCCGAAGTCTTTGGCGGCGCGAGAAGCGCTACGCCGGTAAATCGGAGTATAATTGGAGCTTCCAAATCGTGGGCCGCGTAAGCCGATGCGATTCCTCATCTTTAGCCTGATCAGTTTCGCTACCTCGACAGCTTGGGCGCAAACACCAGCCCAAGTAACATTTTTCGAATCCAAAGTCCGCCCGGTGATCCTGTCCCGCTGTGGTTCCTGTCATGGCGACAAGGTTCAGATGGGCGGCATCCAATTAACATCCCGCGAGGGAATGCACGCATCCGGCGTCGTCATTCCAGGCGATGTGGATTCCAGCCGTCTCGTAAATGCGGTCCGGTACACCGGCAAAATCAAAATGCCGCCAGCGGGCAAGCTTCCCGGCGCTGAAGTCGAATCGCTCGAGCAGTGGGTAGCTTCGGGGGCGGTCTGGCCCGAAACATCTCCGGTTTCGAAATCGTCTCGGACAAGCGGTTTCTGGGCCTTTCAGCCGGTGACGAAACCGGCCGCGCCTAAAGTAAACGACGAATCCTGGCCGCATTCCGAGATCGACCGCTTCATCCTGGCCAAGCTTGAGGCAAAAAAGATCGCGCCCGTGCGCGACGCCGATAAGTACACGTTGCTGCGCCGCGCAACACTCGACTTGACCGGGCTGTTGCCGACCGTCTCTGAAATCGATTCGTTCATAAACGACTCATCTCCCCAGGCATTCGAACATGTCGTCGACCGGCTGCTGGCGTCCCCTGCCTATGGAGATTGTTGGGCGCGGCACTGGCTGGATGTTACTTACTACGCGGACACGACTGGCGTAGGCCGGCGTATTCCGCTCCCGGAAGCCTGGCGTTACCGGGACTACGTTATCAAGGCTTTCAACGACGACAAGCCGTACGACCAGTTCGTGCGCGAGCAGATTGCCGGACCGGGCGAGGGAAAACATCGGAAAGGGGAAAAGAAAGACTCTGCCGACGCAAACGATCCGTCGGCGGCGGCTACGGGATTCCTGGTATTGGGACCCTGGGCTTGGTTTTCCTATGACAGGACCCAGTTGCGCCTGGATGTGGCCGACCTTCAAGCCGATTTGGTGGGACGAACCTTTCTTGGGCTTACGGTGGGGTGCGCTCGCTGCCACGATCACAAGTTCGATCCGATTCCGAACAAAGATTACTATGGGCTGGTTGGCATTTTCCTGAGCACTAAAACGCTTGCGAAGGGCAATTCCAACGGCGGGATCAATATGGTCCAGCTGCCCGAAACGCTCGACACGGTGAAACAATACGCGGACGGGCTCGAGAAGTGGCACAAGCGAGTCGCGGATGCGGAGGCGGCCAATAAGGAAAACGCTAAAGAGCAGGAGGCCGTCAACAAAAACATCGAGGGCCTGAAGGCCCTACCGAAGAGCGACGAAACGCAAGCCGGGATCAAGGCTGCCGAGGAGCAGCTTGCCGGCTTGAAGAAGAAGACGGGCACCGCCGGGGATCGCCAAATTTTGGAGTTCACGCGATTTAGCAAGCCCTCGCTACCGTTTGTGTACGCGGCGGAGGACATGGAGTTCCCCGAAGATGCGCGGATAGCGGTTCGCGGGGACGCGCACCAGGTTGGGGAGTTTACGCCTCGGCGGTTTCTGAGTGCCGTCTCGTATGGCAAACCACCGGCGATCGAACCGGAGTCGAGCGGGCGGAAAGAGCTTGCGGAGTGGATCGCGAACGAGAAAAATCCGTTAACGGCCAGAGTTTACGTCAACCGCCTCTGGCATCACCTATTCGGCGACGGCATTGTCGCGACAACTGAGAATTTTGGCTCTCGCGGAGAGTTGCCCACGCATCCGGAATTGCTCGATTATCTCGCTACCCGGTTAATCGAAAACGGCTGGTCGACGAAGAAGACGATTCGTGAAATCGTGCTGAGCCATGTCTATCAAATTTCAAGCATCCAGGACGCAAAAGCAAACGAGATCGATGCCGACAATAAGCTGCTATGGCGCGCGAACCGCCGGCGCCTTGAGGTGGAAGCGATCCGCGACACCATCTTGCAGGTGAGCAGACGTCTTGATAGCGGGCGCGGGGGTCCGTCGCTGCCATTGACCGCGCAAAATGTGCACACCATCGCCCCGTTTTTCCTTGAAGACGATTCCGTGATCGAGGACCGCGTTAAATACCGGCGCACGGTTTACCAGCCAATCATGCGAAACAGCCAGATGGAAGGGATCGATATTTTGAACCTTTTCGATTTCAAAGATCCCGATCAGGTGGCCGGGACCCGCATGCCGACGACCGTGCCGACGCAGATGCTCTACCTGATGAATTCTCCGTTTGTGAAGGAACAGGCAAGGCATTTGGCCCAAGGGCTACTCGACGACAAGAGTCTGGACGATTCCGGCCGGGTCTCGAAGATTATTTTTGCCGCGCTGAACCGGCCGGCGGCCGATCCCGATATCCAACAGGCGCGCGCTTTCATTTCCAGCTTCGAGGACGGTTTGACCAAAGTCTCCAGCTCTTCCGCGGACCAGGGTCTGGAAGCGTGGTCCCGTTATTGTCAAGCAATTCTGGTTTCCAGCGAATTTCTCTATAGAAGGTAGGTCTTATGAAACATCCCGTCGCGCCGCTTCCCGCCAATCGCCGTGAATTTCTCCGAAACGTGGGGAGCGGCTTCGGCTCGCTTGCATTTGCCGCGATCGCGTCGGAGCAAGCTGCCCGGGCTTCCTCTTTGCCGTCCGCCGCGGACAATCCGCTTGCGCCGAAACAGCCGCATTTCCCGGCCAAGGCCAAGCGTGTGATCCTGCTTTGGATGCAGGGCGGTCCGTCTCAAGCCGACTTGTTCGATTACAAGCCCCGGCTGAAGACCGAAGCCGGAAATCAGGTTCCGTTCTCACTGAATTCAAATACGGAACGTTTCGACAAGAATGCCCGCCTGATGCCGGCCATATCCGATTTCAAACAAGTGGGCCAAAATGGCATGTGGATGTCCGACATGCTGCCAAACCTGGGCGGCAAGGTCGATGAGTTGTGTTTTTTGAGGGCCATGCAGACGGATAGCCCCGCCCATCCGGGAGCCATCCGGATCTTTCAGACGGGATCGCTGCAGTTCGTGCGCCCATCCATGGGCTCATGGGTCGTATACGGGCTCGGCACCGAGAACCAGAACTTGCCCGGCTTCGTCGTGATCAGCCCGATGCTCTACGGCGACGATGGCAGCCCGTTGCACTATTCCAATGTGTTCTTGCCCGCGATCTATCAGGGGACGCGGCTCGGCGATGCCAGGACCCCCGTCAAGAATTCCAAAATCGGCTATCTGGGCGATCCCAGTCTGACGCCGGAGTTGCAGCGGCAGCACCTCGACCTGATACAAGCCCGCAACCGGATGGACGAATCCGCGATGGGCGAGGACCGGAATATCGAGGGACTGATCCAATCTTATGAACTCGCATTCCGGATGCAGATGAAGGCGCCGGAAGTTTTCGATGTGACCAAAGAATCCAAGGCGACGCTCGACCTCTATGGCATTGGCGACGAGGACACCGACAACTTCGGCCGCAAGTGTTTAATGGCGCGGCGCCTGGCCGAAGCGGGCGTGCGTTACATCCAGGTAACCGATACCGGATGGGACCATCATGCGAAGATCGGCACCCTGCTGCGCAAGAGCGCGAAGGGAATCGACAAGCCTTTGACCGGGTTGCTCACGGACCTGAAAGCGCGCGGTCTCCTCGACGACACGCTCGTTATCTGGACGGGAGAGTTTGGCCGGACTCCTTACGCTCAGACACTCATGACGACGGCGGGCGCTAGCGACACGGCCGGGCGGGATCACAACCCCTACTGCTGGACGATGTTCATGACTGGCGCCGGAGTTAAGCAGGGTGTCGTTCTTGGGGAAACGGACGAGTATGCCTGGAAAGCGGTCGACGGAAAAGTGCACGTGCACGATTTGCACGCGACGATCCTTCACCTGCTTGGACTGAACCACGAAAAGCTGACGTATCGTTATAGCGGCCGCGATTTCCGGTTAACCGATGTCTATGGCCGCGTGGTGAAAGAAGTTCTCGCTTAGCGGGAGTATCAAACAAGAAGCGTTTCAATCAAGCTTGCCGAAAACTGAATAAAACGGCGGTCAGTTCTGGGCATTAAGGTTTGACTCTAGAGGAGCTCTGGGTCGCGGCCGACTGATTACTTCCGCGGGGGATTGGGTCCAGGCAAAAGCTTGGCGTCCGTCAAAACGAGGCTGGTTCTTCCGGTAGCTTCTTCGATTATTTCAAGGCTCGGGGCGATGTTGCATTCGAAGAGCCGCTCTTTCCGGGGACTCAGCGGCACGCCTCCGGCGTATCCGAACCGGAGCACAGCGCGAATTTCGGTTCTGAGCACACTTTTCGGCAACTCATCGCGCCTCAGCTTAAGGAGCGCGGTCTTTCCCGGCGCAAGATTGGGAATGGTCTTGCTCTTTAGCAGTTCACCCGCCGCACCATAAAATTCCAGCGTTACCCCACCTGCACAACTTCCCTCCGCCAGCCCAGATGCCGACAGCGGGCCGCCTGGCCCGGCATTCAGCGCAGTGATTCGCGCTGTCTGACCCGAGGCAACGCCGACCATAGCGAACGCAACCCCGGGGCCCGAGGGAAGGTCCGCGGCTGTTGCCGGCCGCGGACGAAAGGTTACTACGACTGTAAGCGCCAGGAGACTGTGAGCGACCAGCCTCAGGATTGGCTTCGCAATCATAACGGACATTTTAACTCTACCCGATCAGCGCTACTTTACTGTCAGCACGCCGACGCCCCCGCTATTTCCCCCGATCGAATCATTCGAGCTGACGAAATCAGCCGTGATCTGGTGCTTTCCGACGGAAAGCGATGCGGGGATTATGTACTCCTGCCCGGCATGCCCGGTGGTGCGGTCATAAGTAGCTGTCCCTGGAATGGCTACCCCGTCCACTTCGAATTTGACCGTGCCCGGCACACCCGCCGGCTTGACGTCGGCCTTCAACGTAATTAATTCGTTGGGCGTGCCCACCTCATTCGAGACCGAAGTAGTCGTCGGCGGCGGGAGCTTGATCTCCCATACACCGCGGCCATAGGTACCGGCCGCGAACAAGCCCAGTGCGGTGTCCAACTGGATATCGAACACCTGCGCGTTGGGCAATCCAGAACCGAACCGCAACCAGGTCCCCCCCGCATCGGTCGTTTTGTAAACACCATCCTCGGCGCCTACATAGAGCGTCTTAATAGAATCTCCATGGAATTGCGCGGAGAAGACGGGCTGCTTGGGCAGGTTGCCGGTAATGTCAGTCCACGTCATCCCGCCATCGATCGTATGGAAGACGTAGGCCCCCGTTGTAAACTGGCCAATGGTGACAACTGCGCGGAGGTTGTGGCCCGGAAAAACCTGGATCGATGTGACCTTTCCGGCTACCGGCAGGTCACGCTGGTTCCACACTTTGCCGTTGTCCGTCGTGACAAATAGATTCGGGCCCGCTGCCACGTAGATGGTATTCGGGTGGCTGGCCGACAAATCGAGGGCGTCAATTCTGTTTGCGAATTCGCCGCAGGATGGCATAGCGCAGCTTGGGGAGCCCACCAGCGCCGTCCAATTTTCGCCCCCGTCCGTGGTTTCAAAAACGTGTTTTCCGCCGAAAAGAACCCGGTTGCCGCCATTGGGATCCACGGCAAAGGGCGCATAAAAATTCTGTGTGGAGGACGTATTATCCGTGATGCCATTGACCTTGAATGCCCAGGTTAGCCCCGCATCATCGGAACGCTGGAAGAAGCCGTCCGGCGTTTGGGGGCATTGAATATATACCCGGGACGAGTCTTGCTTGCTGAACCGGACCTTTCCGCCGTCTCCGCAGGTGACCTCCGACCAGTCCAGACTTCCGCTGTACCTGACCGCGCCGTTGTCCTGGGTACCAGCCACCACGATCTTGTCGTTGGTGGGGTGAAGCCCGATGCCTTCAACCGTAACCGTGCTCAGGTTGCCTTGGAGCGCGGTCCATGCCTTTGTTCGATTTGTTACTGCGGGGTCATACCGGAAGATGCCTCCGTCGTCGCCGTCGAGAAACTTGCCGTTGGCATCGAAAGCCGACGAGTGGTGATCTACATGCGGTCCATTTGCGCCGTTGCTGCTAGTCCCGGAGATATCTTTCCACGTTTTGCCGCTGTCCGTGGACCTGATCAGGCCATTGGGATTCGAATCGCCGCCAGCGTACACAATAGCCGAATTCTTCGGATCGACAATCAGCGTAGTATCGAAATTTCCCTGGTGGCCCAAATAATTCGGAGTTCCAGGCGTCAAGTCCGTGAACGTCGCGCCGCCGTCATCGGAGCGCATGAACTTGTACAGAGAGTCGTCCGCCTGCGACTCCGCCGAGACGTACACCACTGACGAGGCGGATTTAGAGACCGCGACCACCATCCGTCCCGTCAGTACTCCGGAGGGCGCGTTTGCCAGCTTAGTCCAGGTGCCCCCTCCGTTTGTTGTCTTGTAAACGCCGTTGTCGTCTCGACCGTTGGTATCGCCGACAGCGGCGTATAGAGTAGAGGGACCGCCGGGGTCAATTCGAACGCTTGACCATGAGACTGTGGAGACTGTTCTCGTTGTGTTGGTCCAGGTGGCTCCGCCGTTCATCGTTTTATATACGCCGCTAACTTTGCTGGAGTCCGTGTTCGTGCCGCAACAAGACGAGGTAGCCACGTAAGCCACCTTCGCATTGTTCGGATCGATAGCAATCTCCGACACCTCTACCCGATCGAATACGCCATTATTGGTCTGCAGAGTCCAATTGGCTCCGCCGTCGGTGGTGACCAGAACTCCCCGGCCGAAATCGCCTCCACTATCAGGCTCGCCAGTTCCGGCATAGAGGACATTCGAATCACTAGGAGCCATGGCGAGGGCGCCCATCGCCAAGGTTTTTTGAGTATCGGTGAGCGGAGCCCACGTCGTCCCGCCATTAATCGTTTTCCACACGCCGCCGCCGGCTGCTGCCACGTAAATCGTGTTGGGGTCCGTCGGGTGAGCAGCGATGCCATTGACTCGGCCACTATCGGGTGTCGCCTCGCTCGTGGGATCGGCTGTGACCGGTGCGGGTCCGATGTTGACCCAAGACGTTGAGTTCAGCGGCCTCGGCGCAACTGATGGCTGCAGCGTCTGAATCGAATGATTGTTGGAAACGCTGGAATTCGGGACCCAGGGATGAACATGATGCAGTTTCCGCTCATCCTGGGCAGTAAGCGTGCCGGCAATAACGAAAGTGGTGAGCGTTAAGGCAGCAAAAGTTGAAATTCCGTGCAAACGTGGCAGACGATTAATCATTTAAGATACATTTCCTCGATATTTCGGAACCGTTACGGTGATATCCGACCAGCAGAGTTATTATTGCCTTCGATCCAGCCCGGTGTCAATGGATAACCGATGAGCGGCTTGCCCCGCCAGTCGTGGCACAATTGCGATCGCCGGCGCCGTTGACTATATAGCTGCCTAATCCCTCCACGGGGTCGGGCCGAGGCCTCGATTGGCCCCCGCTCACGCGGAACGCATGGGTTATTATTAATTAAATCGAAACCTCTCGCGCGTTTTGTGTTAAACAAGATGGAAACATAATGCTGAAACGCAAGAGAATTCTTTTTCCCGCGGCGGCCGTCCTCGCGCTCGCCGCGTTTTTCCTTACCGTCGGGTCGAAACGTTCGCGCGCCGTCCAATTGATCGCTCCTCCAGGTCTCGAGAAAATCCAGCACTTCGTCTTCATCATGCAGGAGAACCGCAGTTTCGATCATTATTTCGGCACCTACCCGAACGTGGACGGGCTACCCCCGAATATCTGCGAATCGGCGCCGGAGCTTACGGGTTGCGTGCAGACCTTTCACGACGCCAACGACGTGAACCGCGGCGGTCCTCACGGCTGGAATAACGCCCACGCGGATATTAATAGCGGCGTGATGGATGGGTTCCTCGGGCAATCTTTTCAAGGGAAAAGCAATGTCGGCGGAGAAGCTTGCAAGCCGCCCAACCCGCAGTGCACCCCGGGAAAGGATCCGCGCGACGTGATGGGCTGGCACGATTGGAATGAGTTGCCGAACTACTGGGCCTACGCGAATCAGTACGTGCTGCAAGACCGTATGTTCGAATCGGTGGCTTCCTATAGCCTGCCCGCGCACCTCTACATGTTGGCGGCGCAGAGCGGCGGCTACGTCGCGAGCACGGGACAGGCGAGGCCGACCACCTACAACTTCCCCGAGATCACCGAGTTGCTCCAGAGCGGCAAGATCGATTGGAAATATTATGTTACATCCGGCACTTCTCCCGATACCGAGGACGGCGAAGTGGTTGGATCGCAATCCCAACAGCAGCAGGCGCCCGATAAATACACGCTCTGGAATCCGCTCCCGGCATTTCCGGCCGTGAAGAACGATCCAGCCCAGTTCAGCCGCCTGGTGGACGTCACGCAGCTTTACTTAGACGCCAAGAACGGCACTTTGCCGCAGGTAAGCTGGGTAATTCCGAGCGGCGCCGTGAGCGAACATCCCCCCGGCGGTCTCAAAGCGGGCCAAGAGTACGTTACCGGCGTAATCAACGCCATCATGCAGGGACCGAACTGGAACACGACCGCGATTTTCCTGAGCTGGGACGATTGGGGCGGCTTCTACGACCACGTAAACCCGCCGCAAGTGGATCAGTACGGGCTGGGCATCCGCGTGCCCGGTTTGGTAATCAGCCCCTACGCGCGTCAGAATTTCGTGGATCACAAGACCTACTCGTTCGAATCCTGGCTAAGGATCGTCGAAGAACGCTTTGGCGTCACGCCGATGACGGCGCGCGACAGCACGGCGGGCGACATGATCGACTCGTTCGATTTCACGCAATCGCCCCGGATTCCCATGGTGTTGAAACCGGCGGGCGATAAATATCCGCCCGTTCCGCAGACTTTGGCGCATCCGGCGAACGCGCTCTCGACCGTGTCGTCGGCGAACAACAGTTACTCGCTGGCGCCCGGAGCGATCGCGTCGGCTTTCGGAACAAATCTGGCGGGCGGAACGCTGGGCGCGCCATCGCTCCCCCTTCGCCCAACGCTGCTGAATGCGATGGTGAAGGTGAAGGACAGCGCCGGCACGGAGCGGATTGCGCCGCTGTTTTTCGTTTCCCCCACGCAGGTCAATTACCAAATCCCGGACGGAACCTCCGGCGGCGTGGCCGCGGTCACGATCGCCAACAACGGAACGACGACCGGATCGGGAATTGCCATGATCGCGGCCGTCGCTCCCGGTTTGTACACAGCCAACCAGAATGGCGCGGGCGTGGCGGCGGCGCTAGTGCAGCGCGTTCATTCCGATGGGAGCCAGAGTTTCGAGAACGTGGCGCAATGCGATTCGAACGGCCGCAATTGCACGCCAGTTTCGATCGACTTTGGCCCGGATTCAGACCGGCTCTTTCTGCAACTCTACGGCACCGGCATTAGCGGCCGCACATCGCTCAACACCGTCAATGTATCGATCGGCAACGTCGCCGGCACCGTGCTGTTCGCGGGACCGCAGGGACAATACGCCGGACTCGATCAGGTGAACGTGCAGCTTCCAACGGCCATGCTGAAGGGGCGGGGGCGCCTAACCGTGTCGCTGACGGTTGACGGCCAGGCGGCTAACTCGGTGTGGGTCGCCTTTCACTAAACCAACATCAGGGCGCTTCGGCGTGATGTTTCCGGCTAAATTTGCGGTCCAGATCGGGCCAGAATTCCTTCAGGATATTGGAGACCATATCGACCGCAAGCTGGTTTCCAAGTTTCGAGACGCCGTCCGCGGCGCTGCGGTTCTCCGGGTAGTAAGCCATTGAAATCGCGACGGCGGTCGAGTTGCCCACGACCTCCGAGAAATTGAATTGCCCACCGCCCGAATCTTTATGCGTCCAAAAGATCTGACCCGCGGAATATCCAAGGCGCGATAACGCGCTTCCCTTCCCACGCCGGAAATAGCGAGGATCCTGGTGCAAAAGCGCTGGATAGATGCCCTCGGTCATAAAGTCGCCGACCACGAAATCCGTGTAGGCCGTGGCAAAGTAATGGGCGTAGCCTTTCACTCCCTGGCCGAACGATGGATTTGAGTTACTCAATTGCGATTCGCCGGCGAAGGCCGCGCCAAGCGCCACGGTTCCGCGATCGAAAGAATCCAGCGTGGCAATCTTGAACTTCTCTTTCGGCGTCAGCGGTTTGTACTCGATTAGAACCGGAGAGGACCGGAAATTCGGAATAATCCAGAAAATCCGCTTATTCGGAGGTTCCGGCGTGGTGGCTGCCGTGGTGGCTGCCGGGGTGTTCTCCGTGGTGTTTGCCTGCTGGCAAAACGACGCGCGCGATAGCGGTCCCAACGCCAGCAGGAAAACGATCCCGAGGAGACGATTTCGGTTTGTGAGGTGGCCCATGGAGTTCAAATTCGATCGAACGTCGGATACCGATATTCTGTACGATGAGAATGCGCGTCAAACAGTTTCAAAAATCCCTTGGTTTTCGGTGCAAGCCGGGGGAGAGCCTTTCCGAGAAACGACGAATCGGCGAGAATCGCCTCTTGAACCGTGGGCCGCGTCACGCTTTACCGGGCGTTGGAAGGTAACATTAGGTTATGAGTGCTCAGGAGCTTGTTGGAGTTGTTTTCGGAGGAGGCTTAATCTGGAAACTTCGGAAACTTCAGGTCTTCGCCGTACCGGGGCCAAATATTTCTCTCACCAACCGGAACACGGCGCGGGGGGATGATAAGTACCCACAGGTTCTCGAAATTGAAAATGTCGGCGACAAAGTCGCTCAGAGCATTGAATGGGAAATCAGGGAGTACAACGCCACGATCCCGCCCGGCTATGAGTCGCACCTCGACAAACGTATTTCGTCGCTGAAGCCGGGAGAGAAGTGTGAAATTGATGTTGGAAGCGAATCTGCCGACGTTGCCTTCCTCACTCATTTCGAAATAATCATGAGCTACGCGGGGCCGAACCGGGCAAAATTCTTTAGTCATTTCATCGTGGATGGAGAGGTGAAGAAGAATGATTCAGGCCTGAATCGAGCGCGGTGGACGTTCACTTTTCCTTTTGCTTGCATGTGGGTGCGGTATTTCTTCGATAATCCGCATTTCTGGAAAAGACAGCATGACAATAGATGAAGCGTTGAAAATCGTGAAGAAGCAATACGGATTGTTGGAATCCTACGTCGAAGCAAGCGGAAAGCTAATCTACGTTGTTGCCGCTCAGCCGCAGTTAAAAGCGATACCAGGCGTGAATTTGCCAGAGCATGATATTGGGCTACTTGCGTCTGAGGTCATAGAGCTTGCGTCCGGCGCAGTTAGTATAGAGGCATTGGTCAGAGGGAAGAACCCAGAACTATTCCGTTGAAAGCACCGGACGGGTTGCGTTATCTGCTCAAAGTAAATCAGGACTAAACAATGAGAACAAGACGCGTTCAAAGCGTGTCCGAATGAACCTGACTGTAAATCGCCAACATAGAGAACAGTTGTGACGACATAGTAACTTCAGGGACTAGAGCCCCCAGCTTTCAGTTTTTTAGCAGCGGGAGCGATAGGAACAAGCGAAGAATGCGGCACCAGCCCTCCCTTAGCGTGGTCGAGTTTCAAAGCAGGGTACGCAGTCCGAATCTTGCTTTAGTACCACCTAACCCGCTAGACGGTTTCCGGGTCGGGGTGAATCCACGGCTGCCGGTAAGGCCGCCGCATCAAGCTATCGGCCTCTTCATCGTCGACGATCCGCTGTTTCGCCGCGTCCCAGGTTAGGGTCCGGCCGCACTTCATCGATTGATTCGCCAGAATGCAACTGGCCGTCGAGATGTAGCCCTGTTCAATATCCGCGACTGGCTTCCCGCGCGAATCGATTGCGGCCAGAAAGTTTTTCATGTGGTAGCGAATGGCCGGCGCGACATGTTTCTCCAGATCCTTCTCGGTCTTGTCTTCGGGATACTGCTCCAGCTCGTAAGTTACATCGCGATGAACCGGCTTGCCGCTCTTGCCGCTTGTATCGGCGGGCGTGAAGTCATAACCGAAAACGCCGACGCGCAGGGTTCCTTTATCGCCATAGAACGTCGCGCCCCATGGGTACTGAGGGTCCGGAGCTTGCCCCCAAGTACGGTGCTGCCAGACGATTTTCACATCGTCATAATCGAAACTCGCCGTCTGAGTATCGGAAATGTCGGCCTTGCTATTTTTGTCAACTAAAATTCCGCCTTCGGCTGAGACGCGCTTGGGCCAGCCGAGGTCCATCATCCATCGCGTCATGTCGAACATGTGGATGGCCATGTCGCCGACAATTCCGTTGCCGTATTCCATGAATGCCCGCCAGGTCCGCGGATGCACCAGCTTGTTGTAAGGCCGCATGGGCGCGGGGCCGGTCCACATCTCGTAATCTAAATTCGGCGGCGGCGTGGTGTCGGGTGGATTTTCGGACGCGCGCATATGGTAATAGCAGTAGATTTCGACTAAGCCGACGGTACCCAGCGGACCGAGCTTGCCTGGCTTGGTGAAGCGATCCCGCGCTTCAACGATGTGCGGCGTACTGCGGCGCTGCATTCCCACCTGCACCACGCGATCGTATTTGCGCGCGGCGGCCAGCATGGCTTGACTCTCCACGATATCGACGCTGATCGGTTTCTGGCAGTAAACATCCGCGCCGGATTTGACGGCTTCGATCGTCGCGAGCGCGTGCCAGTGATCGGGCGTCGCGACCTCGACTATGTCGAGATCTTTTTCCTTCAGCATCTCGCGGTAATCGCTGTAAGCGCGCGGCCGTTTTTTCGACGCTTGACGAGCGGCGGTCATGTCCGCGGCCTGGGACAGCATATTCGAATCGACATCGCAGAGCGAAACCACTTCCACCGGAGCGATTTGAATCAGACGAAACAGATCGGCCTTGCCGTACCAGCCGCAGCCGATTAGACCCACGCGTTTGGGCTTCTGGTCGGCATGCGCGCGACTCGACGAGAGGGCCAAGCCGGCGGCGGCGGTTTGCAGAAAACGGCGGCGGTCCACGCGAAGGCGATCCATGCGAAAGCGATCCATGCAAAGCAGTATATGCCCTCGCGCCGGCAACGTTAAAGCGGACTGGAATCGCCACGCCGGCAAGCAGACCGCTTGGCCGCGAATCGCACGATCAATCCTGCATCGATCAATCCTGCATCGATCAATCCTGCAGGTGAAACACTCTTCGGATCGTTTCGATAATCTGCACGCCTTCGGGCTCGCTCGCCTGCTTGCGCAATTCCGAAATCGGCCCGTGCGCGATCTTGTTCACGATCGAACGCGTGAGCGCGTCAATGGCTTCGCGTTGTTCAAGCGTAAGCGGCCCTAGCTTTCTCATGGTTCGCGCTACTTCGCCGGCCCGGATCTCTTCGAGCTGCTCTTGTAGACTGACGATCGTGGGGGCAATCTCCTGGACACGGAGCCGGCCCACCATGCGCTCCACTTCCTGCGCGACAATCGCCTCGGCGCACTCGGCTTCCTTCATGCGCTCGCGCAAGTTCGCGTTTACCACGCCCTGCAGGTCGTCGATGTCGTACAAGAAAACGTTATCGACTTTGTTCACCGCGGGCTCGATGTTGCGCGGCACGGCGATGTCGATCAGAAACATAGGTTTGTTCTTGCGCGCGCTAATCGCGCGTTGAACGTCCTCTTTCACCAGGATGTAATGGGGCGCGCCGCTCGAGGCGATCAGAATATCGATCTCCGGCAGCATGCCGGGAAAGCGGCTGTACTCGATGGCGGTTCCCTGAAACAATTGGGCAAGCTCAACCGCGCGTTGGTGCGTCCGGTTCGTCACGAAAATGCGGGAGGCGCCCGACCTCCGCAAATGCCGCGCGGCGAGTTCCGACATCTTGCCGCCGCCCGCGATCATGACGGTATGCCCGGCCAGCGAGCCGAAAATCTTGCGGGCCAGTTCGACGGCCGCGTAGCTCACCGACACGGCCATCTGGCCGATGCCCGTTTCCGAGCGTACGCGCTTCGCCACGCTGAAGGCGCGCGTGAACACGTTATCGAGCAGCCCGCTCACCGCGCCTTCGGATTTCGAAATGTTGTACGCGGCTTTCATCTGTCCGAGAATTTGCGGCTCGCCAACAATCATCGATTCCAGGCTGGACGCCACCCGGAACAGATGATGGATGGCTTCGCGCCCCTCATGCCGGTAAATATAGGGTCCGAAAGATTCGGATAAAAGCGATTCGATGGCCGGACCGGCGTCGCAATCGTCATTGGTGCAAACCGTGATCTCGACGCGATTACACGTCGAGAGAATTACCGCTTCGGCAATGCCCTCCCGCTGCTTGAGCGCGCGTACCGCGGGCGCAAGGCGGGCTTCCGGAAACGCCAGCCGCTCCCTCACTTCGACCGGCGCGGTCTTATGGCTGACGCCGGCGAGCAAGAGTTTCATTGCAGAAGATACCGCAGCCTGGCGTGAGCCGCCCACGTGATCGCGGAGCAAAACAGCGCCATGATGGCGAGGATCGCGGCCTTTCTGCCGCGCCATCCCGCGCTCACGCGGAAAAATACCAGGGCCAGATAAATTCCCCACGTAATGAACGAGATTCCTATGCTCTTATTCGCGATCCAGCTGGTGCCGAATTCGACGAAGGCCCAAACGCTGCCGGCGATAATCCCCACGGTGATCAGCACGAAGCCCACGCCAAGCGATTTGGAAATCAGGTCGTCGAGAGTGGCGAGCGGAGGGAGGCGGTGGTAAAATCCGCGCGGCCTTTTGCGCTTGAGCTCGTGCTCCTGAAACAAATAAACGATCGCGGCCACCGAAGTGAACAGCAGAGCCGCGTATCCGAGCAGGATAAACACGACGTGCACCATCAGCCAGCTATTGCGCACCGCGGGATTCGACCACGCCGAGACCGGACTGCCCAGCGCGGCGACCAGCGTCATCACGAACACCAGCGGAAAAATAAACACGCCGAGGCTCTCCGCGCGATACCGCCAATAGACAAACAGAAACAGGAGAGTCACTATAAACGCGCAAAACGACATGGATTCGAAGAAGCCGTTGGCCGGGAAACGATGCGCGGCGATCCCTTCTTCAACGATGGCCACCAGATGGAAAAGGCCGCCGATCGCGAAGGCCGCGAGCGCTGGCCGGAACAGCCGCTCGCGCCGGCGGATCACCGTGACAACGGCGTCAAGCAGTCCGAGCGAATAAAAAGCCGCCGCCACGCGGAGCCACATAACGCTCATTTCGGTCATAGCGGATCGTCTCTAGCGATTCGTCTTTAGTATAGAGGAGGGGCTTATTTTGAATAATTTCTTCGTCCAGAACTTTGGATGCCGCGCGACTCAGGCCGACGGGGCCGCCTTGGAAGCGGAATTATCCGGGCGCGGCATGACCGCCGCGGCGGAGCGCGCCCAGGCCGGTTTGGTGATCTTGAACACGTGCACGGTTACCGCGAACGCCGATGTCGACGCGCGGCAAACCATCCGGCGCGTGCATCGCGAGAATCCGAATGCGCGTATTCTGGTGACCGGCTGCTACGCGCAGCGAGCGCCGCGGGAATTGGCCGCCTTGCCCGGGGTCGAGTGGGTCGTCGGGAATTCGCATAAAACGGAGATCGCGGAAATCGTTACGGGGGCCCCGTATCACGGGCAGATTCACGTGCGCGATATTTTCGCGTGTGACGATTTCCTGACCGCGCCGGCGATGGAATCCGCGGCGGATCGGGCGCGGCCCAATCTCAAGATTCAGGACGGCTGCAACAATCGCTGCTCGTTCTGCATTATTCCGCATGTGCGCGGGCGAAGCCGCCATACACGCGCGGATTACGTGATCGCACAGGTGCGCCAGTTGAGCGGCCGCTATCGGGAAGTCGTGCTGAGCGGGATCAATCTGGGGCGCTGGGGGCGCTCGCCCGTAAGCGAGACGGGGAGCGCGATGCGGCTGGCCGGTCTGCTGCGCCGGTTGCTTTCTGAAACGGAGATCGAACGCATTCGCCTCAGCTCGGTCGAGCCGATGGACTTCAGCGACGAACTGCTTGGGCTGATGGCGGAATCGCCTCGCATGGCGCGGCATGTGCATGCTCCACTGCAATCGGGTTCGGATTTTATTCTTCGTCGAATGCACCGCAAGTACCGCCCCCGGCATTATGCGGATCGTATTCTGAAAGCGCGCGGCGCGATGCCCGATGCCGCGATCGGAGCCGACGTGATGGCCGGGTTTCCCGGAGAAACGGACGCGCATTTTGAAGATTCGCGCCAGTTCATCGAACGCCTGCCGTTCACCTATTTGCACGTGTTCACCTATTCCGAACGGCCGGGGACGCCCGCGGCGGATCTGCCCGGTTCGGTGCCGATGCAGGTCCGGCGGGAGCGGAATCGGATATTGCGGGAATTGGGCGAGGCGAAGAACCTGGAATTCCGGCGGCGGATGATCGGCGCGCGCCTCTCGGCGGTGACGCTGGAGCAGCCGGGAGTGGCGCTGACGGACAACTACTTAAGAGTCGAATTGGCTTCGAGACCGCGGCCGAATCGTTTTGTCGATGTCGAAATTGGCGGCTTGAGCGAAACGGGCCTCCGCGAGAAGGACGCCGCAAGCGCCTCCAACCAGCCACGGCACGCAACCGGCGACTTCGAAAGCTCGTCCCGTATCATATAATTCGTTTCAGCGGACTCTACATGGACGATAGCGATCCCCGAACCGATCCCCCAACCCATGCGGCGGAAGTAAAAGCGCCTCCGGGAGGATTGTTCGGCGCCATGGCTTGGGCGCGCGACGTCGCGTTCTCGGTGGTGCTCGCGGTCGTGCTAATCGTGTTCATCTATCAGCCGGTCAAGGTGGAAGGCACGAGCATGATGCCCGCTCTTACCGATCAGGAGCGGATTTTCATCAACAAATTCACCTACCGGTTCGGTATTGGGAACATCGAGCGCGGGGACATGGTGGTCTTCCTCTATCCGCTCGATCCGAGCAAGTCTTACATCAAGCGCATTATCGGGCTGCCGGGAGATTCGGTCGAGATCGATAACGGAACCGTGGTGGTCAACGGCAAAGATCTCGAAGAGCCTTACGTGCCTGAAGATTACCGGGATCGCGTATCCCGGCAGCGCGTGGTGGTTCCGATGGGGAACTATTACGTTCTTGGCGACCATCGCAGTTCCTCGAACGACAGCCGGGCGTGGGGCTTTGTCGACCGGCAATATATTTACGGAAAAGCGGTGTTCGTCTACTGGCCCATGGACAAAATGGGCAGCCTCCACTAATCTATTTCTTCTGGCAATTCGGGCAAAAGTGGGTGCCGCGCTGCGCGACCAGGATGCGGCGGACCGGCTTGCCGCACGCCACGCAAGGCTGCCCGGTGCGCCGGTAGACGCGGTGCAACAATTGAAAGCTTCCTTTCCGCCCGTCGGCGTCGACATAATCCGAGATCGACGATCCGCGTTTTTCGATCGCTTCCGTCAACACTTCCCGTATCGCGTCGTGGAGCTTCCGCGCGCGATTCCGCCGCAGGCGCGATGCGATCGCGAGCGGATGAACGCCCGCGCGGAATAGGGCTTCGTCCGCATAGATATTTCCCATGCCGCGCAGAAATTTCTGATTCAGCAGCAGCGCCTTCATGCGCGTTTTGCGCGAGCGCAGCGAAGCCGTGAAATCTTCGAGCGGGATCAGCAGCGGATCGGGACCCAGCTTTGCAATCCGCGCCGGCAACGCCGCGCTCCATTCCAGGCGTCCGAACTGGCGGCTGTCGCGGTAGAGGAGAACGCCGTCATCGAGCGTCAGAATCGCGTGGGTGTGCTTATCGATCCCGCCATCCAGCAGCAGCTTCCCGGTCATCCCCAGATGGACGATGAAGTACCCGCCGGAATCGAGCTCCAGCAGAATGAATTTGCCGTAGCGCCGGACGTTCTGAATGATGCGGCCCTCCAGCTTGCGCGCGGCCTCCTCGGGATCGCCGCGCATCACGCGCGGTTTGCGGAATTCCGCGCTCAGGATGCGGCGGCCCGTCAGATAAGGCGCCAGGCCGCGCGCGACCGTTTCCACTTCGGGCAGTTCCGGCATCGGGCAGGTCCCATGTCACCATATAGAGGCGATGAATCACAATCGGTTCGCGAGAGCGATTCTCGCGCTCGCATTTTCCATTACCCTCGGCGGCTGCAATCGCGGGACATCCCGCGTGGTCGGAGTAGTGCCGAAAGGGGCAAACCATATCTTCTGGCAAACGGTGCACGCGGGCGCGGTGAAGGCGGCTCGCGAATATGGGTTGACGGTCGAGTGGAGCGCTCCGACGCTCGAGATCGATTCGAGCCGCCAGATCGAGATCGTCGAATCCATGGTGAACCGTCGCGTCGCGGGAATCGTGCTCGCGCCCGTCGATAAACAGGCGCTCGTTTCGGTGGTGGAACGCGCGGCGCGCGAATCGATTCCCGTGGCGATCTTCGATTCCGCCATCGACACGGACAAAATAATTTCGTATGTGGCGACGGACAACACCGAAGGCGGCCGGATGGCGGCCCGGCGCTTGGACCAATCGCTCCATGGAAAGGGAAAGGTGGGCGTGATTGGTTTCATGGCGGGCAGCGCCTCCACCATGCAGCGCGAGACCGGATTCGAGCGGGAGCTTCGCAAGTTTCCAGGCTTGCAATACGTGGGAATGCAGTTCGGAATGGCGGATCGCGCGAAGGCGATGGGAGTGACGGAAAACATGCTGAGCGCGAATACGGATCTGGCCGGATTGTTTGCGGACAACGAATCCAGTTCGTCCGGGGCCGTTCAAGCGCTAAAATCGCGGCACGCGGGCAACGTGAAGCTGGTGGCGTTCGATGCGTCGGACCAGTTGATTGCGGACCTTCGCGACGGATGGATCGACGCGCTGATCGTGCAAAATCCGTTCCGCATGGGATATGAGAGCACGAAGGCGATCGGCATGCATCTAGCCGGAAAAACGCCGCCGCGCAATGTCGATTCGGGAGCGACTCTGGTCCGCAAGGAAGACCTCGCCAACCCGGAAATACATGCGCTGTTGTTTCCGGATATTCAGAGCTATTTGCGGTAGGCGCGTGGCGCATAATAAGGGCTTCCCATGCGTACACTTCTTCTGGCGCTCGCGTTTTGCGCCTCCGTCAATGCCGATCAATCCGCTTACAAGGCAGCCCTGGTCAAAGAAATCGATTCCATGAAAGACCGGACGCAGGTCATGGTCGATACGGTTTTCAGTTTCGGCGAACTCGGCTTTCAGGAATTTGAAACGTCCAAATATCTGACCGGAATACTCGAAAAAGAAGGCTTCCGCGTGGAGCGCGGGATAGCGGGCATACCGACGGCGTGGATGGCCACGTGGGGATCGGGAAAGCCGGCGATCGCGCTCGGCTCGGATATCGACTGCATTCCGCAAGCATCGCAAAAGCCGGGCGTCGCGTATCACGATCCCATCATCGACGGCGCTCCGGGCCACGGCGAAGGACACAATTCGGGCGAGCCGTTGAACATCACCGCGGCGATCGCCGTGAAGCACCTGATGGAACGCGAGCACATCCCGGGTACGCTCAAGATCTGGCCCGGCGTGGCCGAAGAACAGCTTGGCTCGAAGGCATACTACGTCCGCGCGGGCGTTTTCAAAGACGTGGATGCCGTGTTATTCGCGCATGTCGGCAGCAATCTCGCGGTGTCCTGGGGCGAGGGGGGCCAAAGCGGGCTCATCTCGGTCGAGTACACATTCAAGGGCGAGAGCGCGCATGCGGCGGGCGCTCCCTGGCGCGGCCGGAGCGCGCTCGATGCGGTGGAGCTGATGGACACGGGTTGGAACTTCCGCCGCGAGCACTTGCGGCTGCAACAGCGCTCGCATTACGTGATCACCAACGGCGGAGATCAGCCCAACGTGGTTCCGCCGAACGCGTCGGTCTGGTATTTCTTTCGCGAACTGGATTATCCGCACATCAAGGAACTTTGGGGCATCGGCGACGACATGGCGAAAGGCGCGTCGATCATGAGCAACACGACATGGACCTCGCGCGTGCTCGGTTCCGCCTGGCCCACGTACATGAACAAGCCGATCGCCGAGACGATGTACGCCAATATCAAGGAAGTCGGTTTACCGCAATGGAGCGAGGCGGACCAGACTCTCGCGAAAGCCGTTCAAAAAGAGCTGAAGGTTCCGGAGAAAGGGCTGGCGGCGAAGATCGGCGAACTGAAAGATCCGCCGAAGGAAGAGGCGCGCATGGGCGGCGGCTCCGACGATATTGGGGACATCTCCTGGAATCTTCCCACGGTCACGCTGAACTACCCCGCCAATATTCCGAATCTGCCCGGCCATAACTGGTCGAACGCCATTGCGATGGCCACGCCGATCGCGCACAAAGGGACGACCGCCGGGGCCAAGGTGCAAGCGATGACAATACTCGATCTACTGACGAATCCCGAAGTTCTGCGGCAAGCCTGGACTTACTTCCGGGACGTCCAGACGAAGGACGCGAAGTACACGCCGCTGATCCGGCCGGGCGATCAACCGGCGATCTGGCTCAATGAAAAGATCATGGCGCAGTACCGGCCGCAAATGAAGCGGTTCTATTTCGATTCGACGAAATATAAGACGTACCTGGAGCAGTTGGGGATTCGCTATCCGACGGTGCGCAGCAACTAACCCGACTTTCGCGGTTCGGGAGGAGCAACGAGACGCGCCACGCAGGAGCGCCGGCGCCACTTCCGAAAAATGAGCACCGCACGCACCATGTCGGGCGGCCGCGTCCGACGCGACGACCTTCCGAAAGGGACCAACGGCCGCGCGCTCTGCCGCTGGTGCGCCCTGGAAGTTCCGCCCCGGCGGATTACGTTTTGCTCGGACTATTGCGTTCACGAATGGCGCATGCGCACCGATCCCGGTTACTTGCGGGAACGAATTTTCGAACGCGATCGCGGCCTGTGCGCCGGCTGCGGCGTGGATGCGGCCATGGAATGGACGCGCATTCGGCGCTTGCGCTATCCGCTGCGGGTCGAAGCGTTGCGCTCGTGGGGATTGAGTGCGAAAAGCCGGTCGAGTTTATGGGACGCCGACCATATCCTACCCGTCGTGGAAGGCGGCGGCGAATGCGACCTTTCGAACATCCGCACACTTTGCTTGAAGTGCCATCGGAAAACGACGGCGGAATTGCGCGAGCGTTTGCGCGGGAAGCCGCCGTCCGATCTTTAGGCCGCCCGTGTAAAATCGGTAACTTGCAGGGAGTTAGTGGAGAGCGTGGACGCGGCAGGCACGAGTGACCGCGCCACGGGCCATTTGGAGCGGGCGCTTTTATGAAAAAAATCGGCGTCGTCTCCGGCATGGAAAAAAGCTTCCCCGCCGCGCTGGTGGATCGCATCAACTCCACGCACACCCCCGACGTCGCGGCCGAGCACATCCATATCGGCGCGGTGAAGATGGCCGAACCGAGCGGCTATCGCGTCATCATCGACCGCATCTCGCACGATATTCCGTTCTACCGCGCGTACCTTAAGAACGCCGTCCTTACCGGCGCCATCGTCGTCAACAACCCGTTCTGGTGGGGCGCCGACGATAAATTTTTCAACTACGCGCTCGCCTCCAAAATCGGCGTAGCGGTCCCGCGCACCGTCGTCCTTCCGCACAAGCGGCTTCCGCCCGGTACGACGGATCTCTCGATGCGCAATCTGATCTATCCTTTAAATTGGAACGAAGTTTTCGAATACATCGGCTTCCCCGCCTTCTTGAAACCGTTCAGCGGCGGGGGTTGGAAGAGCGTTTATAAGGTGCATTCACCGGACGAATTTTTCGCCGCTTACGACGATACATGCGACCTCTGCATGACGCTCCAGCGGAGCGTCGAATTCGAGGATTATTTTCGCTGCTATGTCGTCGGCCAGCGGCAGGTTCACGTAATGCAATACGATCCGCGCCGTCCGCACGCGGAACGCTACGTCAAGGACGCTCCGCCGATTGAAGCCAATCTGCACGCCCGGGTGATGAACGACGCGCTCACCCTTTGCCGGGCTCTCGGCTACGACTTGAACACGGTCGAGTTCGCGGTGCAGGAC
>JBPCKZ010000151.1:0-7524 GCA_051003795.1 Bryobacteraceae bacterium | reverse complement strand
ATCGAGCGGCCACCACACCGCTTTGGCCCCGCTCCCCCTCTCCGCCGCGCGCCAACTGCTCGAATCCGCCCAAGCCTTCAAACAGACGAAGATCAACGAGGCGGCCGGCGATGCGGCGCGATTCACGCAAGTCGCCGCCGAATATTCCAAAGCCCCACAAGTTACGGGCGAACGGTATTACGTGGAAGCCATGGAGCAGATCCTGCCGAAAATCCGCAAGACGATCGTCGATCCCGGCGGGAATCTCGACCTTACGATTATCCGCCGGGGAGAGCCGGCGGCAACTCAGAAAAAATAATGACGCGGGATCGTAAAGCGAAAGCGGCAACAATCGCGATTCTGCTCGGCGCTCTCGGGATCGTGCTGGGTCAAAAGAGCGGCTGGCGCATGCCGGAGAAGTCACGGGCCAAGGCCGAAGCTACTCCGCAGGATGCCATTTACTCGATGCTGGACGCCGCGCGCGCCGGCGACACGAAAGCGTACATGCGAAGTTATACCGGGCAGATGGAGGCGCTGCTGAAGCAGTCCGTTTCGGAATCGACCGATGCCGGATTTGCCAAGTATCTAAAAGATACGAACGCGGAGATCAAAGGCGTTGCGATTTCCGAGCCGCAGCCGTTGACCGATCGCGAGATCAAGGTGCGCGTCGAATACGTTTACCAGGACCGCAACGAAGCACAGACCATGTATCTGGAAAAGCAACCGGATGGATGGAGGATTGCGCGCGTGGACGGGACGGAGCGCATAAAGACGCTGGTGCCATACGGGACCCCCGTGCAGTAATTTACCTGCGCTGCCAAACGATCCATGCAAAAGCCCCCAAAATCGCCAGCGGCGGAATCAGCAGCACCAAAATTCCATGATTCAAGACGGCCGCCCGCCCGGCCTGTTGGGCCGCCGCGGTGCGATTACACATTACGCATTGCGCGAGGATCAATAACGGGCTCATAGGCCTTGCAAGTCCGCCGCGCTCAGGTAAAGTGTCGGAAACAGGACCAGCCACATCACGCTCACAAAATGAATGTACAGCGCGCACGCCCCGGCATCGTGCTTGCGAATGCGGACCGCCACAACCGTCATGTAAACTATTCCCGCGATCACGTGCAGAGCGTGAAATCCGCTCAGCGTGTAGAACGACGCCCCAAATATCGGGACATTCCACGGATTGGATCGAAGCGTCACGCCCTCCCCGACAATTAATCGCACCCATTCAATGGCTTCGACGAAGAGGAAAGATAGCCAGACCACAACCGCCGCCGCCAAACAGCGCGCGATGACGACGGCCTCCTTCTGGCGCGCGGCCACCGCCGCCAAAAAGCTTCCGGCCAGCAGGAACATCGTCATGGCCACGGCCATCAAACCCGACGGAAAATGAAACGCCGTGGGCCACGCGGGCGCGAGGCGCCGAAGATAGATGTACGCCACGTAGAAGGATGCAAACGTCGCGGTATCCGCGCAGATGAAGATCAGCATCGCCTGCTGCGTCCGCGTCGCGGCGATCGCCGCCAGAATTTTCTTCATCCCCAAAACAGGAAGATCGCCATCAAGCCTAGCCAGAGCACGTCGAGAAAATGCCAGAAGTACGTGCTCACCTCGACCGCCGTCCGCTTGGCCGGGCCTAACCGGTACCTTAACGCCTGAACGCCGACGTAGATCAGCGCCGCGAGTCCTCCGACCGCGTGCGCCGCGTGCGCCCAAGTCAGAACGTAGAAGAACGAGCTGCTCGGATTGCCGGCCAGAAACACGCCCGCCGCATTCAGTTGCCGCCAGGCGATAATCTGGCCCGCCAGAAATCCCGCCCCCAGCAAAGTGCCCAACGGCCAAAGATAATTGAAAGCGCGCCGCCTACCGGATTTCAACGATCGCCGAGCAAGATCCAGCGCCACGCTGCTCGCCAGCAACACTGCGGTGTTGGTCCAGAGAATCGGCGGAAACGGAAATTTCGTCCAGTCGTTCGACAGTCCGCGCCGCACGACAAGAGCGCTGAACAGCGAGGCGAACGTCATGACGCTTGCCGCCATCAGCACGAACAGCCCCATTAACGAAGCTCTTCGGGAGCCGCCGCGATCGCCGGAATTCTCCCCCCCGCCTCCGAAGCCCGTGGGCTCCACGGGCGGCCCGCCCTGGTTCGAAATGCTTGTGCGCGTCATTCCGTATCCTGCATCAGGTAATCTTGCGGCGCTTCCGGAACGCCGTACTCATACGGTCCGCGATACACCATCGCCCGCGGAGAATCCGACCATTCGAGAGTGGTCGCCTCCCAGGGATTCACCGGCGCAACCGGGCCCCTCCTCATGCTCCAGAATAGATTGAATAAGAACGGCAATTGGGCCGATGCGGTGAAGTAGGCCGCGTGGGTCATCCAGCGGTGCAGCGGCATCAAATCCGCGAGGAATTGAAAACTCGTGAAATCGGCGTAGCGGCGCGGATTGCCGGCGAAACCAACGAAGTGCATCGGCAGAAATATCGCATAAACTCCGATGAAAGTCAGATAGAAATGGAGCTTGCCAAGCGTTTCGTTCATCATTCGGCCGAACATTTTCGGAAACCAGAAGAAGGTCGCGGCGAAAATGCCGAACACCGCCGCGACGCCCATAATGATGTGGAAATGCGCGACCACGAAATACGTGTCGTGAAAATACTGATCGAGCGCGGGCTGCCCCAAGAACATTCCGCTGAGGCCTCCCGTCACGAACACCGAAACGAACCCCAGGGCAAACAACATGGATGTCGTGAGCCGCAGATTTCCTCCCCACGCCGTCGCGATCCAGTTGAACGTTTTGATGGCCGACGGCACCCCGATGACCATGGTCAGAAGCGAGAATGCCAAGCCGGAATACGGGTTCAAGCCGCTGATGAACATGTGATGCCCCCAGACCAGCAGGCCGAGAAACCCGATCGCGAACATCGCAATCACCATTGCCCTATAGCCGAATACGGGCTTCCGCGAAAATGTGGAAAGCAAGTGCGAGACGATTCCCATGCCCGGCAGAATCGCGATATAAACTTCCGGATGTCCGAAGAACCAGAACAGATGTTGCCACAGCAACGGCGATCCGCCCCGGTTCGGCAATATCCGGTCGGCGATTACCAATCCCGCGGGCAGGAAGAAACTGGTTCCCGCCAAGCGGTCGAGCAGCAGCAGAATGGAACCGGACAGCAGCACCGGAAACGCAATAAGACTCAGCATCGCCGTTACCAGCCAACTCCAGCACGTTAGCGGCATGCGCATCAGCGACATCCCTGGCGCGCGAAATTCCAAAACCGTGACGATGAAGTTGATCGATCCCATCAGCGACGCTATGCAAAAGACGCCCATGCTGATGAACCAGAGCGTCTGCCCGAGACCTTCGCCGGGACCTGAAATGGCGCCCACCGCGCTAAGCGGAGGGTACGCCGTCCAACCCGATAGAGGGCTGCCCCCAGCGGCGTGGGATGCGGCCATCAGCAGCCCGAAGGAAACCAGAGTGGTCCAGAACGAAAGCATGTTCAGCAGCGGAAAGGCCATTTCGCTTGCCCCGATCTGGCTTGGCAGAATGCAGTTGCCGAAGGCGTTCTGCGGCGCGGTCGTCAGAACGAAGAAGACCATGATAGTCCCGTGCATCGTCATGATCGCCAGGTAATGTTCAGGGGCCAGCACGCCGATCCCGGGCAAGACCGCCTCGGGATGGACCAAGTGAAAGCGCATGAGAAGCGATAGGACGATTCCGGAAAACACGGCGAGAAGAGAAAGGAAAAAGTATTGCTTGCCGATCGTGCGATGATCGCGGCTGAAAACACGATTGAAAATCCGTCCGGAAAAGCGGCGCCGCCAAGCTGGCGCTACCTGCGTGCGTGCGTCTGTTTCCATCGATCGAACTCGCCCTGGGACATGACTTCCATGGTGGCGCGCATCTGACTGTGCCCGAGGCCGCAAAGCTCCGAGCATGCAATTTCATAGGTCCCGATCTTCTCCGCGCGGAAGCGGTACGGGATGTCCATTCCCGGCACGATGTCCTGTTTTAACCGCAGTTCGCGCACGAAGAAATCGTGAATAACATCGCGCGAATGCAGGATCAACGAGACTTCTTTCCCAGCGGGAACTTTCAAGTTGGAACTGATAATGTCGTCTTGCCCCGCGGGATCGCGCTCATCGAGTCCAAACGGATTCTGCCCGGCATCGTCGATCAGGTGGATGTCCGTGCGCCCGAACTTGGCGTCCGTACCGGGATACCGAAAGCTCCAGGCAAATTGGTGAGCGTAGACCTCGACGATTTCGGCGTCGCGGGCCGGGGGGGTGAAGTGGACTCCCGCCCAGATGCGCGTTCCGCTCAACGCGAGTCCGGCGAAGAGCATCGTCGCGGCCGCGGTCCACAGCAGTTCCACGCGGCGGCTTCCATGCGTGTGCACTGGCGGATTGAGATTCCGATTCCGGCGGAAACGCCAGATCGTGAAGCCCAAGAGCAATTGCGCGGACGCGAAGATGAACCCTACCGCGCAAAGCGTGAATTGAAATTGTCGGTCGTATTGAATTCCCGCCAGCGATATAGGCCGCGGAAACCACGCCGGGGGGTTAAGGAAGAGAAATCCGGTGACAGTGGCGAGAATGCCGAGAAGTAAAGAAAGCGCCATGCGGATGGGCCGTGACCAGTGCCGTTACCAGTATAGACAAGGCCCTTCCGGCGTGAAACAAGAGAACGGTCAGTTGTTCGAGGGCAGCGCGAGGTCCGACTTCGCCAGCGCCTTCTGCAGCATCGCCACCGCTTCGTGTTCACAGAGCCCGCGCGCGATCGAGACTTCCGAAAGCAACATATGCCGCGCCCGGTCGAGCATTTTTTTCTCGCGGAATGAAAGCGGTTTTTCGTTTTGCAGAATAAGAAGGCCTTTCAGGACTTCGGCGATTTGAAGCAAATTGCCACTCTGCATCTTGTCCGTATTTTGCTTGAAGCGGCACTTCCAATCGGTGCAGTTCTGAGCCAAACCGTGGGAAAGGAAGGCCAGCACGCGGGTAAGTTCGGCGTTCTTGGTTATTTTCCGCAGCCCTATGTTCCCCACGTTATTGAAAGGGATCATGACGGTCATGCTGGTGTAAACCAGTCGAAGGAGATAAAACTTTTCCGACTGGGTCCCGAAGGAACGGGAACTGATATTTTCGATTGTCCCAACGCCTTGATTAGGATAGACAACTTTTTCACCGATTTCGAAGGTCATTTGAGGATCTCCCACGACAACCACCAGTGCTTGGTTGTTAAATTTTGGACAATTTCACGAGCAAGATAATATTAATCTCAAGAATATTTAATGTCAAGCACCTGGGTTTTTTAGGCCCGGATAGTGGGATCTTGAGGCATCGGGAGCAAAAAGTTTCACCCAAAAATGAACGTACGGAAAGATGCGAAACCTAGGCCAGACTGGCCCGTTAACACCTGTTTGAAGTGTAAGCGGTTGAGTGAAACGGAACTATTCTCCCGCGCGGCGCGCGAGCGGTTCGACCACCGTACGCTCATCGAGCAATAAGCGCCGAAGCGTGCGCAGATCGTTCAGAATGCGACGGCTCGCGGTGATGTGGGACGAAAGTTTTATGAGGTTATAGCCGACCAGTTGAAGCGCTTCTCTTCGCCGGGGGGCGCCGTCGGCGTTTGCGAGCGCAATTTCCGCTTCCACATCCACCTTGGCTTCTTCGATCGCATCGGCTAAAAGCGCAACATACTGGTGCGAACCGTCAATACTGTCAAACGGAGTTTCGGATTGGTGGCTCAAAGTACCCTCCCGCGCCGCTCAAGGCGGGTCTCATGCACCTGCTTATTCTCGCACAGGTTTGCCTTGCCCGTGCCACCATGTGGTACCATCGTTTCCGTATCCGATTTCATGCGGGGACGTAGTTCAGTTGGTTAGAACGCCGGCCTGTCACGTCGGAGGTCGCGGGTTCGAGCCCCGTCGTCCCCGCCATTCCTTTTCAACGTTTCCTCTGTAATTTCAAGCGGTTGCGTTATCGCCGTCTTCGACCAGCCACGACACGAACCGCCACGCCGTGACCCCGATACGCACGTCAAACTGTAGCAGCTACTGTAGCAGTCGAGGTGGCCCGCATCGAATAGATCAAACCTCCTGTCTGCAAAGACGGAAGTGGGTCGACGAGCGGCCGAGAAAACGCCGGCAGGTCATGACCGGCTCGTGGCGGGCTCCGCCGAAAAACCGGCTAAATATATCCGCGGGCCCGCCCGAATCTGGAGCTATTCCGATCGGGAACTGTTTTCCCCCACAGACCTTTTTTGGCCGACATTCCCGGATCAATCCTGCCGGGATCTCGATCCTTGAGCCCCTCTCTCGTCGAACCCTTCAGTATTGGGTGAATTCCGGTGCTCGGAATTTAAGACAGTAAATCGCTCGGCTTCGTTTCTTCGCCGTAAGGGTCGAAACCGGTACGCTTGAACCTTATCGGGCCGCGCCCGCTCCTGCATGTGTGCTGGTCGTTGGAATACGATCAGGAGTGATCAGAAACGTTCCTGAGGTCTTGTTGACATTGACCTCAGCGCCGTAACACGCAGAATGACAACCTCATCGAAACAACACAGAGCCGAAATCGCCTTAGCAGAACGATCACGGGTCTTGGCGGAACATGAACGGCAATTTGTACCTGCAGAACGGCTGGACGGCGCCATTCGCGATTTCATCGACTGGAGAGCGTTCTCATATTGGGTTCGCTTGGTAGTCGATCACCACGGCTTGGGATCACAGGCAATCTCTATCCTCAACGAGCGCTGCCCGGGCTTCCTCGAGTACGTGGCAGGCTATGAGAAGGCGCACCCAGAAGAACGTCCGTTCCTGTGGCTACGCCTAATTACCTGGATGGACGAACACGTATTCGCGTTGCCTAAGGCCGAGAGTTGGCGGCACGCGCTCGGCTATTACGCGGCGCGCAATCCCCTAATGGCTCGAATTGAGAATTACTGGGCGCGATGCGATGAGGAATGGAAAATTCGGAAACCGGATCTCATTCCGCCTTTTGAGGTTTGGCACCGGGCCGCCTCCGACGAGACGTGAAGTCCGATCCCTGATCTGCCTCGTCGTCATTCCCGATGATTTCCAGTATCCATGCCTTCGTGGACGTCGGCAGTTCATCCCATTTCAGCAGATCGCGATGTTTTCGGAAGAACAGATTCAAATACCGATCGGTAAATCTGCCTTCCCGAGTGCGTGAGAGCAGCTTCTGATCGAGCCACTCAGAGATCGTGGCATGCCGGACACAAAGCATCCGCCTCAATTGTGTGGCGGTTACACCCTCCTCGCATCTGTAGGAAAGTCCTTCGTTCTCCAACCAGCGAGAGACCGACTTTTCCGACCGATCGAGCTGACGCGCAATCTCTTTCACGGTGCTGTGGTTGACCCGTTCGAGGACGAATACAATTTCGGGTTCTGTCCAGGGCTTCATGGCTCGTTGCTTTGCATTCAATAGCCCGAGTTTTTGGGCACGGCGGAGGATTGAAGCTCGAGGCCAGTGAGTCTTTGCTTCCAAAACCGCCATCGCTTCCTGAGCGTTTACAC
>JBPCKZ010000150.1:0-16775 GCA_051003795.1 Bryobacteraceae bacterium | reverse complement strand
ATCGGCCGGGCATTGCAGCGCAGCCACGTGCGAAGATCGGGACCAAAGCTGCTCGAAATCGGGAAAGCGTGGGCTACCGGCATGGTCTTGAGGTTAGCACCACGGTTCAGGCAGCTAAGGCAAAGATCTCTGCGGCCTCTAGTTCAAAGCCCGGAAGGATACGTTCGAGATCCAGAACATCGCCTTCGCACGGAGCGTTCCTCGGGAATAACGAGCCAGGCGAGACGGCAGCCATTCGCGAAGTAGTCGTCAAGTTTGCGTTTCTGGTCGGCAATGCGATTTTGGGGCGAGCGAATCTCGATCACGAAATCGGGTGCTGCCCTCGTAATAGATGAAGTCCTTAGATCGGTCGTCGAGAATCACGGCAACGTCGGGAAGGCGATAACGAACCCGTTCGTCGATCATTAACTTGCAATGCAGTCCGAAGTAAGCCCGCCCGCCGCCATGCTTGCGACAGAAAGTGTGGAGAGCGCACCCACAGGCGGCTTCTATGCTGCCGTGCCGTGAAGTTCCGATATTGAGCTTTACCGCATGGCCGTCGATGTATTCGCAGTGCTCGCATTCGCTATCGTGCAAATACTCTTCTTCGGTTAGTTCAGGCAAAGATCTCGGCGACCTCTAGTTCAAAGCCCGGCAGCAACGGAGTTAAATCCAGAACCGCGCCTTCCAGAACGACCCGCATCGGCGCGTCCGGCGCATACACCAGCACGGAACGCTCCTCGGGAATTATCAGCCAAGCGAGGCGGCAGCCATTCGCGAAATAGTCGTCGATTTTGCGTTTCTGGTCGGCAATCCGATCTTCGGGCGAGCGAACCTCGATCACGAAATCGGGCGCGCCCTCGTAATAAATGAAGTCCTTAAATCGGTCGTCGAGAATCACGGCAACATCGGGGAGGCGATAGCAAACTTGCCCGTCGATCGTCAGTTTGCAATGTAGCTCGGAGTAAACCCATGCGCCGCCGCGCGTACGCAAAAAGTTGCCGAGCGCCAACACGCAAGCAACCTGGATACGGCTATGTTTCCTGGATCCGATATTCAGCTCCACGGCTTGGCCGTCGATGTATTCGCAATGCTCGTATTCGCTATTGTGCAAATACTCTTCTTCGGTTAGCGGGCGGATCGCCGGCTTCGACCCCATGGCGGCAGAATAACACGGCGAAGGCGCGAGGCACTTCCTGTAAAATGGACGTTTCACACATTTGGAGGACATCTTATTGGCATCCGCAATCCTCGCCTTGGAGGATGGCACCGTTTTCGAAGGCACGAGTTTTGGGCCGCCCGCCGAACGGTCCGGCGAAGTTGTTTTCAATACCGCGCTCACCGGCTATCAGGAGATTTTCACCGACCCTTCCTATTCCGGCCAGATTGTCGTCCTGACGAATCCCCAGATTGGCAATTACGGGACCAACGTTGACGACGACGAGGCGGCAAAACCCCACATTGAAGGCCTGGCCGTACGCGAGTTTTCGGCGCTTGCGAGCAACTGGCGTTCGGACGAAGACGCCCAGCGGTTTCTCGCGAAACACCGGATCCCGGTCGCGTCCGAAATGGATACGCGCGCGCTGGTGCGGCATCTTCGCAGCCGCGGCGCCATGCGCGGCGTGCTCTCGTCGATCGATACCGACGCAGCCCGCCTGATTGAGAAGGCTCGGTCCATCCCTTCCATGGCTGGTCTCGATCTCGCGAGCCGCGTAACCACCCCGGCGAGCTATGAGTGGTCGAAAACGGTCGAATCGTGTTCGCCGTCGGAAATTGTCGCGCGCACGCCCGAGCCGCGCTTTAACGTGGTCGCGTACGATTTCGGAATCAAGCGCAATATTCTCCGGCGGCTCGTGCATTCCGGTTGCCGCGTGACTGTCGTCCCCGCGCTCACTTCCGCGGAAGATGTCCTCGCGCTCAAGCCCGACGGCGTGTTTCTCTCGAACGGCCCGGGCGATCCGGAACCGCTTTCGACGCCCATCGATAACATCCGCCGCCTGATCGGCAAGACCCCGATTTTCGGCATCTGCCTGGGACACCAGCTTCTTGGCCTGGCCGCCGGCGGCAAAACGTTCAAGCTGAAATTCGGACATCGCGGCGCGAATCATCCCGTGCTCAATCGACTCACGAATCGCGTTGAGATCACCTCGCACAATCACGGTTTCGCGGTCGATCCCGATTCGCTCAACCTCAACGACGTCGAGATTACGCACGTGAATTTGAACGATCGGACGCTCGAAGGCTTTCGGCACCGCCGACATCCCGTGTTTTGCGTGCAATACCATCCCGAAGCCGCGCCCGGGCCTCACGATTCCCACTATCTGTTCGACGATTTCACCAGGATGATGGCGGAAAATGCCTAGACGAGACGATTTGCATCGCATCCTGATAATCGGTTCGGGCCCCATCGTCATCGGCCAGGCGTGCGAGTTCGATTATTCCGGAACACAGGCCGCGAAGGCTCTCCGGGACGACGGATACGAAGTAATCCTGGTCAATTCGAATCCGGCCACGATCATGACGGACCCGGATCTGGCGGACCGCACGTACGTCGAGCCGCTCAGTCTCCCGTACCTCGAAGAGATCATCCGGAAAGAGCGCCCCGACGCGCTGCTCTCGACTGTTGGCGGCCAAACCGCGCTAAATCTCTCCGTCGAACTGGCCGAAGCGGGCGTGCTGGACCGCTACGGCGTGGAGCTGATCGGCGCGAAAATCGACGCCATCAAGAAGGCCGAAGATCGGCTGCTCTTCAAAGACGCGATGCGGAAGATCGGGCTTGAGACTCCGCTATCGCAGCTCGTGAATAATATCGAAGACGGTCTTGCATTCGCCGCGAAGACGGGGTATCCGGTAATTCTGCGCGCGAGCTTTACACTGGGCGGGACGGGCGGCGGCATCGCTTACAATCGCGAGGATCTCATCGAGATCCTCGAGCGCGGCATCGATCTCTCGCCGGTTCACGAAGTTCTGATTGAAGAGAGCGCGCTCGGCTGGAAAGAGTTCGAGCTGGAGGTGATGCGGGATCTCGCGGATAACGTGATCATCGTCTGCTCCATCGAAAATTTCGATCCGATGGGCGTGCATACGGGCGATTCGATCACCGTCGCGCCGGCGCAAACGCTCACCGATCGCGAGTATCAGATGATGCGCGATGGCGCGATTCGCTGCCTGCGGGAGATTGGCGTGGATACGGGCGGATCGAACGTACAGTTCGCGATTCATCCGAAAACCGGGCGCATGGTGATTATCGAGATGAATCCGCGCGTTTCGAGGAGTTCGGCGCTCGCGTCGAAGGCCACTGGATTCCCGATTGCGAAGATCGCCGCAAAACTCGCGGTGGGGTATCGGCTGGACGAGATTCGCAACGACATCACGAAAGTGACGCCCGCTTCGTTCGAGCCGGCCATCGACTACGTCGTCGTAAAGATCCCCAAGTGGCAGTTCGAGAAATTCCCGGGCGCGGACCCGACGCTTGGCACACAGATGAAATCGGTTGGCGAAGTGATGGCGATCGGCCGCACATTTAAGCAGGCGCTCGGGAAAGCGATTCGCAGCCTCGAAACGGGCAAGGCGTTCGGCTCCGAAATTTTCGATAAGAATGCCATTCCGAAGAAGCTGATCACGCCGACGCCGGACCGCCTGAATTACATCCGCTTCGCTTTCGAGAGCGGCTATACGGCGGAGAAAATTCACGAGATGACCGCGATCGATCCGTGGTTTCTCGAGCAGATTCGCGAGGTGGTTGCGTTCGAAGGCGAACTCAAGCGCGATTCCTTCGGGACCGCGACACGGGAAACGTTTGCGCGCGCCAAACGCTTCGGAATTTCCGACGCGCAACTGGCGCGCGACTGGAACCGGGCCGAAATCGACGTTCGCAAGCGGCGCAAGGAACTGGGAGTTGCGGCCGTTTTTAATCGGGTCGATACATGCTCGGCGGAATTTGAGAGTTTCACGCCCTATCTATATTCGAGCTACGAAGCGCAGTGCGAAGCCAATCCCACCGGCAATAGGAAGATCATGATTCTGGGGAGCGGGCCGAACCGGATCGGACAGGGAATCGAATTCGATTACTGCTGCTGTCACGCTTCGTTCGCGTTGCAGGGCGAGGGAATCGAATCGATCATGGTGAACTGCAATCCGGAGACCGTCTCCACCGATTACGACACCAGCGACCGCCTCTATTTCGAACCGCTCACGCTCGAAAACGTATTGAACATTTGCGACACGGAGAAGCCCGACGGCCTCATCGTGCAGTTCGGCGGTCAGACTCCGTTGAATCTGGCGCTGCCGCTGCAGCGGCTGGGCATCCCGATCGTCGGAACGGACCCGAAGAATATCGACCTCGCCGAAGATCGCACGCTGTTCGGAAAGCTGCTCGACGAGCTTGGCATCCCATCTCCCGCGAATGGTTCCGCGACCAGCGCGGAAGAGGCGTACGAGGTGGCGCGGCGCATCGGCTTCCCGGTATTGGTGCGGCCCAGTTACGTGCTCGGGGGCCGCGCGATGGTGATCGCCTACGACGAGGAAACGGTGCGGCAGTACATGCGCGAAGCGGTTTCTTTCTCGCAGGACCGGCCCGTGCTGGTGGATCGTTTTCTGGAAGACGCGACCGAGGTGGATGTCGACGCGCTTTCGGACGGCGATGATGTTCTGATCGCCGGAATCATGGAGCACATCGAGGAAGCGGGCGTGCATTCGGGCGACAGCTCGTGCGTGCTGCCGCCGCACTCTCTGCCCGAAGCCGAGCTGCGAACCATTGAAGATTACACCGTGCGCCTGGCGCGCGCGCTGCATGTGATCGGCCTGATGAACGTGCAGTACGCGATCAAAGAAGGCACGGTGTACGTGCTCGAAGTGAATCCGCGGGCTTCGAGAACGGTTCCGTTTGTCGCTAAAGCAACGGGCGTGCCGTTGCCCAAGCTCGCCGTGCAGTTGATGCTGGGCCGCAAGCTCCGCGACGTTACGCACCACTCGGGCCGATTGCCCGTACCCCGGAGTTTCGTGAAATCGCCGGTGTTCCCGTTCAACAAATTCCCGGGAGTTGATCCGGCGTTAGGGCCGGAGATGCGCTCGACGGGCGAGGTAATGGGTGTCGGCGAAAACTTCGGCGAAGCGTTCGCGAAGGCGCAACTCAGCGCGGGAACGCCGCTGCCCGGCACGGGAACGATCTTCATCAGCGTGAACGACCGGCATAAGCCGGAAGCCGTCGAAGTGTGCAAGCGTTTCGCCGCTCTCGGGTTTCAATTAGTCGCCACACGCGGAACGGCTGCCGCCCTGGAGCGCGCCGACCTGCGCTGCAAGACGGTGTTCAAGGTGAATGAGGGGCGTCCGAACGCGGTGGACCTTCTGAAAGCGGGCGGCTTGCAGCTTGTGATTTATACGGCCACCGGCGCGCTTTCGTTCTCCGACGAGAAGGCCATTCGCAGGAGCGCGGTGTTGTATCGCGTTCCGTGCATCACGACGCTTAGCGGCGCGCGCGCGGCGGCGGAGGCTGTCGTTTCCAGACGCCGCGACCCGATTCGCGTGTGGAGCTTACAGGAAATTCACGGGCCAAAACCGGTGGCCGCGGCTCGGTGAAACAAAACCGGCCACAATGTTGGCTGGTGGTCTTTGGCACCCACGCGGGGTTCTGAAAAGTACCGAGTTCCGTCTCGAAACTTGTAACCACTTTCGTCCGGACTCCCTTGAGAATCGTGGGGCGGAACTTCCATTGGGTGATTGTGCTCGTTATTTCCCGAGAGACATCGTCGGGAAGCGAGCTCAGTTCCGCCCCTTAGTTGTTTTTTCTGAATGGGCCATGGAATCGGCAGATAATTCCGCGTGTCGAATTCTCTGGCTGGGGACAGCTTCAGGATAGCGGGGTCAACCACGAATTCCCGCACTGATGACTCAATCGGCGGCCCCGTTAATTTCAAGGTCAACACCAGTTCGCCAGCCGAATTGCGGCGAAAATCTTTGGACCACAGTGACCTGATCCAGTCTCACGAGACAAAATCCGATTTCCTCCACCCTGCCCGGAAGAACACGTTCCAAACGATCCACGAAGAATAGGGACGATTCATCTTCCGCCCATAAAAAGTTCTGAACGCGATGTCTCTGCCCTGCTTCGACGGGAGTTTGAGGATATACGGTAATGCCGGCATTCTCCGGCGGGACGTGAAACTCGCCGGACGGACGGAGTTCCGGCACCCCGCGACCAAGGTCGAGAACCTGCACGCGATCGGATACTCCAGCGGTTCCAAAATGAGGGTAAAAATGGCGGAAAGCGATTTTCAATCCGCTGTTGGATGGCTGGGCGTCATAACAGAGAAACTCCGCTTCCTCGCGCTTCGACCCTGCACCGATGACGGTAACAATTTCGCCGATGTTGCCGTCCATTTCCCCCATAACAATGATCAGGGAATCCGTTTTGTATGCGCGCCAGACCCCCGAAGTGCGGTTGGTATCGGCCAAGCGATACCGTTCGGCCGACTGGCGGGGATCGAACACTTCGAGTGGTCTGGAGCGCTTGGATTCATCCCACTTGAGCCACTTGGAAGTAACTGGTAGGTTGCGTTTGGTACGGCTGTAAGCGGCCGCAGCTTAGAATCGGCGCGCCGCTACGCCGGTACCGGCTCTCCGGCCAACTGCCGCAACACAAACGGCAGAATCCCGCCATGCCGGAAGTATTCGGCCTCTTGCGGCGTATCCACGCGCACCTGAGCTTCGAAGGTCTTCGCGGTCCCATCGGGAGCGGTCGCGATCACCATCGCGCGCCCGCCGCCTTCAATCGCCTCGCGGACCCCCGTCGCCTGGTACAGTTCTTTGCCCGTCAGCTTCAACGACTGCGCATTCTCGCCGGCGGAGAATTGCAGCGGCAGCACGCCCATGCCCACCAGGTTCGTCCGGTGAATGCGCTCGAAGCTTTCGGCAATCACCACGCGTACCCCCAGCAGCATCACGCCTTTCGCGGCCCAGTCGCGCGACGATCCCGACCCATACTCCTTGCCCGCGATAATCGCCAGCGGCACGCCTTCCTGTTCATAAGCCATCGCGGCGTCGTAGATAAACATCTGTTCGCCATCGGGCAAGTGAACCGTCCACGGGCCTTCGGTGCCGGGGGCGAGCTGATTCTTCAAGCGGATATTCGCCAGCGTGCCGCGCACCATCACTTCATGATTTCCGCGGCGCGCGCCGTATGAGTTGAAATCCGCGGGAGCCACGCCTTGCGCGATCAGATACCGCCCCGCGGGACTATCCACCGCAATGTTTCCAGCCGGCGAAATGTGGTCCGTGGTTACCGAATCGCCCAGCAGCGCCAGAACCCGGAGCCCGCCGATATCTTCAATCGCGGCGGATGGATCGACCATGCGATCAAAATACGGCGGCCTCTTGATGTACGTCGATTTCTCGTCCCAGACGTAAATGCTTCCGGTCGGGATCGAGAGGCTGTTCCAGTTGGCGTCCCCGGCGAAGGCCTGTTCATACTGCCGCCGAAACATCTCCGAATCGATGGTCGCGCGAATCGTATCCTGGATCTCCTGCGTGCTCGGCCAAACGTCGCGCAGGAACACGGGCGCGCCCGATTCATCCATCCCAAGCGGGTCCTTTTGCAGATCGATATCGATGCGCCCGGCGATCGCATACGCCACAACCAGCGGAGGCGAAGCCAGGTAATTCGCCTTCACCTGCGCGTTGATGCGGCCCTCAAAGTTTCGATTGCCGCTCAGGACGGCCGCCACCACCAGCTTTTCCTTGTCGATCGCCGCAGATACGTTGTCGGGTAGCGGGCCGCTGTTTCCAATACAAGTGGTGCATCCATAGCCCACCAGGTTAAATTTGAGCGCCTCCAGGTAGGGCGTCAGGCCGGCTTTATCCAGATAATCGGTGACGACCTTCGAGCCGGGAGCGAGGCTCGTCTTGACCCACGGCCGGACTTTCAGCCCGCGCTGCACGGCCTTCTTCGCGAGCAGCCCGGCGGCCACCATCACCGAAGGATTCGATGTATTCGTGCAGCTCGTGATCGCCGCGATCACGACAGCGCCGCCATCGAGCGTACCCTTTTCTCCGTTGTAGACCATGTCCACGTGCTTTTTCGTCGCGTCCTTGAACGCGTCGGTGAAATTCTTTTTAACTTCGGATAGCGAGACGCGATCCTGCGGGCGCTTTGGCCCCGCCATGGAAGGCACCACCGTCGCCAGATCCAATTCCAGGGAATCGGAGAACAGCGGGTCTTTCATGTCGTCGGTGCGGAAAAGGCCCTGCTCCTTGCTATAGGCTTCGACCAATTCCACCAGATCCTGGTCGCGATTGCTGACGCGCAAATAGGAAAGCGTTTCCGAATCGACCGGAAAGAAGCCGATGGTCGCTCCGTATTCGGGCGCCATGTTCGCGACGGTGGCGCGATCGGCGAGGCTGAGCGCGCTCAGTCCGGCGCCGTAAAATTCAACGAATTTCCCGACGACGCCCTTCTTGCGAAGCATCTGCGTGATGGTCAAAACGACGTCGGTCGCGGTGCAGCCGCCATCGAGCTTGCCGGTAAGCTTGAATCCGACGACGGGCGGCAGCAGCATGGAGATGGGCTGGCCGAGCATGCACGCCTCCGCTTCAATACCGCCGACGCCCCAGCCGACCACGCCCAACCCGTTGATCATCGTGGTGTGCGAGTCGGTGCCCACCAGGGTATCCGGGTAGGCGGACCATCCCGCGGCCGTCCGACTTCGGAAAACCACGGAGGCGAGATATTCCAGATTGACCTGGTGAACGATTCCGGTATCCGGCGGAACGACGCGGAAATTCTGGAACGCCGTCTGCCCCCAGCGCAGCAGCACGTAGCGTTCGCGATTGCGCTGATTTTCGAGCAGCGCATTAATGGAAAACGAGTCCTTGGAGCCGAAGCTATCCACTTGCACGGAATGGTCGATCACCAGGTCGGCGGGCAGCAGCGGATTGGCCTTGGAGGGATCGGCGCCTATGGCGGCGAGAGCGTCGCGCATGGCCGCCAGATCCACCACGCAGGGGACTCCCGTGAAATCCTGCAGCAGCACGCGGGCCGGCATGAAGCTGATCTCTTTCCGGCTTGGGCCGCCCACGCCGCGCGCGACGTAATCGATATCCGCCGCGTGCACTTTGCGTCCGTCCTCGTGGCGCAGCAAATTCTCCAGCAAGATTTTTGTCGAAAAAGGGAGCCGAGAAACATTGGCGACGTCGTCTTCCTCGAGTTTTGCGAGACGGAAGATGCGATATTCCCTGCCGGCCGCGCGCAAGGTTGACGCGCAACCGAAACTGTTTAAATTTTCCATGTGGCTTACTCTCTTAGTTTAGCCGGTTTAGGTATATTGTTTTTTGTAACCGGATTGGCTTTAGCATTGTGTTTTACGACACCCCCAATGAGATTTGTCCTGTACCTGTCCTGTCTTTTGCTAGCCGGTTCCATCGAAGCCGCCATCACCGGAGTTACGGTTTCGGGCGCCACCAGCACGCGCGCAATCGTTTCTTACACCGCTCCGGATGCGAGCGCGTGCTCAATCGAGGTCAGTGAAAACGCCGGCTACACGCCGTTGGTCCAGGATGTCGATCCCACGAAATTCGCCGGCGCGAATTTGGACAATCGCGCCGATAACGTGAATTCCGGACGGACACGGAATTTTGTGGTGGGTAAGCGAGCGGCCGAAACGGCGTCGGACAATCGACGCTACTCCCGCGCCCTGCAAGCCAACACCGTGCATTACTTCCGCCTGACCTGCCCGAGTACCGGCGACGTGGCGACCGGGCAATTTCAAACCCGGAACATCTTGCTAGGCCAGACTTATGCCGATCCTTTGCCCGTCGATAAGAATAACCCGGGCGATTATGCATGGCCGTCGCTTTCTTACTCCGATCGGACGGAGAGATTTGTCGATCTCTTGACTGGCGCGCTGATTCGCCGGTTGACTCTGCCTCAAGACCGGTATCTCGATTTGGGAACTGCGGGTATTCCGGTTCCCTTAACTAACGCCCGAACGACCGGATGGATGAGCCCGGCTAACTCGCTCAATGCGTCGGGATCGTCCGCCACGATTTCCGGTAGTAACATCGCAACTCTATATCTGAGCGCGAAAGACAGCCGCCTTTGGTCGAACGGCGCTGGAGGTTTCATCATCCAGCCCAGTTACGTCAACAACACTTATTCGCTGAATTACTTCCAAACCACGGTTACCGCGATGGTTAGCGGCTGCTCGACCATGGACGATTGCAAGATCGTAGCCTGCCTCACGATAGATGGGGTAAATTGCTATCCAGGAGCGAAATCGATCGAGCAGGCACTGACATCGACCGCGACGGACTACACTTTTGGAAGTAAAACGGTCGATTTGTGGCAGAGTTACGGAACGCGGCCCCCGAGCGGCCCGGAACTGGCGAGCCGTACCGGGTTAGTAGTCTGCGATGGATCGAACAATGTGACGCATACCGGAGGAGATCCGTTCAATATTTTATGGAGCGCCGGTAGTACTTTGACGGTGAATAACATCGATTATCTTATCGCGAGTGTCACGGGTCTCGATAACATTTCACTCACGACAGGTTGTCCTACTACCAACGGCGCGAATGTAACTTATGCGGGTAGTAACTTCGGCGTTCTAATACGAAAGAAGACGGCAAGCGCGGATACCGTATCCGTGCGGAACGCGCGTGTCAGTTATCAGCTTGGCGTTAACCCTTTCTTTTCGTTTAGCGGCGCTTTCGACCTTTGCGGCCCCACGCCGGTGGCTGGTCCGACCGGGAATCTAGGGTATAACTGCGCGCTCCCTCAGAACGGACCGCTGTATTGGATAGATGCCACGACCGGCGAATCGCACCTGTTCGGCAGAAATCTCAATTATGGATGCGGCTCGTTCGACTCCGTCATATTCGACACGGCGGATCCCGACACATATTACTGCGGAGGCGTGTCGCCGTACAAGGTCAAGTACGTGGGGAATCACGGCGAGCCCGCTAATACCGTGGTTCCGGGAGAGTTCGAGGAGGGCGAGAACCTTCCCGTGTGCAACGGCGCGGCCCAAACCGCGACCAATCAACCCTGCATTATTCCCGTTAGCCTGACGGGAACCAACACCCTGCCCGCGCTCGTCGCGCAATTCGATCCCAATTTCCAATCGGATCGTTTTCTTAACATCAACTTGGTCGGCGTCGAAAATGGCCATGTGATCTGCCGATTTTGGCGCGGCAACGCGAATTCCGTGGGATGGACCGTGGCGTTCGATCCTTACGCGACGTCGAACGGGCAGGCCGGCAACGCCGGATGCGTGAATGGAGGCAATCCCGGCTGCGTGATCGCGGCGCAGGCGAGTTGGCAATCGCCCGGCGCGCGGTGGTGCACATTGAAATCCAACTCCCCGATGAACACTCCGGGTTGGCTCGAGATCGCACCCTATTTCAACGCGGGCGATGGCGAAACGGCGCCTGGGAGGGGACCCTGGAATTCAACGGTTACGGGGGCCGCGAATACGGCGTTCGTGAGCACGATCGACGCGCCCGGCGGCCCCACAACTTGTCCCGACAACCCGCTCGGAGTCACTGGGGCGCAGTGCACGACCGTAACGGTCGACGACGAGCCTCGCGACCTCTCGCCCTGCACGGCTTCCGCTGCCGCTTGCGGGGGCGCCGTCGAGACCGGCCTTCCCGGAGAATACGGAATCTCCGCCATGGGGGATTATTTCACGCTCGGGGCCGCGAATGGAGAACTGGCGCGGCTCGTCGCGAAGAACGGAAACTCGTGGACCTTTCAGCGCGGATTCGCCGGATCGCCGATTCCCGTCACAACGGCGGACAATCCATTGGTTTACGCCGTTTGCAATTCCGAGCCGAATCCAAGCCAGTTCGCGGCACCGGAATATTTCTGGAATTACACCGCCGATCCGCACGGCACGAATGCAACCGGGAACACGATCGTCGGCGATCCTTTCAGCGTCAACGCGCATTACTATTGGCAAAACGGCACGAGCGCGGCGTCGTACACGCTCGATCCGCGCTGCAACGCGACCGTCGGCGCCGACTGCTACCAAACCCGCGTCGGCGCGATTCCCGGCGTGCTAAACGTGCCTCCCATCGGGGTGGTTCAACTGAATCCATCCTTCTCCGGGAAGCACGGCTTCGCGGGCGCCGATCAGGTGCAAACGCATCCCACCGGCCCCGGCGCGCGCTCGCCCGACGCCGATCGGGCCTACTTTCTCGATGGGCGCCCGTTCAATGGCGGTCCGATCTCCGGTTCCAGCGACGCGCTGACCGTCGGCGACACCCCGGCGACCCGGATTGCCGGCCAATTGTGGCGCTTCACCGCCGCCCAGATTCCATTTCTCGACCGTAAGTTTATGGCGACCTTCGCCGCGGCCGGTCCGAAGCCGCTGAAGGATGTGAGCGGTCCGCTGACCACGCTCGGAGCCACCTCGATGGATTCGTATAAATATTGCGTGGTGGTACAGCCGGGGGAGTGTGCCGCCGGATCGTCCGCCGGTGACGTATACATCAACGCGCCCTTCGTGCATCTCGCCTACTGCAGCTCTCCGGGACAAGCTACTCCGGGATCGGACGATATCGACCTTTGCATTGGCAACAACGCAATGGTCTACAACTCGATCGTGGAAGCTGGCGTGACGGCCGTGGATACGACCGGCGCCACGCAGAGAGTGCTCTCGAACGCGTTCGCGCGCAATCGGCTTCTTCCCATTTTTTGGCACCCGAATGCGCTGCCGAATGCGCGATGGATGCTGGCGATTTCACCCTACGCCGCCGACGGATTCCGGACCGAAGTGTTTGTCGTGAAGGTGCCTCCGCCGCCGGTGCCCGACAATTTGAACCGCAACGATTTCATCCCCGTGCTGGTCACGGTACCGGCGCCGCCCCCGCCGGCGATGCCGTTCAACAACGTAATCGTGGAGTTTGGCTATAACGAGAACGGAAGCGCGCCGAGCTTTTATTGCACCAGCCGGGCGGAGACGTGCGCCGTCGGCCTCGCGACCGCGCCGGACACGGTCGATCCAGCCAACCCTTTCTATTTTGAATCGAGCGAGGCGGCGGCGTTGACCGGAAACCAATGCAGCCGCGGCTGCGCCATTGCCGTTCCCGCGATATCGCAGCGCGTTTTGTACGGCCGGATAGTGTACCGGGATTCGAATAATGCGGTGCTTGCGCGTAGCGGAACGTTTGCCGTCGCGGTGCCGTAGTCCATTCAAACCCGCGGCTCAAACCCGCAACAGGCCCCGGAAATCCCGAGCGCCGCCCGTGTAGCCGGGGAAAACGCCTTGCAGCGACTTGTTGCCCAAGTGCCCGGCCACCAGTTCTCCGAGCACGTCGCGGAAATCCGTGGTCAGATCCAGATCGCGATCTTCATAGAGCTGCTCCTGCGCGAGTCCAGGCCATTTACCGTAAACTTTGCCGCCCTTGATGCCGCCGCCCATCGCGAACATCACGTTCGCGTGGCCGTGGTCTGTGCCGCGATTCCCGTTTTCTTTCGCCGTTCGGCCGAATTCCGACATGGTCACGATTGCCACATCCTCCATGCGGTCGCCCAGATCTTGCCAGAAGGCCGCGAGGCTGCCGCCGAATTCGCTTAACAGATTGGCCAGGGTCCCGAGCGACGCCTTGGGGCCGACTTCGTTCACGTGATGATCCCACCCGCCGATATCCGCGAATGCGACCTCCGCGCCAACGTCCGCCTTGATCAGTTGAGCAATCTGCCGCATGCTATCGCTAAAGCGCCCCTTCGGATAATTCGCGCCCGCCGCCGGCTGGTACGGCTTTTTTTGAATCGATTGCAACAAGGAGACGGCGTCGAAAGTTTCCTTGCCGGTGCCGTTCAAAACCGTGTCGTTCGATCCCGCATATAAGGATTGCAGAATCTTCGAGGCCCCCGCGTCGCGCACCTGAAAGTTGTTCAGGTTTTCAATCGCCAGCGCATCGTTCGAGCCGCGCATCGAGCGGGGCAGGCTGGCGCCCATCGAAATAGCGCGCACCGGGGAGACCGGATTCCTGGCCGCCGGCAGCGCGCGGTTCATCCAGCCGTCGTTCGTCGCCTTCCTCCCGGGCGTGCCGGATTCCATGTAATCCTGCGCATCGAAATGCGAGCGTGTCGGATCGGGAGAGCCGGCCGCATGCACGATCGCGAGGCGATTCGCATCGTAGAGCGGCTTCAGCGGAGCGAGCGCGGGATTCAGGCCGAAGAAACCGTCGAGATCGATCGCGGCATCTTCCGGAGCGATGCCTGCAACGGGGCGCGGAATCGCGATGCCCGGCCGCAGATCGTAATAGCGCCGTTCGCCGTGAGGCACGACGATGTTGAGACCGTCCGCCGCCCCGCGCTGAAAAATAGCGACCAAAATCTTCTTGCGCCGCAAGGGAGCGTCCGCCGCGTAGAGGGCGCGCTCGAGCCAAACCGGAGCGCCCAGCGCGGAACCGATACCGACCATTGCCAAACCGGAATTTCGAAGAAAAAATCTGCGTGTCAAAGCCATTGCCTTCCCCTTTACCTGCGTTGAAAATCGGGAGAACCGAGCGTCAAAGCCGCCGCTAGCGATACGTTTGAAGTGCCAGAGGGCTGTTCTTGCAGTCCCTGGGCGATTGCCGCGCGCGCTCCGTCGGAAACATCCGTCGGGCTCGAATCGAGTTTCGCCATGTCGACCTTCACGCCCGGAACCTTGTTATTGGTCAGCGCCAGCGCGAAGTTCATTCGCGCCAGCAGCGCCGCCGAGTTCATCCAGTCGGCGTTCTTGTTGGAATAGCCGGTGGGCTCCTGCTTGCGATACAGCGGCTCGCCCAAAACGTTCAATTGTTGAGCCAGGCTGAAGGCGTAATCCACATCGCCTCCGGTCGCGCGAATGGCGCTTGCCACCATTTCGAGAGGCGTCTTGAATTTTGCGCGCCACGCTTCTTTGGAAGTGAACTCGGGCGAGAAGATCATCGTCTTCATCACTTCGCGCAAGTCGCCGCCGGTTGCCGAAAACGTGTTGGCCATCTTGTCGATCAGCGAGGCCGGCGGCGTGTCCGAAACGAATCGAATGGCCAGGCTCTTCGAGATGAATCGCGCCGTCGATGGATGGTTCACCAGAATATCGATGACCTGAAGCCCGTCCTCCATGCCGCCGCCCGCCGGAATCACATGGCCGAGAACCACCTTCTCGCCCTTATCGTGCGCGCGTTCGTTGAACTGGAAACTCCCACCCCGCTGCGGTTCGCGAATGGTCCACCCGGTGAAGCAGCGCGCCACTTCCGTGACGTCGTGTTGAGTGTAACCGCCGTCCACGCCCAGTGTGTGCAGTTCCATCAGCTCGCGGCCGTAATTCTCGTTGAGCCCGCGCGCGTTCTTCTTGCGCGCATTCGGGTTCGGTCCCGTGTCCGGGCCAATGGATTGGAAGTTATCGAGGTAGAACAGCATGGCGGGGCTTTCGGCCGTCGCCAGCAACAGATCCTTGAAGTTCCCCAACACGTGCGGCCGGATGTCGTCGCGTTCGTACGACGTGATCATGTACCGATCGGCGCCCTTATCCAGATATACGTTGAAGTGGTTGTACCAGAAGTCCGTCAACACTTCCTCAAGCTGGCGATCGCTATACACCGCTCGATAGAGCTTGGCATCCGCGAGATCCTGATTGACCACCTGCTGCGGGCCGCCGAGTTTCTGAATCCTGCGCCGCAGATCGGGGGACGCGAGCGCAAAAAACTTCTGCCGCGCGCCCGGCGGCATGGCGTCGAGCACATCCATCTGCTCGTCGGCCGGCAGGGTCTCCAGCACGGCCACCTTCTCGGGACCGCTGCCGCTCTCGAGCGTCCGGCGTTGTTCTACCGGAAGCTCCGCCGGAAGCGCCGCGATCGCCTTCTCGAACGACACGGGCTTCACTTCGACGGCTTGAAGTTCTTGGCCGGTCTTCGCGTCGAAGCGGGCCTTGTACTTCGCGATGAGCCTCTCAATCATGTGCCGGGTCTCGGGATCGGCTGGATAGGGCACGCGCCCATCGACCATCGCCTTGATTAAATTATTTGAAGGATAGCGATAAACCAACTCGGCGGGCGTCATGCGAAGCGTGTCGAGGGGCCGCAGCTTCGCTTCAAGCACGGGATTTTCCGGGATGCCTTCCGGGTGCAGTTGCCGATCGATCCACTTGTCCAGACCAAGCTGGTTCACGCGCTCCACGTCGCCCGGCCGCGGGCCAAAGGTGAGCCGGCTCAAGAAGTGGGGGATCTTTCGATCGGGAGAAATCTGGACGATGGCCGGAGCGGCCGCCGGCTTAGGTTTCTTTTTCCGCGCGTACGCGGAGACTCCGGAAAAAGCGCTCAGCGCGCATAATGCCACAAACGCTACGGACGCTCTGCGATACATAGCTTCCTCTACTTATCTAAACTCCAGAGTGGCAATCGAAGTTGCGGTCCGTTTGGAAGAGGCTTATGCCGGCGATGCCCGCGGCCCCCCGATCCAGGCATTCACGGATGCGGCCGCCTGAAATTCCACCCAGCGCCAAAACGGGAATGTGAACGGCCGCGACGGCTTCGCGCAATGCGTCCAAGCCGAGCGGCTGCTTGGACCCGGTCCCGAAAACCGGGCCGAAGACCGCGAAAGTGGCCGCTTCCTCCTCGGCGCGCCGCACTTCCTCAACGGAATGGCACGACACGCCGAGTTGGAATGGAGGAGGAACAATACTTAGGATGCGCCGCGGAGCGATTGAGTTACCCGGCAGGTGGACGCCGTGCGCGGCGCAGGCGACCGCGACGTCCACGCGGTCGTTAATGAAAATCTTGGTGCCTGCGAGGTCGGCCAGCGAGAGAACGCGCGAAACCAGCGCCATGAG
>JBPCKZ010000149.1:0-7711 GCA_051003795.1 Bryobacteraceae bacterium | reverse complement strand
AGGCGAGTAGCGAAAGGCGACCCCGTGGCTCAAATGAAGTTTATCGAGAAGCTGTTCGGTATCGCCTCATAATGCCGGCTGACTCGGCCATCCTTAGCGCCATTTGGATTTTCGCAACGGAACCGTTCGGCGTGACCGCCTAGTCCGAACCGCCTTCACCCAGCTTGCTACGACCGCAGTCGTGCCACACGGAAACTTCGCAACGGAACCGTTTCGGAAGCCGCAGCGCTCAAGGCGAGGTCGCGGTAGCCCGCCTGCTCACGGTTACACGTACTTGCCGGATGCAGAATCGAGCCGCGCTCGACTACCTCGTCATTGCGATCCGCTCACACCGCAATGCGCAATCGGTCCCCTCGCTGCTCAAAACAGCCTCGACCACCTGAACTGTTACAAAACATTTATAATCATGTGTGTTTAAGGCCATGCGTTCTAAAGGAGAATCCGTGAACGAGCTCGGTGGCATCATCGCGCGGTTGGAACAACAGAAGGCGGCCCTCGACCGCGCTCTATCGGCATTACGTCAGGTCGGGGGTTCGGACGGCAGTAGCTCGGCAACGTCGGCGCAACCAAAAGCGGCGGTCACGAAGACGGGCGGTATCACTCCCGCAGGCCGAAGAAAGCTTTCGGAAGCTTCCCGGATGCGGTGGGCGCAGAAGAGAGCCGCCCAAGCCGAGCAGGAACGCGCGGAAAAGAACGCGGCGGCGGCTCAGAAGCGGCGCACAACTATCGCCCGGAAAAAGATGTCGGAAACGATGAAGCAGCGCTGGGCGGCGAAGAGAGCGAAGGAGGCTTCGCAACAGAAGACGGCCCAGAAGACCGCCAGCTCCAGGAAAAGTGCTGCCGTGAAGAAGCAAGCCGCCGGCAAGAAGGCCACATCCAAGCAGGAAGCTGCACCGGCTGAAGCGTAAGCCGGCAGCGCTGGATTCCGTGTTTGCAGGTGAATTAGGTAAAGGAGCCGATCAATTGGACTGAATGCTGCGGCTGAATTGACGAGGCAACTTTGGAGCCCACGGGATGAAGCAGTCTCTTCAGTGAACGGGCCGGGCGGCAACCTATTCGTAGCGCAGGGCATCGATCGGGGATATGCGGGAGGCCTTGTACGCGGGATAGATCCCGAACGCAATTCCCACTACAACCGACACGCCAAACGCGATGATCACCGAAGCCGTCGTGACGATGGTCTTCCACTCCGCCGTTCTCGCAATGAACCACGAGAGGAAGAAGCCGAAGCCAATGCCGAGCACGCCGCCCGCGATCGAAATTAGCGCTGACTCCGTCAGGAACTGCCGCAGGATATCGATTCGGCGAGCTCCAATCGCCCGGCGGACGCCGATCTCCCGCGTGCGCTCCATGACCGTCGCTAAGACGATATTCATGATGCCGATTCCGCCCACCAGCAACGAAATGGCGGCGATCGCGACCATCACGTAGGTAAAGATGGTCTGGGTCCGCTGTTGCTGCGCCAGCAAGGCGGCGGGGATCGTGACGCTGAAGTCCTGGGTGTTGTTGTGCGTCTGGTTCAGAATGGCCGTCACCACCTTCGCCACCTGCACGCTGTCGGCCCCGGATTTCAGGCGCATGTCCACGCTATCCAGGTCGTCTTTGAGATAGGCCGACATGTCCCAGAACCGGTATTGGAAAGTATTGAAGGGAACGTAGACGATGTTATTCGGATCGTCCATCTCGCCGCCCTTGCTGCCTTCGCCCGGCTTGATGCGCTCGCGCAGCACGCCCACTACTTGCAGCCACGTGTCGTTCGCTTTGATGAATTTCCCGACGGCGGCTTCGTATCCGAGGAGTTCCACCTTCGCGCTCGCGCCCAGGACACAGATGGGCGCGCTCCGGACATCGTCCGCGACGGTGAGAAACCGGCCGTCCGCCGTCTGAAGATTGTGGATCGCGGCGAAGGAGGGACGCACCCCGTACAGATCGGGTGTTTGCTTTGATGGCTTGGGCAAGATGCGGGCGGGCCGGAGAACCCGGCGCGGCGACAAGGTCTCGAGCTCTTCGACGTTCGCTTCGAGAATGCGGACATCGCGCTCATTCAGCCCTTGGGAGGAGCGGCGCCGCTGCTGCAGCTCCTGATCGTTGGTCGCGGGACGCGAGTCGATCAACACGTTACGGACGCCCAATTGTTCGATGAATTGCAGCGATTCTTCCCGCGCGCCGGCGCCGATGGCGAGCATGCCGATGACGCTCCCCACGCCGAACACGATGCCGAGGGCGGTCAGCAGCGTCCGCGTCTTCTGCGCCCGTAGATTCGCAGCGGCTTGGCCGATGTCGGAGAGAATCATCGCGTTATCGCCTGCATCGCCGTGCTGTTTCGACCGCGTTTTTGACGTATCTGGTCGGGATCCGCCAATGCGACCAGGTCGCCTTCCCGGAGGCCGTCGATAACCACGCGGCTCTCGCTGCGGCGCACCAAACTGACGTCCCGGGATGTGAAGCTGTCTCCGTTCCAGGCGTACACGAACTTCCGGCCGTCGCTCTCAAACAGCGCCTGCGCGGGCAGCCACAGAACGTTCTTCAGGATTCCGGTGGTCACCACCATCCGGACGCTCATGCCTGGGCGCAGTTCGGCGGTTGGATTGTTGACCGCCATCTTGCATTCGAACCGGCGATCCCAAGGCGGGCCGGTCGTGCCGCCGATGGCCTTAATAGCGCCAGTGAACTTTCGGCCCGGCAGCGCCACGACTTCGATATCGGCGGGCTGCCCAACCACCAGGTGGCCGTGGTCCAACTCCCCGATGCGCGCGATGATTTCCCAGTTCCTCAGGTCCGGAATCTGCGCGACCGGCATGCCGGGCCGGGCGGTGTCGCCCACCTGCAGCGGCGGCAGGTAGCTGCCCCAATTGAAGTTGCCTTGAGTGTTCTGCTGGCGCGCGACGTACCCGCTCGTCTTCGCCTTGAGCGTCATGGAGTCGATGTTCCGCTGCGCCGTCTCGGCCGCCACCTTGGCCTTGACCCGCGCGGCTTCCTGCATCGTGATTCCGGCCCGGGCGGCATTCACGCGATCTTCGTAGTCCTTTTCCAATTGCTTCACTTTGTCCTCGGCGGCCTCGACCGCCAACTCGTTCTGTCGGGCGACAATCCGTGCCAGCAGCGTGTTGCGGCGCGCTTCGAACTGCGCAATCTTCAGCTCGGACCGCGCCTTCAGCAGTTCGTTCCGCGCTTCTTCCTCTTTGGCCTCGCTCTCCGCCTTGGCCTGGATCAATTGCTGTTCGGCTTCGGCATAATCGGCTTGCGCTTCGCGCAGCTTGAACTCCTGCTCGGTCGTATCGAACTGGGCGACCACTTCGCCTTGCTTTATCAGTTCGCCGGGTTCGCGGAGAAACGTGATCGAGAGGGCGCTACTGCCCGTCATCGGCGCGATGAGCATCTCCGAATTGCCGCCCTGCAACTCGCCTTTGGAAGCCACCATAAGCGCCACATCCCCGCGCTTCACGGCCGTTGCCGGCAGCCCGAGACTGGCGCGTGTGGGGGTGGGGACCGCGCGATAGAGCTTCTGCGCTCCCCAAGCCGCCAAGCCCACCGCAGCTAAAGTGGCGGGCAAGCCGAGGACAAGTTTGAGAGACATCAGCTTTTCCTTTTACTGTCCGGTTCAACCAATGCGACCGGCGTCCCTTCCGCGATGCCCCGAACCGTTACCTCATCGGGATTCCGGGCCACGACTTCCACCTCCGCGCGCCGCGGCGACCCGCCTTGCATAATCCAGACAACCGCCTTTCCATTGCGCGAGAACACGGCTTTCGAAGGGATGATGATCGCGTTCGGAATACGGTTGATCACCACGTCCATGCTGCCGTTCATCGCCGGACGCAGGCGCGCGTCGGGTTTCCGAATCCTGGCGAAACCTCGAAACGTCCGAGTGGGGGGCCACTCCCAAGCCATCACGGTCATCGGTGAAAGCTGGACCAGCTTTGCTGGGAACGCGGTTTCGGGCAGCGAATCGATCCGTATGCGCACTTCCTGGTCCAAAGCGATGCGGCCGCGATCGATCTCCTCGATTTTGCCTTCCATCTCAAGCGTCGTAAGATCCGGAAGCTCGGCCAGCGCTCCGCCCGGCCAAACCTGATCGCCGACCTTGAACGGTTTGGCATTGAGCCAGCCCTGCGAGTAGTTCGGCAAGAGGTAGAACACGCCGTTGCTCGGAGCGTGCACTTCCATCTGATCGAGGCGGTAGCGCGTGAGGTCCCCTTCGTCTTTCGCTTTATCGCGGGCCCGCTGCATCGAGGCGATCTTCGCTTCGTTCGACGCACGATTCAGGGCGACCGTGGCCTGTTGTACCTTGAGCTTGTCCTCCGCCAAACCCAAATCGACGCGGCTCTCCTCGCCTTGCAGCTTGCTGACGATCTCCAGTTTCGAAGCTTCGAGCTTGGCCTTTTCGACTTGATACGTCGCATCGGCCAAGTCGATCTTGTCCTGCTCCGCCGACACATTGCCCGTCGCGATGGCCTGGTCGAGCGCCGCCTGTGCCTGCTTGAGCGCCGCATCTTTCTCTTGTAGCTGCTGCTTGGCCGAACTGGGATCGAAGCGAAACAGCGGGTCGCCCTTTTTCACGGGCTCGCCCTGATTCGCCAGCCAGACGATGCGCAGCTCCGGAACGTTTTTCGGGGCGGTAACCTGCACGGAGCTCCGCGCTTTCAGCTCGCCGCGGCAGCGAATAATCGCATAGAAATCGCCCTTGCGCGCCGACGCGGACGGTAGGCTCGAAACGCTCTGGATTTGTTTCAATTTAGCGACACCGAACGCCGCGGCTCCGGCGGCGCCCAAGAGCAGCAAGGCAATCGCCGACCGACGGACGAGCCTGATGGGGATTCTCCCTATGCCGATCAATTCTCGTTGCCCTCGATGATCACCGCCGCGGACAAATCGGGAAGCAGTCTTGGATCCGACGCCTCGATCCGAAAAGTGGCGCTAAAGTTACGGATCGGACTGCCCAGCGCGGCCGTGGCGACCGGCGACGCCGAGTGAAAGCCCGCCTTGAAAACTGCATCTGGATAGGCATCCAGGTATACCGTGGCGGTGGCGCCCTCGCGGAGCACCACCCCGTCGGGTTCGCCGATGAGCGTGCGCACTTCCATGGCGGCGGGATCGAAGATCTTTAGCAGCGGTTGGCCAGGCCCAAGCTGATCGCCCTCCTGGGCATTCCCCATGGAACCGCCGCGCCAGATCACTTCAAGAGCCGCCATGCCCGCAAGCGGCGCCTTTACCATGAGCGCCTCGGCGTTTTTTTGCGAGCGATCGAGCGCGACCTTCTGCCGTTCCATTTGCAGTTTCAGAATTTCGAGCCCGGCCGCCTCGGCGATTTTCCGGCTTCGGTCGCTTTTCCTCAGGCTACCCAGCCGCGCCCGCGCGTTCTCGGCCTTTTCTCCGTTCTTCAGACGGTCGATATCGCTGAGCACCGGCCCTTTCTTCAACTCGATCCCGGCTTTGGCCAGATCGGCCTCCGCTTGGCTGATGTCCGCCGAGCGCTTCACGGCGTCACTGTTGTTCTTGGCTTCTTTTTCCGTGACCTGGTGGGCGAGATCCTCGTATTTGGCTTTCGCTTCCAGCGCGGCGTCGAGTTGCGCCGTCCGGTCGAACTCGGCCAGCACATCGCCCTTATTCACTTTGGTTCCGTTCGGGACCAGTTTGACCAGCGTCAAGCGGCCATTGTTTGCGCCGCCCTGACCGGTTGGCGCGGCTTGCACCACAATCTGCGGTACTTGAACGGTGAACGCCCGCACGGCTTGAACTGTTCCGGTCGCGCGGATTTGCCGTTTTGCGGACTCCGCGCGCGGTTGGGCCGGCTCTGCTCGCACCGCTTCCACCTGGCCACAACTGGAGCAAAGATTGGCGAGGAACAGCACCGCCGTCAGGCGCGCGATCGAAACCGACGAAACGGCCGGAGAGGGCAAGAAGTTCTCCTTTCAAACTTAGACGACGCCATCGCGTAATACGTATCGAGGAATGGCCAGGTTTCGCGGGCCTACTCGAACCACGACTCCAAGGATCGCCGCAGCTCTAGCGCGCTCCATTCGAGCCGCTGCATCCAGCTCACCGGCTGATCGCCCGGAAGCGCATCCGACCCGCACAAAAAAATCCTTCGGCGGCTGAAAAAGACCCTTGTCCAGACTGGTTCTGGTGCAAACTTGCGGAGGCCGCTTGAACAGGCGGAGGATAAGGCGGGTCCGTCAGGATGAAATCGACGCTGCTGCCCTCCGCGCTCATGACGTGAATTCAGTCGTCGTGGATGGTGTTGGGCAGGTGGCTCATTAGGGCACCCCTTTCGCCTTGGCGATCGCGTCGCGGACCCTTTTGCATGCGCTGTTTTCCCATTCGGCATCATTGGTCAGGGGTAAGCATAATTCGGCGGAGTTTTACATAACGTCAGGATTATCAGAAGCTGAAAACAGACGAAGTGATTCCCTGGTCGTTTTTTTTGGAACAAACCCGCCAGCAGGTGAGCGGAAGATCCGTTGCGGGTCTAGAATTTTGAGCGGCCCCATAACGGCGGCTGGATGTACCTGTACCGGGCAGTCGATGAGCGAGGGCGCACTGTCGCCTCCCACCTGAGCCGAACCCGCGATCAGACGGCAGCTCGCACCTTCTTTCGTCAGGCGCTGAAACGCCATGGGGAACCTCGAAGCATCACGCTGGATGCCTTCGAGCCGAGTCACTGCGCACTGCGACGCATGGGCATGCGGAACGAATTCAACTTCTGCGGGGCAAATCCCGTTAAGATCCGCAGCTGCAAATATCTGAACAACATCGTAGAACAGGACCATCGGCGCGTGAAGTCCCGTGTGTCAGCTATGCTCGGTTTCAACTCCTTCCAGAACACCAGAATCGTACTAGCTGGAATCGAACTCATCCAGAAGTTAAAGAAGGGTCAGTATGGTGTTCCCTGCAGCTTTGGCATATGCCTCCCGCCAGATTTGGAAGAATGTGCTCGCCGCTTAGGGAAAAACCAAGGTGCAACAGAACCCCCCACTGGCTCTGGTGCAAATTGAATGAGAGGATCCATTTGATCCGTTTTGCCCCATCGATTGGAAGTGATCTCGACTACACAGCCAAGGCAGCTTGCCAAATCTCCGGCATTGTCGCCGTGCTCCCGCCGAGTTTGCCGAGTGTGAATTGCCCCTTTTTGATCTTCTCTGCCAGTTCGATGCCAGCGATGACGACCACTGCGGTTCGGAAGCTCTTCAACCCCAGCATCGGGCGAAGCCGTTGCTTTACTCGTCGATGGTCCTGTTCGATCCTGTTGTTCAAGTATTTACTCGTCCGGACCCGCACCCGCTTCGGCAACTCGCCACTGTCTTTTAGATCCGCGACGGCACGGTGGGAAGCAGCGTAAGCATCCAGTGTGATCTTAGTGGGGACCCGTTGGCTCTTCATCGCCTTGCGCAGAAAGGCTTTGGCGGCGTTCACGTCGCGTCTCCGGCTCAAGTAGAAATCAACGGTTTTTCCGTCTTTATCGACCGCCCGATAAAGGTACACCCATTCACCACGCACCTTCACATAAGTCTCGTCCATCCGCCACGAGCCGCCGACCGTGCGCGCATAGCGCTGCCAGCGCTTCTCAAACTCCGGAGTGTAATGCTGTACCCAGCGCAGGATGGTCGTGTGCGCCAGGCCAATACCTCGTTCGCCCATCATGGCCACCAGGTCGCGATAGCTCAATTTGAAACTGAGATACCAGCGAACGCAAAGGACCACGATCTCCTGG
>JBPCKZ010000148.1:0-8178 GCA_051003795.1 Bryobacteraceae bacterium | reverse complement strand
GGCTTGATCCAAAAACTCTCGCGCCATTCCGCGCCCGGCGCCACGCTCTGCAGATCCTTGTAAACCCCGGAGTGCGCCAGATTCATGCCGTTCGTGATGGCCGCCATCGGCTCAAAGCAGATGAAATCCTTCCCCGGCGGAGCGTAGCTCACCGCGACCGTATACTTCGGACCGTATAGCACCGCGATCTTTTCGGATTTCCCTTGCACCCAGAACTCCGCCTTTCCGTCTTCGCCGCGAATCAGGTTTCCAAAGACGGTATCGAGCTGCGTTCCTTTAAGCGGCAGCGGATCGGGATAATCGATCGGCTTGCGCTCGCCCGTCGGGATCAGCAGGTTCGAAAGCGCCAGCACATCGCGCGCGGCCAGATGCACCTTCCATCGATCGCGCGGCGCGTCGTGAACCTGGAAGTAGGGGTGATAGCCGATCGATACCGGCATCGGCTCGAGCGAGTGATTTCGCAGTGAAGTCCGCACTTCGAGAATGCCGTCCGCCAGACGATAGGTCATATCGATCGTATGCGCGAAAGGAAATTGCGCCATCAATTCCGGATAGCGCCAGAATTCCAGATGGCTGGTGACATAAGCCGAGCGACCGTCCGCTTTCGCTTCCACCACTTTCCAATCCTTCGAAAATGTCACCAGGCCGTGGATGGGCAATTGGTTGCCATCCAGCCGCAGGTTGCCCAGATCGGGATTGAGCCGGTACTTCTTCCCGTTTGCGTAGAAGGCGGGCTGATCCAATCGGTTCGCCCACGGCGCGAGAAACGGCACCCCGCAAAGAACCGGGTGGGCCGCAAATTCCGCCAGGCTCTTGAACGGCACGTAAAGCGCGTTCTTGCCGTTCACCTTCATCTCATAGGCGATGTTCCCGATGGATGGGACGATCGAGACCTGAACGTCGCGACCCGCGTCCGACAATTGAACGACCTCGATTCCATCGATGGATATTGTTCGCGCGGAATAGTTAGCGGCCGGTATCATCGGTGGAAACAAGAATAGCGCGAGGGCCGCGGTGCGATTCATTCTGTATCGGGATCGCGCAGATCGAGTTGTGTTTCCTGCTGGCAGCAGACGCACGGTCCCGGAGTGTAGGTTCGAATCGCGCAGACGTCGCACCAATAAGTGATCCGGTAGGTCTTGCCGTTCTTGTGGACCAACATCGCTTTCGTGTGGATTGGATCGACCATGAACTGACTGGCGATGTTGAAATGGCCCTTCAGATTGAGGTCCTTGCCCGCGAGCCGCTTGTCATTGAGCACTCCGAGCGTGGCCGCGTCCCCATCGAGCGCGATGAGCTTGCGATCGGGCGTTTCAACAGCCGGAGGCTGCCCTGGGCGTTGGGTGAGTCGGCCGCGAAGGGCGGCCGAGGGTGGGCCGGCGAAACAAAAGGCGGCAAAGGCTAGCGCGAGCGTAAACAACCGCATTAATTCAATCATATCGAAGTTAAGGCGATTCGACTAAAATTCAACTATGGATGAGGGTGCGGTACTCTCCTCTCTCAGAATAAGAGCTTTAGCGCCAACTGCATGTTCCGGGGCAGATTGGACTGACCGGTGACTACACCGAAGTTCGCTCCGTTGATCGTTGCGCCGGGAGCGCCAAATACAGGAGTGTTCGTCAGGTTGAAAGCTTCGGCGCGAAACTCCAGGTTGAACCTCTCCATGAATTTGAAATTCTTGAACAGAGAGAAATCCAGGTTTCTTGTCCAGTCCGCGCGAACGCCCGTGTAGGAGCGAGCGAGATTACCGGAGGTGAAGTTTGCCGGTTGAGCGAACGCCGCGGTGTTGAACCACGAATAAATGCTCTTGCCGCTTGCCAGAACCGGGTTCCCAACGACGTCGGGGTGCTGGCCGCCGCCAAACGTGTAGCTGTTATTGACGGCGGTATAGAAGAATAGAGGCTGGCCCGAGGCGAGAGTCAGAATCCCGTTGCTCTGCCATCCGCCCAGAACGGCGTTGACGGCACTGTTCCAGGTTGAACCGAACATTTTGCCCTTTCCGAACGGCAATTCGCCCACGCCACTCAAGGTGAAGCGGTGCGGCACATCGTAACTGCTCGGCGAGTGCTCGCAACGCACGCAGTACCAGCTCCGATACGCTCCAGCACCGTTGTGAGAGGAGTCGTTCCAAAGGCCGTCGGCGACGTCCGACATGAGTTTGGACCAGGTGTAACCGGCGATCAGGCTGACGCCATTCGCATACCGCTTCGTGAATTGAGCTTGTAACGCATGATACTCGGAGTTGCCGATCGCGGTGCCATCCGCCGCCACGGTCTGCCACAGCGGGAACGGGCGGATGAGCTGGCCGTACTGCACTTGCGGCTGCGCCAGCGGTCCCGACGTCACTAGCCCGTACAAGGGGTTCGCCACCGGGGTCAGCAGCTTATTCCCTAAGCTCGAATAAGCGGGCAACAATTGATTCATCGAGGTGGAGCCGCCTCCCCCGACCCAGGCCAGATGAGTTCCCTTGTTTCCGACATAGGCCACTTGCAATAGGTTGTTTTCCCCGATGCTGCGTTGAATGGAGAAATTCCATTGCTGGTTGTAAGCCGTTCTCAGAGTGGATGGCAAAGCACTGGAAAGACTCTGCCCGATAGTCGTCAGCAAGCCTTGCGAACTTCCCGGAGGGTACAGGAAACCCGACGGGAAAGGATTGCTGAACAGGTTAGTGGGATGGATCTTATCGACATTCGGCACCCAGGTTGTCGATGTTTGGAACGCAGTGCCGTTGAATTCACGCGTGGCGCCGTCGTAGGGCACGCCGTAGAACACGCCGTAGCCGGTCCGGATGACCGTTTTGTCATTAAGCGAATAGGCGATCCCGATTCGCGGACTCGGCTTCCACTCGATTCCCGTAACCGATCTGCGGCCGAGGGTGTCCGGGCCGTTGCCGGGAAAGACGTATCCGCCATATAGGTTCCATGGCGCTTGTCCGGTGAAGGGATTGGTCACCCGACTCGAGATCGGGTTGAGCACATATGGATTGATGGCCGTCATTCTGTTATAGCGCTCGGTCGCGGAGGTCTCCTCTTCGAGCCGCAGACCGACGTTGATGGTGAGGTTGCGCGTCCACTTTATGTCGTCCTGGATGTACTCGCCAAAGTAGTGGTTGGCATTGGCTGGCCTGGCGTAGAATGTCGCGCTGCCGGTATCGCCGGTTCCTAACAGCATCGAAGCAACCGCATCTCCCGCCGTTGACGAAACAGCCAGGGGATCGGGACCCTGCGTCATGGCATTGGTGAAGTTCATAACCAATGGGTTGGTTTGGAAGAAGGCCAGGAAGTAATCCCGGTGCTCCGCCCCGATGGTCAGCGTGTGCTTACCAATGATGCGCAAGATGCTGCCGGAGACAAAGTAATTTAATTGGTTGCTCGAATAGTACGGCCCGTTATTGTTACCTAATGTGGAGTAACCTTGCACGGCAAGGCCCGGGAACTCATCCACGTCTCCCTGTTCGAGGTAGCTCTGGAGACTCGCCGGCAGACCGAGATCCGTCAGTTTGAATCCCAACCCGTTGCTGGGGCGAAATGCCGAAAAGCGGTTGATACCGCCGCGTATTTCCAGAACCGTTGAGGATCCAAACGTCTGAGTGTAGCCCAAGGCGGCATTCTGCGAGTGCACCGTCATGGGACCATAGCCCTCATCGGCAAGATTGTTGAAGTAATTGGGCGAGCCGGCCACGTTGTACAAGCGGGAATAGCGGAGGAAGCCCCGTTTGTTGCCGCTAAAATTGTGATCCGCCTTGATGGTAATCTCCTCCAGCGGATTCGCGGCGACGGAAGTAAGGCCGGAATTGTTCACCTGTCCGCGCAAGTTCGGCGCCGGCCAGAATGCCGCCGCTTTCGCTCCCGCCGGGTCGAAGAGGTTTTTCGGAATTACGTTGCCGGGGAAGGGCGTGCGCGAATACCCGCTCGGTTGAGAAGCGTCCGGAACCGCACTGAACGGGTTATAGATTACTTTCAGCGCACCCGCCGGATTGAAGTCCTGGGAAAAGTCTCCCGCGCGCTCGGCGGCGGTGGGTACCGTGAACAGGCTGAATCCGCCCGAGTTGTTTATATTTCTTTCGTACGATCCGAAGATAAACGTCTTGTTCTTGACGATCGGTCCGCCCGCCGAGCCGCCGAACTGATTAATGTGCAGGGGAGCGATTTTAGCTCCGGATCGATTCGAGAAGAAGTTATTCGAGTTCAGCGCGTTGTTGCGCAGGAACTCGAAAGCGCTACCGTGAAAGCTATTCGTCCCGGACTTTGTGACCATGGTGGTGATGCCGCCGCCGCTGCGGCCGTACGCCGCGGAATAGCTGTTGGTCTGGACGCGCATCTCATCGACGCTTTCCACCGACGGGAGCATGGTGAGACCCATGATTCCAGGGATGTCGCTCTGGTTCAGGATCGAGACGCCATCCAACTGAAAATCCGAGGTCGATTCCAGCCCGCCATTGAAGGAATAGCGAATGGCACTGGTGAAAAAGTTGCTCGTGTAGTTGTTCGGGGTCGAAGGCGAAACTCCCGGCTCGATCGCCATGAGCGTCAAAATGTTCCGGTTGACGATCGGCAGGTCCACGATCGACTTGTTGTTCACGACCCCCCCGAGGGTTGCGTTCGAAGGATCGACCATCTGTACCTGGCTCTGTACCTCAACCGTTTGAGCCGATGTCCCCAGTTGCAATGTGATGTTGAGGACGGCTTCCTGCTTCGCCTCCAAGGGGAAGGACGTCACTTGGTAACTTTGGAATCCGGAGGCTTCGGTCGCGATTCTGTAGGTGCTCGGGATCAGGCTGTTAATCAGGTAAACGCCATCCTGATTGGTTGTCGTTCTGAAGGTCGTTCCGCGCTCGGTGTCCGTCGCCGTGATCCTCACGCCGGGCGCCACTGCTCCGGTTGGATCGCTCACAATGCCGGAGACGGATGCCTGGAAGGTCTGTCCGAGCGCCATGCCCGGAGCGAGCAATATCAGGGAAAGAGCGATAGAGCCCAACTTCGCGAAAGAATTCGCGAGAGAATTCGCGAAAGAATCCGATGTAGAAAGCTCGTTATTTTGAGGTTTGTTTCGATTCATCATAATCATTCCTTCTTCTACTCGTCCCATGGCGAAAAAGAATGCACGTGCCTTTGGCGCCCCGAGGAGTGCGTGCGCACGGAAGGAGCATATAACACGCGCGATTCAAAAACAAGTCGAACTCTTGCCGAATTTTTTGCGGTGTCCCATTTTCCTGGCCGGTAACACTGAGTACTGCCATACTGAGCACGTGAGTTCCGTTTCCGAAAATATTGCCGTCCTGGGTTTGGGCTATGTCGGCTGTGTCACGGCGGCATGTCTCGCGAAACTCGGCCACCACGTCGTTGGGGTCGATCGCGATGCTTTCAAGGTGGATCAGGTCCGCGAGGGGCGGGCCCCTTTCTATGAACCCGGTCTCGAAGAGATCGTACGCGAGACATCCGGCGCCGGATTCTTGACCGCTTCCACTTCGCTTCAGGAGGGCCTGACGCAATCCGATATCGCCCTGATTTGCGTGGGTACGCCTTCGGAGGCCAATGGCAATTTGGGACTCGGCCAGTTGCGGCGCGTCTGCGAGGAGATCGCCGCTCATCTTGCGACGCGATCCACGCGGTTAATCGTCGTTGTGCGAAGTACCGTGTTTCCGGGGACCTGCGAGGATGTCGTCGCCCCCGCGCTGGGGCAGGGGTCCAAATACGCCGTGGTTTCGAACCCCGAGTTTCTTCGCGAGGGCGTTGCCATGCTCGATTTTCTCGAACCCTCGCTGCTGGTGGTGGGCGGGGACGATCCCGAAGCCGTTCAACGCGTGGGCAAACTTTACGCAAAATTGCGCGTCGAGCCCTGCCTGGTCACGCTACGGACGGCGGAGATGATCAAGTACGCCTGCAACTGTTTCCACGCGGTCAAGATCGGGTTTGCAAACGAGATCGGAACGGTTTGCTCCAAGCTCGGAATTCCGGCGAAGGAGGTCATGGAGACGCTCTGCCGCGACGTGAAGCTAAACGCCTCCGCCGCGTACCTCACGCCCGGTTTCGCGTTCGGCGGATCGTGTTTGCCGAAAGACCTGCGAGCGCTGAATTATCGCGCCGGCCGCCTGGATGTGAAACTGCCGCTGCTCGAATCCGTGCTGCCGAGCAACGATCAACACTTGCGGCGCGCGGTTCAGGCCACGCTCGACCTGCCCGCCAGCCGCATCGGAATTTTCGGCTTGGCGTTCAAGGAGAACACGGACGATCTGCGCGAAAGTCCCATCGTGACCTTCATTGAGCAGTTGTTGGGAAAGGGCCGGGAACTGCGGGTGTTCGATCCCCATATCCAGTTGGACCAAATCTACGGGACCAACAAAGACTTCGTCCTCGGCGCAATTCCCCATATAGGCAAGCTGCTTGATGGATCGGTGGAAACTACGTTGACCTGGTGCGAGCGGCTGGTGTTGGCGCAAAAGCCCAGCCCGGAGATGGCCGGGAAGATTCGCGCGAGCGGCGTGCCAGTGCTGAATTTACTGGATCTTTGATGGCGCGGGGCAGCAATCGACCGGGCAAACATCGTGGTTGGGACCTAACGCTCCCAGCGAGCGGCGCGGAGCGCCCACCGTCCGCTCTGCAATTAATTCCGCAATCATCGCGATAAATGCCGGGTGCGTACCAACCGTCGCAACCCTCTCCATCCGAATGCCGCGTTCCGCGCAAATCCGGTGCGCTTCGGTATCGAGATCGAACAGCACTTCCATGTGATCGGAAATGAAACCGATCGGCACGACGATCAGCTGTTTCGAATCGGTCTTCCAGGTGTACTCGCGGATATAATCGCCGATATCCGGTTCGAGCCACGGCTGCCCCGGCAGGCCGCTGCGGCTTTGAAACACGAGTTCCGCGTCCGTCCGCCCCAGACCCGCCGAGACCAGCCGGCAGGCTTCGCGCAATTGCGCTTCATAGCAACTGGTCTTCGCCATGGAGAGTGGAATGCTGTGCGCGGTATAGACAACTTTCGATTCGGGCATCCGCGCGAGCGCGGCTCCCACATTCTCAACCATCGGCTCGATGAACCCCGGATGATTGTAAAAGGCCCGCAGTTTGTCGATATCCGGCGCGCCCTCGCCGACCTCGCGCCGCGCGGCTTCGATGTTCTCGCGGTATTGGCGGCACCCGGAGTATGAACTGTAAGCGGACGTGACAAAGGCCAGCGCCCGGCGGATCCCGTCGGTTCGCATCCGGCCGATCGTTTCCGGCAACAGTGGGTGCCAGTTGCGGTTGCCCCAATAAACCGGAAGCGCAATCTTGTCCCGCAAGGCCGCAACCAACGCCCGGCTCTGATCGTTGATGGGGCTTTTCCCGCCGAAATGGAGATAATGCTCCGCCACCTCGAGCACGCGTTCCCGCGGAATTTTGCGGCCTCGCAGGACATTCTCGAGAAACGGCATCACCTCCTCCGGGTGTTCCGGACCGCCGAAGGAAACAATCAGGAGCGCGTCGTAGTTCATTTCGGCGGTTCATTTAGGCGGCGAGGCGCCCGTCCGGATAAACACATCGATCCCGGTTCCATAGCTCTGGGCTCCTTCCGATTGGTAGCCATGTTGAACGGTAAGCGTCCGATGGACCGTCATGATCTTAGCTTGCGGATCCAAGCTATGAACGTTCAACGTGGTGACGGTCGATCCCTGAATGTTGCGCACGGTCGACGTCACCAGATTTGCCCCTTCCCAGCGCGCTTTGGTCGTGATTGGCGCGCCATCTTTCCCGGCGGTTGACGTTTCCGAGCCGTCGAGTTTGTAGGTTAACGTTTCGATCTGGGTCTTGGACGTTTTGGATTCTCCACGCCTGGTTTCAATGGCGAGATCCGTTTCCGTCTGCTTGATTACCAGGGTAACCGGACCGATCGGCACGGCTTGATGCGCCGACTCGCTACGGTCGGGATCCATCTTCCACATGCCCGAAAAGCCAGGCGAAACTTGCGCGCCGGACGCGAAAGTGAGGATGAACTCCGCAGCCAGCGCGGCAAACACGATTCGCGGCATAAGCGATTGGAAGGTTTATGGCTAAAAAGTCGATCAAGACTTTGGTCGGGCCGCCGGGATTTGAACCCGGGACCTCTTGCACCCCAAGCAAGCGCGCTAGCCAGGCTGCGCCACGGCCCGATGAATCAATGACTTACGAAGACAGAAACGAAATTAGACCGCTTGCC
>JBPCKZ010000147.1:0-30980 GCA_051003795.1 Bryobacteraceae bacterium | reverse complement strand
CGATTATCTGGGAAGTTCGAAGCAATGTTCCGTTTTCCAGGCCCTTCGTGGCGCTGACGAAGAGCATCTCCGGAGTAAGCGATGGAAGCATCTCCCGATAAATGTCGCGCGCCACGTGAGACGGCATGACTCCCAGGACAACCTCGGCCCCATCAAGAGACTCGGGAAGGCTATTAACGATCTGAACGTTGGGGGGGACGATGAAGCCGGGCAGATACACTTCGTTCCGGCGAGTGGCCGCAACGCGCTGCGCCAAATCGGGTTCGTGGATCCAAAGACGAATCCGGGAACAGCGCGGCGCCAGCACGATAGCCAGCGCCGTCCCCCAACTGCCCCCTCCGACGATTGCCAGGCGCTTCAGTACTTGCGGCCCCCAAGCGCAAAGACGTGCTCGGACCCCCGATGCAGCCGTTCGAGATTGGAACGGTGTCGATAGACGATGAACGCCCCGGCGGCGATGGAAGATACCAGAAGCGGCCAAGGCGGCTGCAGAATCAGCCACACGGCCAGCGGAAACGTGCCCGCGCAGATAAGCGAGCCGAGCGAGATGAAACGGGTCGCCGCCACGATGCCGATGAATAGGAGGGCAACCGCAGCCATCGGGACCGGCGCAAGGTAAGCGAAGGCGCCCACGAAACTGGCTACGGCTTTACCGCCTCGGAACTTCAGGAATACCGGATAGGCGTGGCCGGCCATGACGGCGAGCGCGGCTGCGCTCATCCAGAAGGTATTTGCGCCGGTTAATCGCGCGGCCAGCCAAACCGCGAAGAATCCTTTCGCAATATCGAGCAGTAAGGTAATAACGCCGGCGAGCCGCCCGCTGGTTCGCAGCACGTTGGTGGCGCCGATATTCCCGCTGCCGGACGAGCGAATGTCGCCGCCGGTCTTCAGCTTGACGAGTAGAAAGCCGAAGGGAATCGCTCCAATGAGGTAAGCGGCGAACAGGCAAAGGATCTTGGCGATCACGGGTCTGTCTGCAATCATACTGTGTGTATGAGCGAGTTAGTCGAATTTTCGCAGCAAAACGGGATCGGCATCGTCACCATTAACAATCCGCCCGTGAACGCGCTAAGCCCCGGCGTGCCGGAAGGAATTGGCGCCGCAATCGGGGCCGCGGCGGACGATGAAGAGATTCGAGCCATCGTGCTGATCGGCGGCGGCCGCACATTCATCGCGGGGGCGGATATCAAGGAATTCGGCAAGATCACCGCGGGGAAGCGCCCCGAATTGAGCTTGCTGCCGCTGCTGCTTGCGATCGAAGACTGCCCGAAGCCCGTGGTTATGGCCATTCACGGCACCGCGTTCGGCGGCGGACTGGAAGTCGCGATGGCGGGGCACTACCGGGTTGCATCGCCTTCGGCGCAAGTGGGCCAGCCGGAAGTGAAGCTCGGCATCATTCCAGGCGCCGGGGGCACTCAACGGCTGCCGCGCCTGGCGGGTCCGGCGAAGGCTGTCGAGATGTGCATGGCGGGCGATCCCATTGCGGCCTCCGACGCGCTGGCGGCCGGAATTGTAGATCGGATTATCGAAGGCGACCTGCTGACGGGCGCCATTGAATTCGCGCGCGAAGCGGCCGGCCATCCGTTCCGCAAAACACGCGAGCGCTTGGAAAAACTGGGAGCCGCTGAATCGAACGCGCCCGTCTTCGCGGCTGCGCGCGAAATCGCCCGGCGGAAACAGCGCGGCATGATGGCGCCCTTGGCCGCTATCGATGCGGTGGAAGCCGCTACCACGCTCCCCTTTGAAGAGGGCTGCCGCCGGGAAGCGGAGCTATTCCAGAACTGCCTGTTCTCGGATCAATCGAAGGCGCTCATCCACGTCTTCTTCGGCGAGCGCGCCGTGGCGAAGATCCCGGATATTCCCAAAGAAACTCCGATTCTTCCGATTCGCAAAGCGGCCGTGATCGGCGCGGGAACCATGGGCGGCGGCATTGCGATGACTTACGCCAACGCGGGGATTCCGGTGCTGCTGAAAGAGACCTCGCAAGACGCGCTCGATCGCGGTGTCGCGATCATTCGCAAGAACTACGCGAGTTCCGTGAAGAAGGGTCGCTTCCCGCAGGCCGCGATGGACCGGCGAATGGCGTTGATCCGCCCCGTTTTGACTTACGAAGGTTTCGAGGAAGCGGACATTATCGTCGAAGCCGCGTTCGAGGACATGCAGCTCAAGAAACAAATTTTTGCGGAGCTCGACCGGATCGCCGAACCGGGAGCAATTTTGGCTTCGAATACTTCAACGCTCGATATCGACGAGATAGCGTCGGCGACCTCTCGGCCGCAGATGGTCGTAGGGCACCATTTCTTCAGCCCGGCGAACGTGATGCGTCTTCTCGAAATCGTACGTGGCAAAGCGACCGGCAAGACCGTGATCGCGACTTCGATGGATCTCGCGAAGAAGCTGAAGAAAGTCGGCGTGCTGGCGGGCAATTGCCGCGGCTTTATCGGCAACCGCATGATCCATGAGTATGGGCGGGAGGCGCAGTTCCTCGTGGAAGAGGGCGCCACGGTGGAAGCGGTTGATCGGGCGCTTTACGATTTCGGAATGGCCATGGGCCCGCTCGCGATGGCGGATCTGGCTGGGCTCGACGTGGGCTGGCGAATCCGCAAAGAGTTCAAGCATCTGGAGAAGCCGGGCGTTCGACAGCCGCTGGTGGCGGACCGGCTTTGCGAAATGGGACGATTCGGGCAGAAGACCGGGGCGGGATGGTATCGCTACGACGAAAACCGGAAACCCACGCCCGATCCGGAAGTGGCGAAACTGGTGGCCGATGCGGCTGAGCGTGCCGGGATTCCGCGACGCGAGATCGGCGCCGAAGAGATTGTCGAGCGCACCGTATACTCGCTGATTAATGAAGGGGCGAAAATTCTAGAAGAAGGCATCGCTCTGCGGGCGATCGATATCGATATCGTGTACGTGATGGGCTACGGCTTCCCGGCATTCCGGGGAGGCCCGATGTGGCATGCCTATACGGTTGGCCTCGGCAAAGTGCATCGGCGCATTCAAGAGTTTCAGTGGCAGCCCGCGCCTTTGCTCGCGCGCTTAGCCGCGGAAGGAAAGACGTTCGCCAGTTTCGACGAAGGAAAATGAGCGATATCGACTACTCAAAGCGCGGAGGCATCGCGACGGTCGCGATGGCGCGCGGCAAGGCCAATGCATTAAATCGGGCAATGGTGAGCGAATTGGATCGCGCGCTCGATTCGGCGGCTGGCGACCTGGAAGTTCGCGCCGTAATCTTTACGAGCCATCGGCCCAATTTCTTTTCCGCTGGATTCGACGCGCGTGAAGTGTTCGAGTATGATCGCGAGACGATGGGCCGGTTTCTGGCGAGCTACGGGGCGCTGACGCATAAGCTGCACCATCTGCCAAAGCCGGTGATTGCGTCAATCCCCGGTCACACATTCGCGGGCGGCGCGATTCTGGCGCTCGCATGCGACTTCCGCATCATGGCGCAAGGCGAGTTCGGCTTCGCGCTAAACGAGATTAACGTCGGTGTCGTCCTGCCGCCGGGCGTATTTTCATTGCTGGCCGATGTCGTGGGCAATGGGCACGCGAGGCGGATGGTGCTGACGGGCGAATCCGCGACCGCGGCGCGAGCGCTTGAAATCGGACTAGTGGATGAAGTAACGTCGCTCGAAGAACTGCGGTCGCGAACCTTAGCCTTGGCACGCGCTCTTGCGGGGAAACCCGGCCCCACTTACGCCGGCATCAAGTCTTCGATTCGGAAAGCGTGTGGAGGCGGGCCGCTCACGCCCGACGTCGAGCCCTGGTTCACGCCCGAAGCGGAGGAGAAGAAGCGGGCGTTGCTGGCCGCGCTCCAAAAATAAGCCGGAAGCGGTTTGCACTCCGCGGTTCTTCGGTATAGAGTGAGCAGCGAGGTGAAAGGAGGTCGCATGCGGCGCTTCTGTTGCGTGGTATCGCTATTGCTCGCGGGACTGTTTGCCTGGGTATCCGGGCCCGCTTCGCTCATTTTTGCTCAAGTGAACACTTCAGCGATTTCCGGGATCGTGACCGACGAAAGCGGAAGCGTGGTCCCGAATGCACAAGTAACCGTCACTCAGGCCGCCACGGGGCTCGTGAGAAAAGTGGAGAGCTCAACCAGTGGAGAGTACGTGGTGCCGCAACTTGGCCCCGGCCGCTATGAGGTCGCCGTGCAAGCGACGGGGTTCCAGTCGGCTACCGCGCGGAACGTGGATCTAGCCATCGCGCAGCGCGAGCGCGTGGACTTCACCCTTAAGGTTGGCGCCGTCACCGAGCAGGTCAGCGTTACGGCGCGCGCGGAAATTGCCGAAACCGAAACCGCTTCGCTGGGCCAACTGATCGAGCGGCGCACCGTCCAGGATCTCCCGCTGAACGGGCGCAATTTTCTGACATTAGGAGCGCTCTCTCCCGGGGTGGTCCCACAAATTCCTTCCTCGCAAGGACCGGCTAGCTTCGTCTCTTCGACCACGGCCCGGCCGGATCGCAGCATCCTCGTCGGAGGACAGCGGGAAAGCTCGACCAGTTATCTGCTGGACGGCGTGGAGCTGCGAAACCCGCGCGTGGGCGATACCTCGATCAACCCATCGCTCGATGCTATTCAGGAGTTCAAGATCCAGCGTAATTTCTTTCCCGCCGAGTTCGGTAATTCTCCCGGAATCGTAAACGTGGCGACCAAGGGCGGGACAAACGAATGGCATGGCAGCGCCTTCGAATACTTGCGCAACGATAAATTCGACGCGCGCAACTTTTTTTCGCCCACTCCGGAGCCGTTCAAGCGCAACCAATTCGGCGGCAGCGCCGGCGCGCCGATCAAGAAGGATAAGCTATTCGTGTTCGGAAACTATGAGGGCCTGCGGCAGCGGTTGGGCGTTGTGCAACGAGGGCTGTATCCCACGCAAAAGCTGCTGGCGGGCGATTTCACCGGAGAGAATACGATTTACGACCCGCTCACCTTCGATCCCGCCACCGGAACGCGCCAACCGTTTCCCGGAAACATTATTCCGGCGGGCCGGATCAACACGGTCGCAAAGAATTTCTTCCCTTATATCCCCACGGTGACCGGCCCCACGGTGCAGGGCGCAAACCTGGTCGGCACGCCGGTCCAGAAGTTGGACGATAACCAGGAAACGGTGCGGGTCGATTGGCTGATCTCGCCGAAGCACTCATTGTTCGGGCGCCAGACGTGGCAGAACGCTCCGTTAATACCCGCCTCCCTGGTTCCCTTTGGCGGCCAGCTTACGGTTCTGAAAGGCTGGAATGAGGTTGCGCAGCTCACATCCTCTCTGACGCCGACCGTCGTCAATGTGATTCGTGCATACCACAGCTATGCGCAGTTGTTTGGAGAACAGGTCACGGTCGGCTCGAATCTCGCGGCCGCCATCGGAATCACGGGAGTCTCGACGACGCCCCGAAACTGGGGCGTGCCCAATGTTTCGTGGCAAGGCTATAGCGGCATTGGCAGCAACGGCTTGACGCAGGGAAACATCATCAACAATTACGAGCTTGCCGACACCGTGTCCTGGATCAAGGGTACGCATAGCATGCAGTTCGGCGCGGAAATCCGGCAATCGCGAATGTTTCTCGATTCCGATAACAGCCCGCGCGGATCGTTTACGTTCAATAACTCCTGGACCGCCGCGCTTAACCCGGCGACCGGGAATCCGGTGGTGGGAACCGGCCACGGGATTGCGGATTTCCTGCTTGGCTACCCAACGAACATGAACGGCGCCGTGGGAACCTCGCAGACGCATTTCCGCTTCTACACGGATAACTTTTATGCTCAAGACGATTGGAAAATAACGCGCGACCTGACCATCAATTATGGCCTGCGGTATGAGTATGTTTCTCCGCCGGTCGCCGAAGAACTGGGTCACGTGTTTGGATTCGATTTCAACACTGGGCGGCAAGTATTCCCGCTGCTCGGCCAGATCCGGAAATCCATCGTCAAGCCGGATTTCAAAGACTTCGCGCCACGGCTTGGCTTGGCTTACAATCCGCGCTGGGCTCCGTCATGGGTTATGCGCGCGGGCGCGGGCGTTTACTACGATCAAAGCCAATTGAACGAAGTGCAGTTCACGACCAACTCCCCGCCGACATTTTTCCAGCAGAATTTAAACTATACGGGAAGCGGTCTTCCGCCGGCGCAGTTCGGCGTGAACACCTTGCCCGTAACTCCTGTCCCGGCGATCGACGCGAATTACCAGACCCCGCCGGGCACGAACTTGTTCGCCGAAGAGATCGACGGGCGCAAGCCTCGCGAATACATGTGGAATGGCTCGGTACAGAAGTCGATCGGGTCCAACTGGCTGTTCGAGGCCGCCTATATCGGCTCGCAATCGAGACGCCTCTCGAAGCGATATAATTCCAGCGCTCCGGCGGTTCCGGGCGTTCTTTATCAGGTAGTCCCCGGGACGCAGCGATTCCCGAATCTGGGCGGCATGCTGTATTCTTCGCAGTCGGGCAAGGGCGTATTTAATGCGCTGAATACGAAGCTCGAGCGCAGGTTTGCCAGCGGGTTCTCCGTTCTGGGCGCGTATAGCTGGTCCCACTCGATCGACACCGACTCCGGAGGATCGTTCGGCAGCCCGAACCTGAATCCAGCCAACTTCCAACTCGATCGGGGATCTTCGGACTTCGATATCCGGCATCGATTCGTAACCAATGTGATCTACGAACTTCCGTTCGGGAAAGGAAAAAGGCTCCTCGGCTCCGCCTCGCCCCTGATGAACCGGATCGCCGGCGGCTGGCAGCTCAACCTGATTACCGTATTTCAATCCGGGGTCAATCGGAGCGTCACGTCGCCGAATACATCCACGATCAGCTTCATAACGCAGCGCGCCGATGCCACCGCGATCGGTTCCGGTTCGAGCTTCACGGCCAAGGACGGAACCACGATCAAGCCCGGTGACGGCTTTGGGAGCAATAATCGCGCGCTCTACTGGCTAAATCCGAATGCGTTTGCCGTGACGGCTCCGTTGCGTTTTGGAACTTCCGGCCGCGATATCATTGCGTCGCCCGGATTCTGGAACTGGGACGTATCGCTCTTCAAGAACTTCAACTTCACGGAGCGCGCGACGCTGCAGTTTCGCGCCGAGTTCTTCGACGCTCTAAATCAAACGCGATTCAATCCGGCCAACATGGACGTATCGAGTCCGTTCTTTGGGCAGATCCAAGGAGCGCAGCCGCCGCGAATCATCCAGCTCGGGTTGCGGCTGCAATTCTGATCGGACCATGAAAGTTTTCAATGGACATTCGCGACGCTCGTTCCTGACTCTCGCGGCGGCGGGGTTGAGGAACGCGGCCCCATCCCCGATGCGCGCGCCTATCCTCGACACGCACCTGGAAGTCTGGACGTTCGACCCGAAGTTTCCATTCCATCATCCGGAGCGGCCCGATCTGAAACGCGTCCCGGTGGAAGCGCCCATCGAAAACGAAGTTGCGGAGATGCAGGACTTCGGATTGGCTTATGCCGTATTGATCAATCCGCGTTTCTATGGCTGGGATAACTCCTATATCGATTTTTCGCTGCACCGATATCCCGGCTTATTCGTAGCGCACGGACTGCTGAATCCGGACGATCCGAAAATTGCGGAAAATCTCCGGTACTGGGTCCGCGAACGCGGCTTCCAGGGCATGCGCTTCAGCCCGATCTATCATCCGCAATCCACGTGGCTGAATTCGAAGGAACATTACCCGCTTTGGCATGAGGCGGAGAAGTTGGGCGCCGTTTTCAATTACTATATTCCGCCCCAGCAGATGCCGATGCTCGAAGACATGGCGGGGCGCTTTCCGGGCGTGAAGATCGTGGTCGATCACCTCGGCAAACCGGATCTGAAAGCCGCGGATCCATGGCCCGAGTTCCGGAAAATGTTCCGGTTGAAAAAATTTCCGCAGGTCTGGATCAGTGCATCCGAACCATACGAAATCTCGCTCTCGAATGCGTTTCCCTACCGGGACACGTTTCCGTTTTTCAAAGCCGTGTATGAAGAGTTCGGCGGCAAGCAGTTGATTTGGGGAACGGGCTATCCCCGGCCTCGATGGGAGTTGCCGATGGATAAGGAACTGGAGTTTGTCAACCGCTCGCTCGATTTTTATAGCCCCGAGGACCGGGAGTCGATTCTGGGCAAGAACGCGCTGCGAATCTGGAAATTTCCGGGTGAAACGAAATGATCTTTCGAATCGCCTGTACCTTCGTCGCGCTGCTGCTTGCGGTAAATGCCGCCGAAAAGAAGCCCATTGCTCCCGCGAGCGGTCCCAAGCCGGTAGGTCCCTATTCGCCGGGCGTCATGATTGGCGAATTTCTCTACGTTTCCGGGCAAGGCGCGAAGAAGGCGGATGGGTCCATGCCGACGGAAATAGACGCTCAACTTCAGCAATGCTTCGCGAACATCCGCTCCGTCGTCGAGGCAGCCGGACTTACGATGGAACACGTCGTGATGGCGCAGGTATACCTGACGGACGCAACCAATGAAGACGCATTGAACCGGGTATGGAAAGACGTTTTTCCGAAGAATCCTCCAGCGCGTTCCACGATTGGCGTTTACGCCTTGCCCGGCACTCCGGTTGAGGTAACCGCCATTGCCGTAAAGGATCCGGCGAGGAAAAAGCGCATCGCGCCCGCCGGTTATCCCGAGAGCTCCCCATTGGCTCCAGGCATTCTTGTCGGTGAACGGCTGTTCCTGTCGGGATTTCTCGGTCGCGACATCCAGACGGGGCAGATCCCATCCGATCCCGCCGCTCAGGTCGAACTGTCGCTCAACCGCATGCGCCAGACATTGCAGGCGGCGGGGATGGATTTCCAAAATTTGGTTTTTGTCAATCCATATCTCACCGGCAAAATGCCGATGGAGACCATGAATAAGATTTACGCGAGCCATTTCGAATTCGGGAACACGCCGGCGCGCGCGACCATTCGCGTGAACGCGCTGCCGAACGGCGCGAGCGTCGAGTTCAGCGGCGTGGCGGTTCGCGATCTTTCGCTGCGCCGCGCCGTAAGGCCCAAAAACATGGAGCCGAGCGCCACCGCGAGCCCGTGCGTCTTCGCCGGAGACACGTTATATTGTTCGGCGAAATCCGGCATCATCCCGGGGCCGAAGAGCGGCATCTACGCGTCCACGGTCGAACATCAGCTGCGGCAAACGATGCGGAACTTACTCGACGGTTTGGAAGAAGCCGGAATGAGTTTCGAGAACGTGGTCTCAAGCAATGTATATCTGGACAACCTGGACGATTTTGCGCGCATGAACAAGGTGTACGCGCAATACTTCGGGCCGGCACCGCCAGCCCGCACGACCATCCAACAGATCGCTTCCGGCGAGCGCCAGGCCGACCCACAAGATCGCTGGCCCACGCTCGAACAAATCTCGATTGTGGCCGTGAAGTAACATGCTACCGAGGAGTTACTAATCATGCGAACGATCACGCGCCGCGGATTTGTAGCCGCGACCGCGCTCGGCCCCCTGTCCGGCGCGCTATCCGGCGCAGCGGACTCGGGTTACAAGGTCGGGATCACCAGCAACACGATCGGTGGATGGGAGAAAGATCCGTTCGTGGGATTTCGCGAGGCACGCGCCGTGGGTTATCACTACGTGGAGTCGTTCGTCCAATACTTTCCCGAATACTATCCGGATAATCCGGACGGGTTGAGGAAGCGCCTGGACGAGATCGGCGTCGGCCTGGTTACTTTATCGAACGGAGGCGCCGCGACCGAGACGCACTTCGAAGACCCGGCCAAACAGGATAAGATCGTCGCCGATCATCTCCGGCTGGCGCGATTCATAAAACCATTCGGATGCGATCATCTGAAAATTAACTGCGGGCCGCGCCCTACCCAAGGGACAACGGCCGAAGATTTAAATAATATGGCGAAGGTGCTCGATCGACTGGGCCGCGCGATTCGGGATGAAGGAATGAACTTCGCGGTGCATGCGCACATGTGGAGCCAATTCGAGAACCGGCGCGAGATCGATTACATCATGCAGCACACCGATCCGAAGAACGTGAAATTCGTTCTGGACACGGGCCACATCACCATGGCGGGCATGGACCCGGTTGAGTTGGCGCGCGCGCTGGGGCATCGCGTGGTCGAGTTTCATTTGAAGGACACGCAGCCGCAACATCGGGGCGGAGCCAAGACGCGGATCGACCGGCCCAATATGATGAAAGATCCGCCGTTTTTTCCTCTGGGCAGCGGCGGCGTGAACTTTCCGGCTCTCAAGACATATCTGGATGGGATCGACTGGCGCGGGTGGTTGACCGTGGAATTGGATTCTTCGCCGTTCCACGAGCCGAAAGAGAGCGCGCGAATCAGCCGCGACTATATACGGGATAAGCTTGGGATTCCGATATAGCGAAAGTGTTCTTCAGAGCGGAGCGCGCGGCGCGATATCCGCACAGGCGCGGCTTCCGCGAAATGCGGTCCGGGCGAGGCGGGCCGCGGGCCACGGCGCGCGCATGCCAAATTGCGCGAGAGCGGCCGGACGGGACGGCAGATGAAGAGGAGGCGAGAGGATCTCCGGAACAAGGCCATCCCAATGGCGCACCAAAGGCCCCACGAGACGCCGGTAGGCCGAGCTATCCGGGCGCACGCTGTCTCCGGTCCTCGACTGAGCGATCCAAGACCGCTGGCGGGGCGCCGTCAAACGGATGCACCAAAGGCAACGGAGGTTCGATCCATTCGAGGCCATGCGCCGCGAGCGGAATCGAACGGAAGAAGGGCGAAGCTGCCGCCATTGGATGCACGGCCGAGCAGGCGTCATGCAGGAACCCGGGCTGCGTTAGCTCCAGGGATCGCGTGCCGCCGCCGATGGTTTCGTTCGCTTCGCGCACCAGCACGGAAAGCCCGGAGCGTTCAACTCCCGGCCATTCACCGTGGAACTCGCCACATAATCCGTTTGCATGTCGATTTCCGTCCAAGTCTAACGTGAACGGTAGAGACGCCACGCGTCGAGGATGTCCTTGCCGCGGAAACGAATCGTGCGGTCGTCCAAGACTTCCGCGCCGGCACGCAACTCCGCGTCGATCGGCAGCGAATTGCGCGTCGTGTACTCCACTTGAAGAGTAACCGGGCCGGGAACGACATACGGCTTGATGGACCCAATCTTCGTCATGGCGTGCCGGGCCGCTTCATTGATTTTCTCGCGCGCGGCCGCCGCGGAGAGGCTGATACACGCATTCCGGCCAATGCCTTCTTTGACGACAGCCAGTTCGGCCTCCGGCACGATCTCGTGCAATTCGTTGGCGGCCGCCCGATCGCCGCTCAGCATGATCACGGGCGTGCCGAAGTGCCCCGCCATCGCGCCAATCACGTCGATCTCGCCAACTGTCTTGCCATTCAGCAACATGTTCTGAATGCCCTGCGAGCTATAGCTATGCGCCATGATTCCGCCGCGGACGTTCGCTTTGGCGTGCTGCCCGACATAGGCAACCGCGGAGAAATGGCGGTCCATCAGCATGGAAGCGCCGAGAGCGCCCATCACCAGCCTGGCTTTGGGATGGATCGTCAGCGTCGAGAGCGTTTGGCTGCCATCGTGTCCATCCCAGACAATCACTTCCGAGGCGCCGCCCGCCAGAAAGCCATCGACTGCCGCGTTGATCTCGCCGGTCAAGAGCTGGCGCAATTCCGGATCTTTGGGGTCCGTCTGGTCCTGCCGGCAAACTCCGCCGACGCCCTCCGCGTCCGTGATCAGGAAAACCGTTCTATTTTGAGCCGATGCAGTGGAACATGAGAATACGACGAGGGCTAGGAGGAGGCGCATAAATTCAAGTTGGGAAGGCCGCGAGAAATGCCGGCGGGCGGCTGGCGCCGAGGTCTCGCGGTAACACGGCGTTTCACCTTCGCTCGCGAGGTACGAGCTACCTTCGCGATCCGGGCCTTCACCAGCCTCCGCACGAGGGCAGCAGGTAGCGGATTGTGGGCTTGAAAGCGAAGAGTGCCCCTGCCGCTAGTATCGTAATCTTTGAACTCGCCTTTGCGAGTTTCGGACACGCCGTATATGGCGCAGTGATTGGCGCCGGCGCCAAACCAGATGAGGCCCTTTCCGTGCAAACGGAAAGCGGGCAGGTTGTAGCCGATGCACTCTTCCGCTCCTGGAGCGGCTGCCTGGATGATTTTTCGCAGGCGTTCGAGCGCGCGCCGCTTCTCGTCGCTCAACGCTTCGAGATACTCGTTAATGGTTGCCGGCTTCGTACTCATGGTTGTTGGACCTCCTTGACGAGACGATCGAGCCGGCCGTAGCTCGCTTCCATTCCATGCTCCATGCCGGTCGCAAGCATGTGTTTCCGGGTTTCGGCATCGGGCAGAGTCATACGCATTGTCATTAGCGTGCCGGCGCCGTCAGGATCGAACCTCGTTTCAACGTGATTGTCCGGGGTCCGGTCCGGGAGATGCATCCGTTCCAGGTGAACGATCCTGCTGGGAGGCTCGAGTTCCAGAAACTCGCCAGTCAGGTAAAATCCGCCCCCTTTCCCGTCCGCCCATTCATACCGAATTTTCCCGTTCGGGCGGGCGTCGCAAATGCAGACAGGCATCGTCCATCCATCCGGACCGAGCATCCATTTCTGGATCAAGCTCGGCTCGGTGTGCGCGCGGTACACCGCCTCGGGCGGCGCGGCGAAGCGCCGTGTCACAACAACATATCTATCGCCTTCGGTCTTAAGAGTCATCTTACTCATCGTTTTCCCTTTCTTTTCGGTGGTGTCATATCCGCCAGAACTTCGTCCAGGCGGTCGTAATTTCTCGTCAGAGCTTTGCGCAACGTCCCAAGCCATTCGTCGATCGCTTCAACCCCTTCTTTCGCCAGCCGGCACGGGCGTTTTGTGCCCTCGACCCGCCGGGCAATCAGGCCCGCGCTTTCGAGCACCTTTAGGTGTCTTGAGACCGCGGGCTGAGTAATGTCGAACGGATCGGCCAGTTCCATCACAGTGCCTTCTCCTCTGGCGAGACGAGTAAGGATCGCCCGCCGGGTCGGGTCGGCGAGTGCGGAGAAAGCGGCATCAAGGGACTGCATAACAGCTAGTTTATATAACCTATCTGTTATTGTCAAGGTAGAAAGTGGGAGATCGGGCGCCCAATCATGGTCGCGGCTTCCGCGCGCGCCGGATCTCCTCCAACCGCTCGCCAATCCGCTTCTCCATCCCGCGCTCGGTCGGTTCGTAATAGCGCTTGTCCGCGAGCGAAGGCGGCAGGCATTCCATATCCGGGATGGCGTCGTCGAATTTGTGCGCGTGTCGATACCCAACGCTATAGCCCCATTGCTTCATGGCCTTCGTCGGCGCGTTGCGAAGGTGCAAGGGCACCGGTTCGGCTATCGTGTTTTGCACGTCCTCCTGGACGCGGCCGAGGGCGGTGTAAACCGCGTCCGACTTCGGCGCCATCGCCAGATACACGGCCGCCTGAGCCAACGCCAGGTCGCCTTCGGGGATGCCCAGAAAATGCGTCGCCTGCATGGCCGCCATTGCCTGTTCGAGCGCACGCGGGTCCGCCAGCCCGATATCTTCAATGGCCATCCGCACGATCCTTCGCGCCAGATACATCCGGTCCTCGCCCGCTTCCATCATGCGGCTGAGCCAATAGAGCGCGGCGTCGGGATCGCTCGAACGCACCGATTTGTGCAGCGCGGAGATCAGGTTGTAATGCTCCTCGCCCGACTTGTCGTAGAGCAGCACCTTGCGCTGCAGCGCGTCCTCAACTGCCTGCCGCGATATCTCGCCGTTGGTCGAAGCGCTCACGGCGGCTTCGAGCGTGTTGTAAGCCGATCGCGCATCGCCGTTGGCCAGAATCGCGATCTGTTCCAGCAGATCGTCCGGCGCGGTGAATTGGCGATCGCCAAGCCCGCGTTCCCGATCGGTTAATGCGCTTCTGAGCAGCCCTACGATCTCGTGCACCGTAAGCGCGCGTAGAGCGAACACCTTCGCGCGCGAGAGCAGGGCGGCGTTGACTTCGAACGACGGATTCTCGGTTGTGGCGCCGATCAGAATGATGTCGCCGCGTTCCACATACGGCAAGAAAGCGTCTTGCTGGGCCTTGTTGAAACGATGAATTTCGTCGATGAACACGATGGTGCGGCGTCCGGCTTTGCGTAGGCGCTCGGCATCGGCCATGACGGCTTTAATTTCTTTAATTCCGCTCAACACGGCGCTGAAGGGCAGAAACTCGCAGCGGGAAAGCCGGGCGATGATGCGCGCGAGAGTTGTCTTGCCGACGCCCGGAGGCCCCCATAGGACCATTGAGCCAATCTCGTCGCGCTCGACCTGCGCGCGGAGCGGTTTGCCAATGCCGAGAATATGCTCCTGCCCGACGAAATCTTCGAGGCGCTCGGGACGCATGCGATCGGCCAGCGGCCGCGTTTTATCGCGGCCGGCCGCCCCGACAGGGGCCGAGTCGAACAGGCTCACGCGGATTGCATCCTTTGCCTTTGGGATTCGTAAAGGAAAATGGCGGCCGCAATGGCGGCATTCAAGGATTCCACTCCGCTTGCCGGAATCGTGAGCGGCAGCGCGGCGGAACGGAATGGCTCGCCTACGCCATGGCCTTCGTTGCCAATCGCGAAGGCGCACTTGCCGGTCAGGTCCGTCAGCGGCAATAGCGCGGCGCCATTCCCTCCAGGCACGCCCGCATAAAGCGTGATGCGCCGGCCGGCAAAGCTTGCGAGCGCATCCGCCGCTCCCAGGTCATGCACGAACGGGAGGCGGAAAAACGACCCGGCGGCCGCGCGAATCGCTTTAGGATTGAATGGGCTCACGCTTCCTTTCAGGAACAGGACGCCGGCGGCTCCGAAAGCTTCGGCGGTCCGCACGATCGTGCCGGCGTTGCCGGGATCCTGAATGCCGTCGAGGATAATCACTGGTCCCTGAGCACCCAGCAAATCTTCCAAGCGCCAGGCGCGCGGCTCGACGAGACACATGACTCCTTGCGCCGTTTCAACACCGGACAGCGACTGAAAGGCGCGGTCGTCGACGACGATGGCGCGCTCGGAGTAATCGGCAACTTCGCCTTCCGCGGATTGAGCGACCAGGATCGCCCGGATGTTCGCGCCGCTGCGCCGCGCTTCTTCGAGCAGGTGCTTGCCTTCCGCCACGCAATACCCGTTGGCGGTTAACGCGCCGCGCTGAAGCGCCTTCCGAACGTCCTTCAAAAGCGGGTTCGCGGGGCTGGATAGCAGTTGGGCAGCGGGCATACCCTATACAATGTTGACATCAGAATAACGCAGATGAGACGCATTCTTCCGATTGCGGCGGTCGCGGCGGTGTTATTCCTCCTCGGCTACCTGGCTTCGTTGACGGTGCGGATCGCCAAGCAGTCCAGAGTGGATGAAGCGCGCCCGGCGGATGTAATTATCGTGATGGGCGCGGCCGAATATCGAGGAACTCCGTCGCCGGTTCTGCGCGCTCGTTTGGATCACGCTCTGCGCCTCTATAAGGAACGCCTCGCTCCGCGCATCATGACCACCGGGGGCGCGGGAGGAGATCCCACGTTCACCGAGGGCGGTGTCGGCCGCTCTTATCTGATCGACCGCGGCGTGCCGCCGGAGGCTATCGTGGTGGAGGAAGAGGGCGCGACCACGATCTATTCAATTTCGGCCGCTTCGGAGATCATGCGGCGCATGGGGCTGCGGTCTTGCATTGTGGTGAGCGACGGGTACCATATCTTTCGCGCCAAGAGAATGCTGTGGTCGCGCGGGCTGGAGGTCTATGGATCGCCGCGCGAATCGGCCCCGCAAGGGGAAGCGCGACGGTGGTGGATGTATGTCCGGCAGGCGGTCGCGTTCGCGCTTTGGAAAGTTGGAATAACGGTATGAGATCCACGCCATGAGATCCTGGTTGCAAATTTCGCCAATCGCGTTAGTCCTGGCGTTTGCGTCTCTCGCCCACGGACAGGTTCAGGCGATCCGCGCTGGACGGCTCATTGACGTCAGCTCCGGAACCGCGCGGCTGAATCAAATCGTCCTCATCGAGGGAGATCGCATCCGGGAAGCCGGAGCCGGCTTGAAGATTCCGTCCGGCGCGACCGTCATCGACCTAAGCGACGCGACCGTCCTTCCCGGTCTCATCGACGCTCACACGCACGTCCTCCTGCAGGGCGACATCACCGCCGCGGATTACGACGAACAACTCCTGAAACAATCCATCCCATACCGCGCGATTCGCGCGACGGTGGCCGCGCGCACCGCTCTGATGAACGGCTTCACGACGATCCGCGATCTTGAAACCGAGGGGGCGATGTATGCCGATGTGGATGTCAAGACAGCCATCGAGCGCGGCATCGTTCCGGGGCCGCGCATGTTCGTCGCCACGCGTGCGTTCGCGCCGACGGGCATGTATCCGCTGCTCGGTTATTCCTGGGAACTGAGGATGCCCGAAGGGGTGCAAATCGTCGATGGCGCGGACAACATCAGGCGCGCCGTGCGCGAACAGATCCGGTACGGCGCGGACTGGATCAAGTACTATTCGGATCGAGCGTATTACATGAAAGACGGCGCGCTGCGCTCGCGCGTCAACTTCACCGATGAAGAAGCCAAGGCGATGGTGGACGAAACGCACCGGCTCGGCCACAAAGTGGCGGCGCACGCGATGGGAATGGACGGGATCGACGCGGCTCTGCGGGCGGGTGTCGATTCGGTCGAGCACGGCGACGGCTTGAACGAGGAGTTGATGGACCGGATGATCGAGCGCGGCGTCTACTGGTGCCCGACGATTTACGTGGGCGTGTACGTGGCGCAAGGACGCGCGGCGGCTGGCGAGCCCATCTGGCCGAAGATGGCCGATCTTAAAGCGGCGGTATTCGCGAAAGCCGTTCGGAAGGGCGTCAAAATCGTCTTCGGAACGGACGTCGGCGGATTCGCCTGGACTGAAAACGAGGCCAAGGAATTCGGTTACATGGTGCGTTACGGGATGACGCCGATGCAGGCGATTCAATCCGCCACGACGGTTGCGGCGTCATTGCTCGATCGGCGGGAAAATCTGGGAGCGATCGAGCCGGGCAAGTTCGCCGACATCGTGGCCGTGTCCGGCGATCCGCTGAAGGACATTACGGAGCTCGAGCGGGTGCGGTTTGTTATGAAGGGCGGGAAGGTTTATCGCGGCCCCGGCGTGCGGGCTTCCGGAGAAACAGCGGCTCCTGCGACGAATGTCCGGTAAGCGGCCAGCCGCGCGTTCAGCCAAATTCCCGGCCTGCTTGCGCGGCGGACCATGCGTGAAGAAACTCTCACCATGTACTCTTGACATACACATGCGTTGTGTATAGCAAACAAATAACAACAAAACGTTAACTTCCATGACCAAGCGTCTCAACATTGTGTTGCCGGAAAACACGGTCAAAACGATTGACCGCCTGGCCCGGCCAGGGGAGCGCAGCCGATTCATCGACAAAGCCGTGCAGCATTACGTATCCCATCAGAGCGCTGAAGCGCTCCGCGCCCGCCTGGAGCGGACTGCGGTCCGCGATCGGGACATCGATCGGCAAGTTGCCGGAGATTGGTCTGTCGTGGACCATGAAGCATGGCAGCAGCTCGACGAACCCCAACCGGCTCCCACAAAGCAATCTCCCCGCGCCGGGGCGAAATCTACGTCACATCGCTCGACCCAACGCTAGGCCGCGAGATTCAAAAGACCCGGCCGGCATTGGTCATCCAAAACGACGTGTCCAACCGCCTGACGCAGATCACCATCGTTGCGCCGATCACCTCTACGGTGCGTTTTCCGCTTAACCCCGTGCACGTGCTGCTCGGGGCGAATGAGGCCACCGGCCTCTCCGTCACTCCGGTCGCTCTCCTAAATCAAATCCGGGCAGTTGATCGAAAGCGGTTGGTGACGCGTCTCGGCGTAGTTGACGCCGACGCGTTGGACCGTGTTGAAGAGGCTATTAAAATCAGCTTGGGTCTGACCCGCCTATAAGCAGACTTCGGTTGCCGCCATGCAATGAAATGCGTTCCCACGGTTCTTCGACTCGGATCGGGACGAACCGCCGCCCATAAACGCCAACTGGCGGCTCATAGGGGCCGGATCTCGACGAGGATATCAGCGTGCTTCGCAACTGGCTCCAACTACGCCGTCCGCATCGCCTCGGACTTATCGCCCGAAATGGCCGCTTGCGCCGCCGCCAGTCGCGCGATCGGCACGCGGTAGGGCGAGCACGAAACATAATCCATCCCGACGCGATAGCAGAACTGCACCGAACTCGGCTCGCCGCCATGCTCGCCGCAGATCCCGACTTCCAGATCTTTCCTTGCCCCACGGCCGGCCTTCACCGCCATCTCGATGAGCTTGCCAACACCCTCTTGATCGAGAACCGCGAACGGGTCGGCTTTGAAAATTTTCGCTTTTTCGTAATCCGCCTGGAAATGCGTATAGTCGTCGCGCGAGAGGCCCATCGTGGTCTGCGTCAAATCGTTGGTGCCGAAGCTGAAAAATTCGGCTTCCCTGGCAACCCGATCGGCCGTCAGTGCCGCGCGCGGGATTTCGATCATCGTTCCGACCAGATATTTCAGGTCTTTCATGCCGGCTTTGCCAAGCACCTCGTCGGCGACCCGCACGACGATCTTCTTCTGGTTGTCGAACTCCTCGACGCTCCCAATTAGCGGGATCATCACTTCGGGAATCACCTTCACGCCCTTTTTGGCGACTAAGACGGCCGCTTCGAAAATCGCGCGGGCCTGCATTTCGGTGATCTCGGGATAAGTGATGCCGAGACGGCAGCCACGATGCCCCAGCATCGGATTGAACTCGTGCAGCTCTTCGACGCGCTGCAGCAGATTCGGCAATTCCTTCTTGAGCGCGGAAACCTGCAAGCCGTACCGCTCCGCCATTTCGCGCTTGGTCTTGACATCGGCGTTCGGCAGCTTTGCCAAATCCACCATCAGGTTTTCGCGCTTGGGAAGAAATTCGTGCAGCGGCGGATCGAGCGTCCGGATCACCACCGGGAAACCGTCCATCGCTTTGAAGAGGCCGGCGAAATCGGCGCGCTGCATCGGCAGCAACCGGAGCAGCGCTTTGCGGCGCGATTTTTCGTCGCGAGCCAGAATCATCGCCTGCATGTGCTGGATACGGTCTTCGGCGAAGAACATGTGCTCCGTGCGGCAGAGGCCGATGCCTTCCGCACCGAATTTGCGCGCTACTTTCGCGTCGCGCGGGATGTCGGCATTGGCGCGCACGCCGAACTTGCCGCGGAATTCGTCGGTCCACTGCATGAAGGTCGCAAGGGCGCCCGAAGAGGGGTCGGCGTCAAGAGTATTCGCGCGCCCCGCGAACACTTCGCCGGTCGATCCGTCGAGCGAAACCCAATCGCCTTCGCGCAACACCAGCTTCTTGCCCCCCGCCTGAACGGTCATCTCGCGGCGCTGTTCATTCACTTCCACGCCACCCGCGCCCGCCACGCACGGAGCGCCCATGCCGCGCGCGACTACCGCCGCGTGGCTCGTCATTCCGCCGCGCGCCGTCAAAATGCCTTTCGCGACTTCCATGCCGTGGATATCGTCGGGCGTGGTTTCGCCGCGCACCAAAATCACCGGGCCGCCCTTAGCCCGTTCCACCGCTTCGTCCGAATTGAAAACGACCGTCCCCACTGCCGCGCCGGGCGATGCCGGCAGTCCGGTTGCGAGCAACCGCAGCGACTTCTTCGCCGCGGGGTCGAGCACCGGATGCAGCAACTGATCGAGCTGCTTCGGATCGACCCGCAGAATCGCTTCTTTCTTGTCGATCAGCTTCTCCGCCACCATGTCGACGGCGATCTGGACCGCGGCCGGCCCGGTGCGCTTGCCGTTGCGGGTTTGCAGCATGTACAGCTTGTGATCTTCGACGGTGAACTCGAAATCCTGAATGTCGCGATAGTGCCGCTCTAGATTATTGGTGATCTCGCGAAGCTGGCCGTAAACGTCCGGCATCACGTTCTTCAATTCCGAAATCGGCTGCGGCGTGCGAATGCCCGCGACCACATCTTCACCTTGCGCATTTACCAGAAATTCGCCGTAGAAAGCCTTTTCACCGGTTGAAGGATTACGCGTGAAGCCGACACCCGTCGCGGAAGTATCGCCCATGTTGCCGAACACCATCGCTTGAACGTTTACGGCCGTGCCGATATCGTCGGGTATCTTTTCCATGCGGCGGTAGACGATCGCGCGATCGCCATTCCAGGAGCGGAACACGGCATCGCGCGCCATCGAAAGCTGTTCGCGAGGCTCTTGCGGGAAGGGCTTGCCCGTTTTCTTTTGGACCAGCTTCTTGTAATCCACGATCACGGCTTTCAAATCTTCCGCCGTAAGATCGGTATCGAATTTAGCTTTCTTTTGTTTCTTGCGCGCATCGAAAACTTCGTCGAACGGATGCTTGCCCATATCCAGCACGACGTTGCCGAACATCTGAATAAAGCGGCGGTAGCAGTCCTGCGCGAAACGCGGATTGCCGCTCTTTTTCTCCAGGCCGGCGACAGTGCGGTCGTTCAGTCCGAGGTTGAGAATGGTATCCATCATGCCGGGCATGGAAAACTTCGCGCCCGAGCGCACGCTCACCAGCAGCGGGTTTTCTTCGTCGCCAAGCTTCTTGCCCATGCGCTTTTCGAGCAGCGCCAAGGCTTGGTCGATTTCCTTTTCGATTTCGGGAGGCGTGTGGTTGCCGGCCTGAAAATAAAGATTGAAGACGCCGGTCGAGATAGTGAAACCAGGAGGGACGGGCAGCCCCGCGCGGCTCATTTCCGCCAAGCCGGCGCCCTTGCCGCCGAGTACCTCTTTCATCTTTCCATCGCCATCCGCCTTGCCTTCACCGAACGAGTAAACGTGCTTTTGCATTTCGAATCCATCTCCTAAGAAGTCGTTACAATTTCCGAAAAATTCGCGATTGTGGAAAATTCGGCGAGCATGGCGTGTAGAAACGCCAGCCGGTTTTGCCGGATTTTGGGATCGGGCGCGTTAACCAGCACCTTGTCGAAAAACAGATCGACTTTGGGTCGCAACGTGGCGATGGTCTCGAGTGCCGCTCGATACTCCAGCGTAGCGGCTTCGGCGCGAACCTGCTGGAACGCGCTATACAAATCCGCTTCCGCTCCCGGTTCGAGCAGTGCCGGATCGAGGGGGGCGCCATCGCCCACGAATTGAGCCTGCTTCAAAATATTTTGAATGCGCTTGAAGCTCGCGGCCAGAGGTTCGAAGTTTTCGGTGTTGCGCACCGACTGAATGGCGAGCAAACGCTCTTCCACGCCGATCAAATCGTCCCAGCCCGAAGCCAGCACCGCATTGACTTCGTCGTACCGGAAACCGCGCGCGTCTTTGAAGTAATGGCGCGCGCGGTCGAGCAGAAACTCGCGGTACGCCGCATCGCCCGCGCCGCCGAGCGACACGCGTATCCGGCCTTCGACGATAATGCGAACCACGCCTTGAGCCGCGCGCCGCAACGCAAAGGGGTCCTTCGATCCCGAGGGTATCAACCCCACGCGGAAGCAGCCCAGCAGAGTATCGAGCTTGTCGGCTAGAGCGACAATACGGCCCGCCGCCGTGCGCGGGATCGAATCCTCCATGCCAACCGGCTTGTATTGATCGTAGATGGCAAGCGCCACTTCTTCCGGTTCGCCTTGCGCGCGCGCGTATAGTCCGCCGACGATCCCCTGCAACTCGGGGAATTCTTTCACCAGTTCGGTGGTGAGATCGCATTTCGAAAGTTGCGCCGCGCGAATCGCGGCATAATCGCCGCCGAGTTCACGCACCAGCTCCGCGACACGCTCGGTTTTTTCCAAGTATGTCCCGAGCTTCGCTTGAAACGTGACATGCGCCAGATCGGGAACGCGATCGGCCAGCGTCTTCCTTTGGTCCGTGTCCCAGAAAAAACGGGCATCGCTGAAGCGGGCGCGCAGCACGCGCTCATTCCCGCGCTGGACGAGGCCTCCGCGATCGGCATCGGTATTCATCACGGCAACGAATTGCGGAGCGAGTTCCCCGTTCGCCGTCTCAACCGAGAAATATTTCTGATGGTGCCGCATTACCGTGCTCAGCACTTCTTTCGGCAGCGTCAAAAAATCCGGATCGAAATTTCCAGTTATTGCGGTTGGATATTCCGTTAAGTAGACCAGTGTTTCGAGCAGCGCCGGATCGGGATGAATGCCGCCGATCTCGCGCACGATTTTGTCGCGGCGCTCTTCCGCCGAAAGCAGCACGAAATTATCGCGAAGGACTTGGGCGTAGGAATCGAAAGTCACCGCAATGCGATGGCGGCCGAGGCGGCGATGCCCGCCGCTCTCATTGCCCGATCGCACGCCCGCCAGTTCGAACGGAACGATCTCGGCGCCCAGCAGCGCCACGATCCAGCGAATGGGCCGGATAAAGCGCGGTCCGGATTTTCCGGTCCAATACATGTTTCGCGGGAACGGAATTTTTAAAATCAAGCCGGGCAGAGAGTCGGCCAGGATCTGCCTTGTTTCCCGTCCGGCAATCTTTTTGAGGAAGGTATAAAACTCGCCCTTGGGACCCGCTGCAAGCTCCAACTGTTCCGGCGCGACGCCCAGCTTGCGAGCAAATCCGGCAACCGCCCCCGGCGGCGCGGATTTGGCGGGACCATTCACCCGCTCTTCGCCGTCCGGCTCGCGCACCGGCACGTCCCACGCGCGAAGCGCCAAGCGGCGCGGCGTGCCATCCACCTCCAAGCGATCGGATAGCTTCAGTGCCCCGAACAACTCCCGCAAGCTCGCAAGCGCGCCTGGAATCATCCAATCCGGAATTTCTTCGACGCCGATTTCAAGTAAGAAATTCATGCGGCCTGTTGGTTCGTCCAAGCTTCCGCGACGCCCACCGCGAGCTTGCGAACGCGCCCGATTACGCCGACGCGCTCCGTCACGCTAATCGCCCCGCGCGCGTCGAGGGTATTAAACAGGTGGCTGCATTTCAAAACGTGGTCGTAAGCCGGAAGCAGCGGAAAGCGGGCTTTATCTTGTGACTTCGGATAGAGATCCAGCAGCCGCCGCGCTTCGCGCTCATGCAGGTCGAATAGCTTCCAGAGCGTGTCCACATCCGCCATCTCGAAGTTGTAAACGGAGTACTGCTGCTCGTCGCGGAAGCGCACGTCGCGATAACTCACGCCGGGAGCCCATTCAATGTCGTAGATGCTATCTTTCACTTGCAGAAACGCGGCCAGCCGCTCCAGGCCGTAGGTCAATTCCGCCGGGACAAGCTCGAGATCGATTCCGCCGCATTGCTGGAAATAGGTGAACTGCGAGATCTCAAGACCGTCGAGCATCACCTGCCAGCCCACGCCCCACGCGCCCAGGGTCGGCGCTTCCCAGTTGTCTTCCTCGAGTTTGATATCGTGCTCGCGCAGATCGATGCCGATTGCCTCCAGGCTGCCGAGATACTGCTCGATCACGTCGTCCGGAGCGGGCTTCAGGATCACTTGCAACTGCTGGTGCTTGTACAGCCGGTTGGGATTTTCGCCATAGCGCCCATCCGCGGGACGACGGCTTGGTTGCACGTAGGCCACGCGATACGGCTTCGGCCCGAGCACGCGCAGAAACGTTTCGGGGCACATGGTGCCCGCGCCCACTTCCATATCCATCGGCTCTTGGATGATGCAGCCGCGCTCGGCCCAATAGTTCTTCAGCTTCAGGACGATCTGTTGAAAGGAGTCCATCCGTTCAGGCGGCTTCCAGCATTTCGGCGGTTCGCAACCGGCGCTCGATTTGCATTTCGATCTGCTGGACGAGGAAGCGGCGCAAGTCGGCCGCGGTCGCCTGCACCCACGCGTCTTTCGAGATTTGGGAAATCGAAGTGCGCAGCATATGCTCGGCCAGTGTCTTCGATGCGCCGGTCAACTCCCACGTATTCCGCAAATCCAGCGTTCGCCTGCAGCGCCCGCAGGAAAGCCCGTTGCGCGCGCGGGCAAAAAACGCCTTTTCGGGCGACTCCGGATCGTCCAGCCATCCGCCGCAAGTTAAGCAGACGTGCAGTTCCGGGAGCAGGCCCGCGAGGCGCACCGCCCACAGTGTGAAGTAAGTGACGGCGCGCCAAACTGCTCCGGGTTCGCCGGATCGCAAATGGTCGAGCACGGCGGTCAATAGGCGGAAATATTTTTCATTCGGTTCCGCCGCCGGCAAAAGCTGCTCGGAAATTTCGGCAATGTAGTCGAGCGCGACGGAAGCGAAATAATCGGACGAGAGGCCGAATTGCGAATGGACCAGATCGCAGGAATCGAGGTTCACCAACTCGCGGTTTTCGCGTTGAAAATAAGACAGCTTCACTTCCGAGAGACGCTCGAGTCCCGACCCGAAATTGCTCTTGGGCCTTCGCGCGCGCTTCGCCACGCCGCGCAATTTACCGGCGTCGCGCGCCAGAAAACTGACGATCAGATCCGACTCTTTCAATGGATATGTCTGCAAAACGATGGCTTCGCTCAAGCGAGCGGGCATGCGGAAATTTCAGGGTAACACGGCGGATTCCGGTGCTTGAAAACGCTCGTCGATTTCGACGCGGTATCCGCTGGCCAGACGGTTCGTTTCGTTGGCCATTCCAACCACCGCCATCATTTCGGCGAACATCGCATCCGTCATTCCGGCTTTCCGCGCGGAGGCCGTGTGTGAAGCAATGCAGTAGGGGCACTGATTCGTCGCGCTGACGGCCACGTAGATCATCTCTTTAGTTATGGCATCGAGCGCGCCCGGCGCCATGATCTGTTTGACGCTCTCCCAGGTGCGCCGCAAGGTGGCGGGATCTTGCGCCAGCACCTTCCAAAAATTGTTGATCCAGTCCGTGTGACGGGTCGCCATGATGTCGTCATACATGGCGCGAACTTCGGGACTGGCGTCTGGGTATTCGATCATGGATGGCCCATGGTAGCGCGCGAAGGCCATGGATCAAAAAGGCACTGGCTGGTTTGGGCATCCTGTACGCCCGATTCGTGGATAGGCGATTCCATCGAGCGGAAACTTGTTCCCGGGAGCGTAGGGAACGACACAGCCAGCGCGGCCATCTGCCAGGTCACGGATGAACGGGTGTTCGAGTGGTTGACCGCAAAAGCTCGCTCGAACCCTTTACAACCGCGGCATTCTACGGGCGGAGATTGGGAATCTGGACGATGCCGATTCGGATTATCGAGAGGCTATCGCCTTGGTAACTCCGCTTTCCGGCACTAAATCTTCGGGCGAACTCGCGACGGAGTGCCGGCAAGAGCTTGCGCGCGTCTTGAATAACCGCGGATTACTCGTGCAACAACGCGGCCGGCTCGATGAAGCGCGGCGGCAGTTCCCTCGGGCGATCGATAAAGGCGAGACCCTAACGGCGGAAAACAGAGCGCGGGATGCTCTTGCGTTACTGGAACGGCTGTCCGATCCGGTACCGTCCTTAAGAACGGAATTGGCCACGCCCACGATATACGGGGCCGCATATTGGAATCTAAAAAGGACCGCGCAGCCGCAAAACGCGAGTACCACGCGGCAATCGCCGGGTTCGAAACTCTGGGAAGCGCCGGGATTTCGGCCGATTTTCACGTTAAGTACGCCCAGGCACTTTTAAATTTGGCCTTTCTGAACGAAGTTGAGAGGAATTATAAGGGCGCGGTCCCGCTTCTTTTGCGAGCCGTTGGTGAACATAAAGCCGCTGGATCGAAGGCCAAAATCGCTTGGGATTATTGTGAGCTTGCCCTCGCTTATCGCGGCTTGGGCTTGCGGGCCAAGGCGAGCGAGGCGATCCGAAACGCGTCCGGCCTTTTTCCGGAGTTAACCGGCGTGGATCGGAAGGATGTCGAGGATGAGCTTGACCAAGTGAAACGAGAACGCCGGACGGCGCACTCAGATGTAGAACCATGAATTTCATTTGCTTTCGGAGGGCTTATGATTCCGTTGTTTCTAATTTCTGTATTGTTGCCGGGCGGCATTGTTGCGGAAGAACCGCCGCCAGTAGCCAAGGCGGCCTTGCGCAGCGTCAACTTTCTTCAAGACCCGAATCAAAAACCGCCGGGGCCGCCGATCCGAATCCCGCCGGCAGCGGATCAAGCACGTAATACGGCGGAATTCAGAGGTAATCGTGAAGTTTGACCCTGAAGCGTTCGTAAGTTATGCCCATTTGGACGATCAACCATGGAGGGGCCACAAATGGGTGACTGACTTTAGCAATCACCTAAAAACCCGGCTTGACATGTGGCTAGGAGAGGAAGTTGAAGTCTGGCGCGATCCCAAGTTAGCGGGGGACGATTGCTTCGAGGATGCATTCTGCTCAAGCTTAGGCGGTCCGGCGTTCTGGTTTCCCTCGGCAGCCAATTTCGACGGTTACCGGGGAGCGAACGGACTTCATACACGGGGAGTTGGATCGGTGCGACTTGTCCATCCACCTGGTCGGCGGCGCGGAAAGTGACATAAAAACCCTCCGCTTTATGCAACAACTCTCTTTTGAGCTGTTCCATCTCAGGCGAGCCGGCAGCCACGCGCGCCGACTCGGTTTCGGCGGAGAGCAACATCTCTTCGACGGCCTTTTCGGCAAGCTGCAGTTTCGAACGGGCCCGACTCCGCTGGTCGCGGGCCACGTTTCGTTGATTGAGGGCAATTCCCAGGTAATGGGTCAAAGCCGTTTTTGCGCGAACGTCACCGATTGGGGCAGGTTTACCGGTTGCTCGATCAACCGGCGCAAGCCGTCCCGCACTATCAAACCGCGATCGATCAACTCCAGCAGCTAACCAGAGATTTTCCGGGTAACAATCGATATCAATCCTCTCTGGGCGATGCTTACAACTGGGCCGGCGAAACGGAAAGACCGCTTCCAACACTTCATCGCCTGGCGGAAAGGGCTTATGACGCCGCCTTGGATGTGCAACGAAAGCTTCACATCGACTTCCCCAACAACTTTGAGTTTCAGCACGCGGCTCACCGGGTCGGGGAATCAATGGTCGATGTAAGTGCCGGCTGCGCTGGTGATAACCTGAGCGAGATGCGGCTCGCCAGTCCGATACCCGTCCTTCAACATTTCCCGAACCGGGGTCTTCCCGACGTTGCCGGGGCCGTCCGCGCGGAACTCGCGGCAGTGGATGCCGGCGCGGGATTCGCGCCCGGCGCGCGCATCGCCATCGGCGCGGGCAGCCGGGGCATTTCCAATCTCGCGACGATCGTCCGATCCACCGTCGATCACTTCCGCGAGCGCGGGTTTCAGCCTTTCGTCGTTCCGGCAATGGGCAGTCACGGAGGCGGCACGGATCTGGGCCAACTGGACGTCCTGGCGCACTATGGCGTGACGGAGGTCGCGATGGGATGCCCCATAAAAAGTTGCGTCGATGCCGCCCCGTTCGGCACGACGCCCGACGGCATCGAAACCTATTTCGACCGAAATGCTTTGCAAAGCGATGGCGTGTTCGTGGTGAATCGCGTGAAATGGCACACCACGTTCGACGCGCCCATTGAAAGCGGTCTCCTGAAAATGGCGTCCATCGGACTTGGCAAGCTGCAAGGCGCGACCAATTATCACCGGCATGGCGTCCGACTCGGGCTCGGTGCCGTCATCCGGTCGGTGGGACGGCATGTGCTCGCTTCCGGGAAAGTGATCGGCGGCCTCGCCATCGTGGAGGACGCTCACCACGCGACGGCGAAAGTCGCGGCGCTGTCCGCCGTTCGGATGGAAGAGGAGGAGGAAAAGCTGCTGATGATCGCCCGTTCCTGGATGGCGCGCCTGCTGTTCGACGACATCGACATTCTGATCGTCGATGAAGTGGGCAAGCACATCAGCGGCGTGGGCATGGATTCGAAAGTGGTGAACCGGCATCCTTATGGGACCGTGAATCCCTGGCCGTGGGCGCCCCGGATCAGGCGGATTTACGTCCGCGACCTGAGTGCGCTTTCTTACGGCAACGCCGTCGGCGTAGGGCTGGCGGACGTGATTTCCGACCGGTTTTACGAAAAAATCGATTGGAAAGCGACGAAGGTCAACGCCATGGCTTCATCCAACATATTGACTATCAAAACGCCAATTCGCGCGGCAACGGATCGCGAAGCTCTGGAAATTTTGGCGGCGGTGGTGGGCCGTGCCGATCCAAGCGAGGTGACGTTTGCCTGGATTCGCAACACGCTGGAGTTATCGCATATCGCCATAAGCGAGAATTTGCTTGGGTCGGCGAGTCCGGCGGGAGATGTCGAAGTCACCGGCCCGGCGTTCGAGTGGCCGTTCGATGCTGCGGGCAACTTGGCGTCCGAGGCGTCCGCGGTTACCGCGGGATGATGGCGGAGTCACCCATTACCGGGTATGGAGTGCATACTGGAACCATGAAATCGAAGCGACTCTTCCTTCCCGCAATCGCGCTTCTCGCGCTCACGCACACTGGTTCCACCCAACTCAATCAGACGCGGGGCAACGCTCCCGGCAACGTGCCGCAAGCGGCTTTCTTCATTCACCGCCTCGGCACCGACCATGCCGAAGGCATCACCACCATCGACATGAACGGCGACGGGCGGCCGGATATTTTCAGCGGGGCCTATTGGTATGAAAATCCCGGTCCGCAAGGCGGCGAGTGGAAGCGGCATCAGTACCGCACCGTCGAGATCACTAATGAATTCGTCTCGGATTGCGGTGAGTGGGCCGTCGACGTGAATCATGACGGCGCGCCCGACATTGTCACCGTCGGTTGGATGACCGACGGATTGTGGTGGTATGAAAATCCCAAGAAGCCCGGCGTCATGTGGCAGCGGCATCTGATCGCGCACATGATTGAAACCGAGGGCGGTTGGATGGCCGATATCAATGGCGATGGCAAGCCCGATCTCGCGCTGGCGCATTACGGCCGTTCCGGGATCGTCTGGGTGGATTTCGCGGGCCCGGAGCCGAAAGTGCATAAGCTGGGCGGCCGCGCGGAAGACGGACATGGAATCGGAATCGCGGACGTGGATGGCGATGGCAAGGCCGACGTTCTCTCGGTTCATGGCTGGTTCAAAAACATCGACGCGGATCAAGACAAGTGGGAGTGGCATGGCGAATGGGAACTCGGCGAGGCGGGGTTTCCGATTATCGCTTACGACGTCAATGGCGATGGGAAGCAGGACATCATTTACGGCCGCGGCCACAGCTATGGCCTGTACTGGTTGGAACAGAAGGCGAATCGTCAGTGGGTCAAACACACTATCGATGAATCGTTTTCACAGATACATGTTTTGAAAATGGCGGACATCGACGGCGATGGCGAGCAGGAATTAATCGCCGGGAAGCGCTATCGCGGACATGACGGCAACGATCCGGGCTCTTACGATCCGCTGGTAATTTATTACTACAAGATCGATCGTAAGACGGGTCGGTTCACGCGCTACCCGATCTCGCTGAATGGAACGGCCGGCGCGGGAACGCAGTTTATGGTCGCCGACCTGGATGGCGACGGCGACGTGGACATCGCCACCGCGGGCAAGACGGGCGTTCACTTTTTCGAGAACCTGAAGGTCGATCGGGTTCCGAAAGCCCAGCGCGAGAAGGAACTTCTGCTGAACAATACGACGTGGCCCTTCCCCGGTGAAGGTTCCCAGGCGGAGTGGCAGCATCAGAAGAAATAATGGCGGCTCAGGTGATAGAATCACAACCACGGCACAATGCGCGCGTGTTTGATTTTCGTTTGCCTGTTTTCGTCCGCGGCCGCGGCAGATACGCCCGCCAGTTACTTCCGCGACGTGCGGCCCATACTGCAGCGGCAATGCCAGGGATGCCACCAGCCTAGTGTCCAAAGTTCGGGCCTCGATCTCACCACCTTCGCCGGGCTTGCGCAAGGCGGCAAGCGGGGTCCAACATTCCACGCGGGATCGTCGGGCGAGAGTCTGATCCTTAAGTACGTCAAGGGCGAGATGAAGCCCGCGATGCCGCTGGGCGGCCCTGCGCTCGCGGCCGATCAGATCGCGTCCATCGCGAATTGGATTTCCGCCGGCGCGAAAGACGATAGCCCTCCGGAAGCCAAAGACACGATTTCGGCCGACCACCCGCCCGTATATTCACAACCGCCGGTCATCAGCGCTCTCGCGTATTCGCCGGATGGGAAGACGCTCGCCGTTTCCGGTTATCGCGAGGTGCTGCTCCACAAGTCCGACGGCAGCGGCTTGCTATTGCGGCTGGTCGGGATGTCGGAACGGTTGAACGCGATCGTCTACCCGGCGGACGGCGCTTCACTGATCGCGGTTGGCGGCACTCCGGCGCGATTCGGCGAAGTGCAAATCTGGAATGCGACGACCGGAAAGCTTACAAGGTCCATCACGTTGACCAACGATACCGTTTTTGGCGCGTCGCTTTCGCCGGATGGAAAGGAAATCGCGGTGGGCGGGGCGGACAACACCGTGCGGCTGATCGATGCGGCTTCCGGCAAGGAATTGCAGAAGATCGGGAATCATGAAAATTGGGTGCTCGGGACCGCCTTCGGAGTGGATGGGAAACGCGTGGTCTCGGTGGGGCGCGATCGCGCGGCCAAATTGAGCGATGCCGCGTCGGGCGCGTTCCTCGAAAACGTGAACTTATTGCGCGGCGAGTTGATGGCCATCGCGCGTCATCCGAAGAAGGACATCGTCGTGATTGGTGGCGAGGAGCGGACACCCTACATCTATATGATGGACCGGCCGAAAGTGATGAAAATCGCCGACGACACGACTCTGATTCGCAAGCTGCCGCGCCAGGATGGAGCGATTGCCGCGCTGGCATGGTCGGGAGATGGCGGAAAAATCGCGGTGGGCGGAATGGGTGCGCAAGTCAACGTGTACAACGCCGAGACGGGCGCGCCGCTCGCGTCATGCAAAGGGCATCGGGCGGGAATCTATGCTGTTGCCTTCAATCCCGCGGGCGACCGCGTGGCGACAGGCGGGTTCGACGGGCACGTGCGGATTTACAACTCGGCCACGGGTGAACTGGTGAAGGATTTCGTGCCGGTTCCATTGACCGTAACGGTGAGCAGCCGGTGAGTAAGTTCGGCGATTTCCATCGCGGGGCGAAAATTGGCTTGGGCCGAATTGTGGCGCGGGCACTTGTGCCTGCCGTGTCCACACTCGTGTGGACACAGGGTTTTAGTCACTTGAAACAAGTTTCCACACGAGTGTGGAC
>JBPCKZ010000146.1:0-39776 GCA_051003795.1 Bryobacteraceae bacterium | reverse complement strand
TTCAAGACGTTACTCACAGGACGGAGGGTAGCGCCCTCGCGTCAGAAGTTAACGTCCTGGACAGCGGTTTATCGTTGGCCGGTTTTGAAGTGACCCTCTATGGCCGGTTTTGGGTGACCGCCGAGGTTGGCATATCGTCCCTAATTTGTAGGAAAGATCCTATCACGAGAACGAAGGGGTCTTTGCTTAGTTTAGTTCGAAGGGAGACTCTGAATCCGAGCAACAAAGATTTATCGCGCTATCCGCGGATGCGATTCGGCGGGCGTCTTTTTGGCCTGTTTGGTGAAGAGGAAATCTGCCGGAATGCCGGGGATGGAAAGAAGATAGAGGGTTTCCCGAATGCAGTTCCAGTCTTCTTCCCTAACCAGCACGGCTTTCGAGCGCAAGCTTCTCGCGGGCCTCGCTAGCGTTCATGCTGTTCATTTCGATTGCTGCTCTCAGGGTTGGACCGGAATCGCGCTCGGCGCGCGCGACACTTGCCCGCGATAGGCTTCTTCGATCAGCACGTTATTATTGCGAAGCGTCAGGCCGGTTGCCCGTTCGAGGGCGGCGCGAGCTTTCGCGTAGGTGCCTTGCGACGCAACTTCGGTGGATCGCGCTTGCGCCAGATCGCGCTGATACTGAATTACCAGGAACGTAGTGGAGGCTCCCACGCCAAAGCGCTGCCGCTCCGCGTCGAGCGCCTCCTCCTGAAGCTGGCGCGTTTCGACCGCGGCATCGTATCCCGCCCGCGCGCGCTGCGACACGAGCAGCGCATTTCCCACTTCCAATTTCACCTGATTCTCAAGCTGCTGCAATCGCACTTGCGTTTGACGGAGCTGCAACTCGTCGCGGATTACGTCGGCTTGCGCCACGCGATTGCGCAACGGAATCGTTAGCTGCAAACCAATTCCGTAATTCGGAAAATTGCGGCTGAAGATTTGCGACAGCGCGTTGCCAAAGCCGCCTACGTAAAACGGGTCCGGGTTTCGCACGAACGGCGTAGTGGTAACGGCGGAAGACTGCACCGTGCTCGGCTGCCCGGATAGTGCATTATTCTGCAAACTTCCGACCAGGTCCAGCTCGGGCAAAAGCGCGTTCTTCGATCCCTTCAAGCCGATCTCGGAATTATCGATCTGAATGCGGGCCTGCGTGAGATCGGGGCGGCTGCGGAAAGCCTCGGCAATCAGATCCTGCATGGGTTGCACCGGCTCATGCTCGGGAAGCTCAATGCGATCGAGCGGCACGACGCGGGCGCTCGCCACCAGAGGGTCCGAGCCGCCGCGGCGCGTCAAGATGTTTTTCAGAATCAACTCCTGCTGATCCACCAAGCCTTCCGAATTGGTCAAATCCTGGCGGCTGCGGGCTACTTCCGCGCGAGCGCGCTTGACCTCGATCGCGGCCAACGTCCCCACGTCAACTTGCGATTGATTATCTTCGAGCAGCTTCCGCGCCAACGCCAAAGATTCGCGCTTCACGCGCACGTCCTCATTGAGGCTCACCAGATCCCAGTAAAGCCGAATCACGGACGACAGCGTATCGATGAGCTGCTGCCGGAAAACATAATCCGTGATCCGCTCATTGTTCGCCGCGATGCGAATGAACCGGCGGTTCACCGCGAAGCCGAATCCCTGCAATAGCGGCTGCGTCACGGTCAGGCCAAGATTGGCGCTCGTGTATGGGTTGTAATCCGGTCGCGTGGCGTTTTGATCCAAGCGGTTGCCGTTAAACCCGAGGTTGAATGCCGTCCCGCTCGCGAAACCTTGTTGCAGCCCGAGGTTGCCGAGCAAAGTATTGCCGATGAGCGAGTTCGTCCCAGTCACGAACGAACTGGTCTGTGGAGTCGACTGATGCGACCAGTTGAGTTGGCCCACGATCGCCGGATCGAAGGAGGGAATCCGCGGACCGGTAGCGAGCGGAAAAGTACTCACGATCGAGAGATCGCTCGGCTGCTCCGTAATGGTTGCGAGGTCGGCCGAATTCGTAGGCACGGAAGTGATGGGTGTAATCCCGCCAACAGTGGTCAGCAAGGGGCTGCCCGGGCCGCCCACTCCCGCGGGAAGCTCGCGCAGCGTCAGCGGGATGCCGCGCAAGAGGCCGCCGCCTTTGGCGCGCAATGTATCGGACTCGGCGATGCGCGGTCCGAAGCGTTGCAACTCAATGTCCAGATTGTTCTCAATGGCGAGCGCGATGGCATCCTGCAGGGAAAGATACAACTGGCCGCCCCGAATCAGCCGGTCGATGCGGCTGGAATTCCGAAATTCGACAGGGGCAACCACCCTGGCGCGATAGGGAAAAGTCAACCGGTCGATAAACCGCCCGCGTTCGTTCAGATCGATGCGAGGCGTTTGGTCCTCGCCCGAAACCTGGGGCGCGGCGGCGCAAATTTGGATGGCGGCCAAGAGAAAAATCGGTATCGTTCGCATTCTGGAATCTATTTTTTGGGGCGCGAATTTTTAGCCGGCGGAGCGGCCTTCGCCCCTGGCGGCAAAATCGCCTTGGCCGGTCTCACCGTGGCGCCTTCCTTGGCGTCGTCGCTGGGATTCACGATTACGTACTCGGTTCCCTGCAAGCCGCTCGAGACTTCAATATCCGTCCCGTAATCCCGTCCAATATCCACGGATTGATAATGCACCTTATTTCCCGGTAAGAGAATCGCGACCTGCGGACCGCTGCCGCGGGTAACCAGGCTGTCTCCTGGAATCAGCAGCGGCGGGTTCTCGCGCGTGCTCGTGAACCGGACCTGCGAGTACATGCCGGGCAACAGTAAGCGATCGGGATTCGCCACTTGCACCTCGGTCAGCATGGTCCTCGAGTTCTGATCGAGCGAACTCGCGGTTCGCGTCACGTGCCCCGCGAACTTACGCCTCGAATATTCTTGCAGCATGATGTCGGCTTGCTGGCCGAGATGGATAGCTGGCGCGTTGCTCTGTGGCACGTTCACCATGATTCGCAAAGTGCCGATCTGCGCGATCCGGAACATCTCGCTGTTCTGGGAGCCGTTGGCGCTCGATGCCGCCGTGCCCCCGGCCGAGTTGCCTTGCCCCGCGCCGCTAGCCGAAATGAGCGCGCCGGTATCGATGTTGCGCGCCGTAATCACGCCCGCGAAAGGCGCGCGCACGTTGGTAAAACCTTGCATCTCGATCAAGCGGTTCAGATTGGCCTCGCTCGCGCCCACATTGTCCTGAGCCGCTTTCACGTCCGCCTCCGCGGCGCGGACGTTCGCTTCGGCGTTCTCGTAATCCGCTTGTTTCTGATCGCCTTCCTGTTTGGATAACACGCCTCGCCCCACCAGCACGTTCCAACGCTCGAGCGTGACGGCGGCAAGCTTCAGCTGCGACCGCGCCTGTCCGAGCGCCGCCTGTGTCTGGCCCAGTTGCGCTCGCGATTGGCCGAGGCCGGCGCGCGCTTGTTGCACCTGTTGCGCGAGTTCGGGTGAATCGATCTCCGCGAGCAACTGGCCCGCGCGAACCCGATCGCCGATGTCGACGAAGCGCCTTTTCACGTATCCCGAAGCGCGCGCGTAAATGTACGCTTCGGTGAGCGGCGTGATGTTGCCGGGGAGAATCAATTCGCTGACCGGGACCGAGCGTTTCACTTTCGTGACATTCACGATGGGCAGATTCTCTTCTTCCTGCTGTGCTTCGGCGTCGATCTTTTCCCCGCGATTACGGCGCGGCAGATAGCCTGCCAGGAAGAGAAGACCCACCAACAAGAGTAGTCCGAGACCGATCAGCCAAGGCGCGCGCTTGGAAGCAGGCCGCGGCGCATCCAGCAGCTTCGGCTCCGGACCGGTTTCGAGAAGCTTGTTTGACGCTAGTTCTTCAGGCATTGAAGCGGGGGCCGTTCCCGGTGTTCGGGGCATGAGCTTCTTCATCAATCTGCCGGTCCATGTCGACGGGCGCCGTTTTGCGGAGATAACTGTATGCGATCGGCACGAAAAACAAAGTCGCGAAGGTGGCCACTACCAATCCGCCGATTACCGCGCGGCCAAGCGGCGCATTTTGCTCGCCGCCTTCGCCCAACCCCAGCGCCATCGGCGTCATGCCGATGATCATGGCGAGCGCCGTCATCGTGACCGGCCGGATGCGCGTGTAACCCGCCGACAACGCCGCCTCTATTGCGTTCTTGCCCTCCATACGCTCATCGTTGGCGAAAGTCACCACCAGAATGCTATTCGCGGTCGCCACGCCGATGCACATGATCGCGCCCATTAACGACGGCACATTAAACGTCGTCTGCGTGACGAACAGCATCCAGATAATACCCGAGAGCGCGCCGGGAAGCGCGAGCAAAATAATAAAAGGATCGAGCCACGATTGGAAATTCACCACGATGAGCATGTAGACCAGCACGATCGCGAAGATCAATCCGATTCCAAGCCGCACAAACGACGACCGCATGGTTTCCACCTGACCCCGTAATTCCAGAAAGGCGGCTTTGGGCAGATGCGGCGTTACATCTTTCATGATTTTCCGTATTTCGCCCGCGACACCGCCCAGATCGCGCTCATCCACGTTCGCATACACATCGAAGACGGGTTGAACGTTGTAGTGATTCACCACGGCGGTGGACGTGCCGCGGCCGAGCGTTGCAAGATTGCTGAGCAGTTGCGTGTTGCCGCCCGTCGCCGACGAGATGGGAGTGCGCTGCAGCGCATCGAACGTATCGATGCGGTATTGCGGAGTTTGCACCGCGACTTGGTAGTTCACGCCGTTCGCCGGATTCAGCCACTGGTTCGGGGCGGTCTGACCGCTCGAGCTCAATGAAATCAGCAAGCTGTTCGCAACATCGCGCTGCGTGATGCCGACCTGATCCGCTTTGGTGCGGTCGACATTCACGCGGATCTCCGGGTAATCGATTTCCTGATGGATGTGGACATCGACGGCGCCCGGAATCAGCGACACGCGTCGCTCAATCTCCTTGGCTACCTTGTAATTGTTTTTCGCATCGCGGCCGACAACCTGAATGTCGATCGGAGCGGGCAGGCCGAAATTCAAAATCTGGTTGGTGATGTTCGCCGGCTGAAAAAAGAATGTAAGGTCGGGGAATTTTGGCCGAAGCACATTGCGCAGCTTGCGCGTGTATTCCTGGGTAGGCCCATGCTTCTTGTTCAGCGCGATCAGAATCTCGCCATCGCCGGTTCCGATCGAGGCGCTGTCGCTGAATGCCAGATTAATGCCGCCGCTTGGCAGCCCGATGTTGTCGAGAATCGTAAACAGCTCGTCGCGTGGAATTTGCCGCTTGATCTCTTCCTCGACACGGCCGAACATCTGCTCGGCATCCTCAATACGCGTCCCCTGGGGTGTGCGGACGTGCAATCGCATCTGGCCGGAATCGATGTAAGGAAAAAAATCTTCGCCGACGAGCATGCCCAGAGCGATCGACCCCAGGCAAAAGACGCCGAAGAGGCTTGCGACCAATCCTCGACGATCGAGACTCCACGAGAGCGCGCTCTTGTAACGATTCCGGATTTTTTCAAATTGGCGGTTGAAGCCGTGGTGAATCCGCCAAATTATTCCCGTCGAACCCGCCGCCGCGTGCTCCTCCTCGCCCTGGGCGTAGACCTCGATCTCGCTCCGCAGAAGATAATGCACCATGGTGGGGACCAGCGTCCGCGAGAGGAAATAGGATGCCATCATCGCGAACACGACGGCCATCGCGAGCGGAGTGAACAAATATTTCGCGGCGCCCGTGAGCAGCAGGACGGGAACGAACACGATCGAAATCGCCAGCGTGGAAACGAAAGCGGGCACGGCAATTTGCTGCGCTCCATCGAGGATCGCGCGCGTGATCGGCTTTCGTTGCGCCATGTTGCGGTGCACGTTTTCGATCTCCACGGTGGCATCGTCAACCAGAATTCCCACCGCCAGGGCGAGGCCGCCGAGCGTCATGACGTTTAGCGTTTCGCCGAACAGGCTCATCACGATCAGCGAGGTCAGGATCGAAAGGGGAATGGAAATGCAGACGATCAATGTGCTGCGCCAGCTTCCGAGAAACAGCAGGATCATCAGGCCCGTCAGCACGGCCGCGATCACGCCTTCCCGCACCACGCCGGTAATCGCTTCCCTTACGAAGATCGACTGGTCGAACAAAGGCGTCACGCTCAATTCAGGCGGCAAGCCGGCCAGGATGCGCGGCAGCGCTTCCTTCACTTTCTTGACGATATCCAGCGTGGAAGCATTGCCGCTCTTGAGAACCGTCAACAGCGTGGACCGCCCGCCATTTTGCCGCACGACATTGGCCTGCACGGCGAACCCGTCCCTCACCTGCGCGACGTCCTTGATGTAGACGGTCGCGCCGTTCACCGTCTTGATCGGAAGATCGTTCATGGCCGAAACAAGCTGTGGGCTGCTGTTCAGCCGGACCAGATATTCGCGGTCGCCTACTTTCGCCGTTCCGGCCGGCAGAATCAGATTCTGGGCATTGATGGCGTTCGAGACGTCCGTCGCCGAAAGGTGCTTGGCATAAAGCGCTTCGGGATCGAGATCTACCATGATCTGGCGCGGCTTGCCGCCATATGGAAGCGGCACGGACGCGCCTTGTACCGTGGCGAGCTGCGTGCGGATGAAGTTCGTCCCGTAATCGTAAAGCTGCTGCTCGGTCAAACTCTTGCTGTTGACGCTGAGCTGCAGGATGGGAACGCTCGCGGCATTGTACTTGACGATTCCGGGCGCGAAGATTCCGGGAGGCAACACGCGCAGAATGGTCTGCGATAGAGATGTGATTTGAGCGATCGCAAGTTCCACTTTGACGCTGGGCTGAAAATACAACTTGATTACGCTCACGCCGTTGTAGGACTGCGATTCCATGTGCTCGATATCGTTCACGACGGTCGTCATCGCGCGCTCGGAGACCGTCGTGATTCGCGACGCCATCTCGTCCGGAGAGACGCCGTTGTACGACCAGATGACGCTCACCACGGGTATATCGATATTCGGGAAAATGTCCGTCGGCATCTTCAGGATGGCCGCGACACCCAGAATCACGATGAGCGCCGACATCACGATGAACGTATAGGGACGGCGTAGGGCAAGCCGGACTATCCACATGAATTAAAGGAGACCTCGAAATGCGGCAATGGCGCGTGTTTCATCGATTCACTCGCTGGCGGCTCGCGTGCGGATAAAATGGGCTTGTCTGTGTTTTAGCACACGAGGCGGAAGTTTACGACCGACAACTTGTTGGATGCGGCTAGGCGCCGGGTGGAAGCACGAATTGCTGCGGGAGAAACGGTCCCGGATTACGGATCGATATTGGCGGATTTCAAAGTGCATGCGGAACTGGATCGATCCGGCTTGGGGCGGACGATAGCGGAGATTGAGGACGGCGGCGGGATCTTGCCGCCATGTCCCCCGACCTGGCGAGGGAGATTCGGCGGGATCGTTTTCGGGTTGAGCGGCCGCTTGTTGTGGTGGATTCCGCGCGCATTTCACCTTCGCGATTCAGCGCTGCGGGCGATGTATGACGCGCTGCTTTCCTCGCGTGAAGAACAAGACCGGGAATTGCGGCTGCTGCGCGCCCGCGTGGACGCTCTTGAAGCGGCACAAGGCCATTTGAAGAATTCTTGAGAATCGATCAGTTCCATCCCGAGATCCGGGAAGGCGATGCGGTGGGCAATGAGGTTCTGGCGCTCGCCGGGATGCTGAAAGCGCGCGGGGTGCCGTCGGATGTTTTCTGCGAAGTGGCTGACGCGGCACTCGCGCCGGAGGTACGGCCCTGGCGCGAGTATGCGGGCGGCGCGAACGATGTCCTGTTGGTTCACTTTTCGCATTCCTCTCCCGTCTACGTGGAAGTGTTCGCATGCCGCGCCAAGCGAGTTCTGCGATATCACAACGTAACGCCCGCTCACTACCTGGCCGGATTGCGCAAGGGATTGGCCGAGGGATCGGAACAGGCCCGCGCCGCGCTTCCGTTGTACGCCAACTCCGTCGCCCTGGCGCTAGCCGACTCCAGCTTCAACGCGCGGGAACTCCAAGCGGCGGGCTTTCGAAATACGGTCGTATTTCCTTACGTGCTGAATGAGTCGCTGTATGGCGATCCGCATGGCGATTCGAAGCGCGGCGGGGACGAATGGACGAATATCATTTCTGTCGGACGAATCGTTCCGCAAAAACATCTGGAAGACTGCCTTTTGATTTTCGACTACTTCCGGCGATTCATCGAACCGAAGAGCAGACTGATCCTGATTGGCGCTTGGGACGGAGCGGAGGCGTATCTCGCGAGGCTGAAGCGGCTCGTCGCGCGGCTCAATTTGCCGAATGCGATCTTCACTGGCCGCGTGCCGCAGGCCGCCCTGATGGCGCACTACAATGCAGCGGACGTTTTGCTTTCAATGAGCGAGCATGAAGGTTTCTGCGTACCGCTGGTGGAAGGGATGCGGCTCCATGTTCCGGTAATCGCGTTCGACGCGGGCGCTGTCGGGGAGACCATGGGCGGGGCCGGCGTGCTCGTCCGACAAAAACGATGGCCCGAAATTGCGGAGACCATCGGAATTGTGCTTTCGGATCGAGATTGTAGAGACCGTCTGATTGCGGGCCAACGCGCGCGCGCGCGGTTCTTCTCCGCGGAGGATGTTGAAAAGCGATTGGATCGCGTGCTGGCGCTGTTTCGCTAGAATAGAATTTCCGTGACTCATCTCCGCGACCGGATCTCGGAACTACTCGCCGCGCGCCAAAAAGATCCAACATTTCGAGCGCTGGAACTGAGCGATGGCCTTACCGCCCCGTGCGACGACGCCGACGACTGGACGGCACAGTGCCTGTTCGATATCGGATTTTCAATGGAGTCGTTCGGTGAGGACCGCGCCGCCGCGGCGTTGTACCGTCGAACGCTTCAGTACCCCGTCGCGGAACCCAATGTCCATTCCAACGCGTGGTTCCGCCTCGGTCTTTGCCTGGAACGGCTAGGGAGCTGGTTTGAGGCGCTCGACTGCCATCGACGGTGTTTGAAGCTGGCCCACGATTGGCCGCAGCTCGTCAGTCTGGCGCGTTTGCACTTGGCCGACCTGCTATGCGCGGCGGAAGATTATGCGGAAGCGGCGGAAATGTACAAGAACCTGCTGGACGGCCCAGCCGATCCTATCCGGGTGAAATACGCGCGATGCCTTCTTCGCATCGGCGAAGCGGACCGGGGCGAGGCGGAACTTCGCGCGCTCCTCGATAATGTCGAAGACGGGTCCCCCGCCGTGGATGCGCGGCAGCTTCTTGCCGAAATCCACGAGCGCGCGCGGAATTCGGAGGCGGCGGCGGAGTGCTACACGCGCATCGCGGAGAGTTTGCATGCCGATCCGCATGTGCGCGCGGCGGCGGCCCACCGGCTTTCGACGATGCCGAAGCCGAAGCGCGGCAAACGCGGCAATTAGACGCTCAAATAAATTCGCGGCGGTATTGCGCCACTACTTTCGATGGCGCTCCATCCCCCACTACGGCGCCCTTCGAGATCAGAATCATCCGGTTGCAGATCTGCTCCAGTAATGCCGAGTTGTGCGACGTGATGATCACCAGGTTGCCATCTTCGATCAACTTGCGCATGCGGAAGTAAGACTTCTTCTGAAAATGCTCATCGCCGACCGAAAGAGCTTCGTCCACCAACAGGATCTCGGGTTTAAACTGCGTCGCGAGAGCAAAAGCCAGGCGCGCGATCATGCCCGACGAGTACGCTTTCAGCGGCACCTCGAAGAAGGCGCCCAATTCCGAAAATTCAATTACGCGCGGCAAGGCCTCTTGCATTCGATCTTTCGAAATTTTGTGCAAACTGCCGTAGAGGATGGCATTTTCCCGGCCGTTGAGATCCGGGTGCAGCGTGCCGGCGAGTTCGAGAATCGGACTGATCCGCCCATGTGTTTGCACGGTGCCCTCGGCCGGCTGGATAATGCCGGAAATCACTCTAAGCAAGGTGCTCTTGCCGGACCCATTCGTGCCGAGGATTCCGACGACCTGCCCTTTCTCGAATTCCAGATCGACGCCGCGCAAGGCCCAGAATTCGGTGGAGACGGTTCGCCCGGAAGACAGCGCCGAAAGAACCCGTCCCTTGAGCGTTCTGTCGCGCTCGGTCATGAGGCGATATCGCACGCCCACGCCGGAGAGTTGAACGGCGGCGCCGGTCGCGACAGCATTGCACGTCGTCATACGTAATAATAAAACCGGTTTTCGGAGCGGAAGAAGCAGTAAGCGGCGGCGAGCAGCGTGGCGGTCGCGATGAACGCCGCGGCCGCAAGATCTTCCGCCGAGGGCAGAGTGCCTCGCGAGATCGGCGCTTGAAAGAGATTCAGAAACGGCACCATCGGATTGAGCGCGAACAAGCGTCGGGCATTCGCGGGAAGGCTTTCGAGCTTGAAGAGAACCGGCGAAAGGAAGAAGCCGATGAACAGCATGGACGTGAGCAGATGGCGGAAGTCGCGCATGAAAACGTTCAAGACCGAGAAAAGCAGCGCGAGACCCGAAACGAACACGACCAACAGGCAGATCGATACCGGAAGAATCAGCAAGGCGGCCGAGAATTTCGCGCCCACCAGAGTCATCACGACCGTCAGGACCAGCAGGCTCGCGAACAGGTCCACGATGTTGAGCGCGACGCTCGCGAGCGGGAGAATGGCGGCGGGAAGATGAATACGCGTGACATACGAGGCGTTCCCAACCACGGATTCCGTTGCCGCGGAACTGGTGTTTGCGAAAAACGTCCACGGTAAATACCCGCTGAAGAAGTAGACGCCGTACTCGCGCATGTTTTGGTGATTTATGTAAGAGAAGATCACCGTGAAGCTGAGCAGCACCAGAATCGGGTTCACCAGCGTCCAAAGAAAACCGAGCACGGAATATTGATACCGCTGCCGCAATTGAAGGGACACAAGCTGGACGAAGAAATCGCGGTATTCAAGAACTTCGCGAACCTTGGATATCATCGGCAACGAACCACGCTTATCCGGCGAACATAGATTTTAGCTCCGCCGGCCGAGTGCACGCGAAATTGCATTCCGTCCGCGCCGGAATCGGGAACGCTGAAAAATAATTGAAAAATCGATGCGCGGCCCAACGGAAAATCATTGCCGGATAATTCACGCGATTCGAAGATCCCGAATGCCGCGTTGAAAACATCGACGGTGCCACGAGACGCGCCGGTCCAGAGCGCGAACTCAGCTCGGTAATTACCGCCTTTGAGCGAAATATTAGGCCCTTGGCAAAGCACCTGCGACTCGCCTGTCCCATTGGTTAGGCAAAGGCACTGGGCAAGCGGTTCCCACTCGATGTTCGCGGAAACGGGCCGGTCGAAATCGACCGCACTACCCTTCCATACCTCCTCCTCGCCGCTCTTGTGAGAACAGATCACCTTTCGGTAAAACTCCAGCGTGCCGCGCGCCATGGCCTCCTGCGAGAAATGTTTCGCGTAATTCCCGGATGCCGCGAGTGCCATCCGATTGCGATCCGGCTCGTCTTCCAACACGTGAATCAGAGCGTTCGCGAGCGCGGTGGAGTCTCCCGGCGGAACCAGCAAACCGGTTTCGCCGTGGCGAACGACTTCGGGAATTCCCCCGGCGTTCGTTCCTACAACGGTCTTCCCGCGCGCCATCGCTTCCACGAAAATCAGCCCATACGATTCGTAAAGCGACGGCGCCGCCAAGACATAGCAGTCGTCGTAAAATCGCGACAAGCTTTCATCGCTCACCTCTCCGTGGAACAAAACCCGATCGCGTTGTTCGGGATGCGCGTGGCGCCACGATTCGGCGCTCGACAACTCAACGTCGCTCCCGACGATGTCGAAAACGGCGGCGGGGCACGCTTCGAGAACGCGCGGGATCGCTTCCAGAAGTACGTGAATGCCCTTCCGCCGTTCGAGCCTGCCGACAAACAAGACCCGTTTCGAATCCGCCGGACTTGTGGAAGGAGCGCGGCGTGGAAGGTCGAGGCCGAACGGAATCACCTCGGCTTGAGCGGGCTGAAGCTGGTAACGCTCCGACACACTCGACAGGATGGCGCGCGTGCTGCCGACCACGCCCGACGCGCGCCGGGCCGCGAGGCCCTCGAGTTCGCAGCAGAGATCGAGATCGGGAGTCGCGGGCCAGCCCTGCGTCTCCATCACTTTGAACATCGGCGAGACGAGCCGGATCACCACCGGCAAGCGGTTTTCAATAGCGGCCACCAGCCCTTCCGCGTCCCACAGAGGCGCTTCCAATATATCCAGTCCCCACCGCGCGGCGATCTCCAGCACCTTGCTCCAAACGCCTCGGCTGTAATCCAAATTGCGCACCGCGCTCGGGAAATTTCCATTCAAGCCGAGCGCGCGCGCCACCGGCAAAGCGGGCGTGCCGTGATGCCAGATGCCGTCGCGCAACTCCGTGGTGTCTTGGTTCGCGCGAGTCACGATGTGAACGGCGCAGCCGAGATCGCGAAGTCCGCGCGCCAGCGCCACGGTGTAAGTGCCGACTCCGCCGGGCGACGTATGCGGAAGCGATTGGCTCAACAGGCAGACGGAAAGCTGCGCCGGCTCGGCCACGGGGTATGGACGGAAGCCGGCGCCGTCCGCAACGGGGCCGAAGTTCACCAGCTTCGGCGAGGGATGCAGCCCTTTGCGCAGACCTGCGCGAATGCCGCGCACGCATTGCGCCTCCATATGCCAGAGATCGCCGAACGCGATTTCGCGCCGCATCCACCAATTCCAAATGCTCTTCATTCGTTCGCGAACGATTTGCGCCGCGATTTGGCGGCCCGCCGCGCGTCGATCGCCGGGCCCACTGTAGTTTTTGAGCGCGACGTAGAGCGTGTTCTTGACGACGATGAACCAGTTGAGACGATGAGGCCCGGCTCGATTGTGAGATTGCGCGGCTTCGTGAAAGACCACGGCGCGCGGACGATGCAGCGTGCGAAAACCGGCGGTCTGCAGCCGCATGACGACATCCGCCTCGTCGTGATAATACTCGATCTCTTCATCGAATCCGCCGATTTGTTCAAGCGCGGAGCGGCGGAACATGCAACAATTCCCGGAGACTGTGTTGAGCCGGTCTTCCTCCCAATCCCAATGTTGGCCAGGCTGGGGGAGATCCCACTGCACGCTTCCTTTCCGGTCGATGGTGCCGTTGCGGAACTCGACGGTGCGACCGTGCATGCGATAAACCAAGCCTCCCGCCGCGCCAACCGCGGGATCGGCGAAAGCGAAAGCGAGTTCACGCAGCCAGTCGGGTTCCGCGACAGCGTCGTCGTCCATGAAAGCGATTAACTCGCCACGGCCTTCGCGGATCCCGATGTTGCGCGAGACGCAAAGCACGCGCGAATCGGTTTGCGCGATATGGATTTTGTCCTTGTGGGCTTCGAGCCGTTTAGCGGTATCGTCCGTCGAAGGCCCATTCACGACGACGACTTCGAAGTTTCGATATGTCTGCTTTTGAAGGCTTTGAAGACACCGGTCGATATACGCGCCGCGATTGAACGTATTGATCACGACGCTAACGCGGGGCGAAGAGAACGCGGCGGCTCGCGAGGGCAAGGATGCGATTCGGTCGAGCAACGCGGACAGCGTCTTCCGTTGTTCATCGGGCCGGAAATCTTGAAGCCGCTTGCGTTCGCCGGCCAGAATTTCCGCGCGACGGGAAGGGTCTTCGAGGATTGCGGCCACGGTTTCCGCCATAGCCGAAAAGTTCTTTTCGCGAAACAGCACGCCCGCGCCCCCCATTGCTTCCTCGCATGCGGGCGTTGCATAAGCGAACGTGGGGAGATCGAATGCCATGCTTTCGAGCAACGGCGCGCAGAACCCTTCATGCTCGCTCATGCAAAGAAACGCGTCGGCGCCGCGGTAAGAATCGGCACCTTCGGCATCCGAAATTTTCCCGGTGAAAACGAAATCGACGCCGGGCCTCAGAGCGAGCTTGCGCGCAAGTTTCAACAGGCGTTCGGTGTACTCGGGAATCTGCCGGTCATCGCCGACTGCGATCAACCGGGCGTTCTTGCCGAGCGATTTGTACGCGGCGATGAACTCGAGCAGATCTTCGAATCTCTTGTTCGGCGCCACCCGTCCGACGAATAGGAACGTCGTGAGTCCATCCGTGGAGCGCTGGCCCTTTACTCTGGCTCCCCTCGCGGTCAGCGCTTCAAGATCAATGAAGAGCGGCGCCACGCCGGTCGGCGAATATCTCATCTTTTCGAGATCGCCGCGGCTGAACTCAGTCATGCCGAGCGCGAGGTCGTAAAGCGGCGCGAGCGAACACGCCAGGCGCAATCCGCGGCGGCAGGAATTGTAAACCGGGCTGCCTTCGAGAAAATATTCGGGCGGAGTGATGTTGTGATACTGCATTACGCGCCGCCCGGGAAATTGTTCCACCAGTGGAATCAGCGCGGTGTCGTTGTAGAACTGGTGCAACAGGATATCGTTCGCGTCCGCGTTTTCAAGCAGCCTTGACGCCGGAAGCCCTTCGCTCGCAACCTTATCTTCAAACGATTCCGCATAGATTTCGGCCGCAATTCCGATCTCGCGGAAACGAGCTTTGAGCAGCCTGCAGTGGTTGCTCACGGCATCGCCGTATTGCAGCGAGTTCAGAAGAATGCCGACCCGGCGCGGCTTAGGGCTCACGGCGCTTGCCGCCCGGAATCTTGGAGACTTCGCTCCAGCCGGTCCAGCCTCGCGAGTATCTTGTTCTGATTCCGCGCGATTCCGGCAACGTGTTTCAGTAGCTCGTCGAACGCGCTCGCGCAATCTCCGCCGAACGCGCGGAGCGGGCGCGTGTACCAGGGAAGCAGCGCGTGAACGAAACGGATGACAAGTTCGACGTGGCGCGGGTATTTCTCGGGAACGGCTCCGATGAGATCCGCCTCGCGATGGATATCCGCAACTAGTTGCGCAAGCGTACTCCAATCGGCACTCTTCAGTTGCGGCGGCTCCGGCCAACCGGGCTGTCCGAGGTGCGCGCGAAGACGGGCCTCGAGCTCGTGTATATTCATGCCGAACCCTCGATTTTATTACATTCCGCTCACGTGCTCGAAGAACGCCCACGTTTTTCGGGCGCATTCGGTCCATTGGAAGCATTGTGCGCGTTCCCGGCCGCGGGCCGACATGCTGGACCGTAGCGACGGCGAAAGCAGAAGATCCGCCAGCGCCGTCCGGATCTCTTGGGTACTGCGTGGATCGATGAGCCGGGCTGCGTCTCCGGCAACTTCGGGCAGCGAAGAGTTATTCGACGTTATCACGGGCACTCCGGCGGCCATGGCTTGCGCGACGGGAAAGCCGAAGCCTTCATACAGGGATGGATAGACGAACAAGCTTGCGCCGGCCGTGAGTCCGGGGAGGTGCTCTTCGGGCACATAGCCCAGGTAACGCGTGCCCGGCAAGCCGGATTTCAACCGCTCGATCGTGTTCTCGCTGGCCCATCCGACCGGCCCGGCAACGATCAACTCAAACTCGTTCCGTATTTCGGGGGTGAGCGCCGAGTACGCATCGAGGAGACGGTCGAGATTTTTGCGCGGTTCGATGGTGCCGACGAAAAGCACATACGGGCGATCGAGCGCACGACCAAGCTTGTACCGCGCCCTGGTCTCCGGCGAAAGTTCCGGATTCCGGAAATAGGCATCGGAGATCCCATGGTGGATCACTTTCACGCGCGCGGGGTCGAGGCTGAGAATCTCGATCGCATCGTTGCGCGAGCTTTCGGATGGAACGATAATGCCGTGGGCCCGCTTCACGATATTTTCCGAGAAGGCTTTGTCGTTGGCGGCATTCGCGGGCGTGTGTACTTCCGGAAGCAGCCAGCTGGTCATGTCGTGAACCATCGTGGTGAGGCGCGCGCGCCGCGGCGGATTGCGAATTTGATTCGAAGCGTGGAATACGTCGATGTTGCGAAGCAACAGGCCGAGCGCGGGATTCGGCCCGGTGTTCAACAAATGCAAGAGCAGCATGCGGCCGAACGTGGAGGCGCGTCCCAGCACGGAGGCGTCATGATCGAGAGGCCCGGCGCGGTTCAGAAACGGGAATGTGGAGAAATCGCCTTCCGGCGCGAGCCGGCGCAAATGCGACTGGAGTTCGTATAGATAAGTTTTCACGCCGCCGCTGCGGACCAGGAGCGGCGTGCAATCCAGGCAGACGCGCATGCCTATGTGCCTGAGATGTGCCGCACGCGGGAGTGCGCGAGGCAAATCAAGCCGGGACGCAATCCGATCATGCGAGTCTTATACCATCATTCCGATGGACCGCGTCCCATATCGAGTCACGCTTGCCGCCGAGCCGTATCTTCGGATCGGCCGTCTCCCGGTGGCCGTCCTGCTCGATAACGTGCGCAGCTTGTACAATGTCGGAGCTTTCTTTCGAACCGCCGATTCCGCCGCGATCGAGAAGCTGTACCTGTGCGGAATTACGGGATCTCCACCGCACAAGTCGATCGCGAAGACGGCCCTCGGCGCCGAGGCAACCGTTGCTTGGGAGCATTCTTCGGAACCGGTTCGGATCGCGAAGGAATTGCGCGCGAGGCATTATGAAATCGCGGCGGTCGAAACGAGCCTGCACGCGGTGGATCTGTTCGATTGGCAGCCGCGCTTTCCGGTGTGCGTGATCTTCGGGAACGAGATTGTAGGTCTTCAGCCGGAGATCGCGCGGCTTGCGGACACGCACGTGCGAATTCCCATGCTCGGGACAAAGCATTCGCTCAACGTGGCCACCGCCGGCGGAGTCGTGATTTATGAGTTGCTGCGTAAATACCGGCGGATGGCCGACGCTATTCCGGCGGGTACTTCTTGATGTATGTGTCCCGCGGGAGTCCGGCGGCCACCGCCCGCTGCTGAATTTGCGCCGCCTCATCCTGCGAGACCTTGGCGCCAAGCAGCACTAGATAAAAGCCCTGGCCCGATGGCGGAGCGTACACGTCCGCCTTGAATTTCGGCCATTGCCGCGCGATCTCGCGAGCCCTCTTTTCGGCATCGTTCCGCTTGCGGTATGTCGCCGCGACTACATACCAGACTTCGCCCCCCGGCGTGGGCCGCCTGTTGGCCGCGCGGGCCGGAATACGATCCGGCCGCGCGCCGAATGGGTTGGGCTTGGGCGACGATGGGGGCGGCACGGCCGCGGGCGGCGCTTCCGGCGCGGGCGCCGGGATCGCCGATTTTGTCCCGCCTGCCGCGGCCCGGGATTCCACGGGCTTGGGTCGAGCCGGCGCGGGTGAATTGGCACTGTTGCCACCGAGCCACGCAAACAGCGCCACGGCGGCGATCGCCGCCGCCCCAATCGCCGGATAGAGCCATTTGCTCCCTTGTTTTTCGGATGGCTCCGGCACGGGCGTGCCCGCCGTTTGCGGGACATCGCCTCGAAGTCGCGACGCGATCCGCGCCACCGTCCACCGCTCTTGCGGATCTCGCGCCAGCGAATGCCGGACGATATCCGCGAACGGACCGGGCAAACTCGCCGCCATGTTTTGGGCGTCTCCCTCGGGCAGTCTCCGCGTGAAGCATTCCAATACCGTGAGCCCAAGCGCCCAAACATCGGTTGCCGGAGCCGCTTGACCTTCCTTCCACTCCGGCGGATCGTAAGCTCCGGGTACGCGCGACCTGTTGGGCTGGCCGGCGGGAGTTATGCTGTCGCTCGCCAGTAGGAGCCGGTCACCGGTGGCCATGATGTTCGATGGCTTGATTGCCGCATGGACGAAGCCCTTTGAATGCAAAAAACCCAAGGCCAGCAACGCGGGTTCGAGCGTGTCTCGAACTTCGACTTCTTCGAGAGGACGAGTTGCGAGGACGCCGCCGAGATTATCCTCCGCCCACTCCATCACCGCATACACGAACTGCGTTCCAGCGATTTCGCAACGCCCCGATTCCAACAAGCGGGTCAAATGCGGATCGGAGAGTTTAGAAATGGCGGACCAATTGGCCAGCAAGGTCTCAGGCCGGCAATCGCCCGCCTCAATCAGCTTGACGACCTGCTTGCCGCCGTCGCCGGATTCGCTTGCAAACGCCGCGCCGTGGGCGGAATTGCCGAGGCGCCTGAGCAATGGATATCGCCCGTCGACCAGCGCGCCTTCGCATTGCCTCCAGAGATCGGTCGTCATTCCCGGCATGCGCTTCGAAGCTGGTGTCACGCCGGTTGATTACCTCCGCCGGCCGCGCGCGCCGACGGCTCCGCCACGGTGGCTTCGTTCTGCCTCTTTACGATATCGATGCTGCCCTTGAAGTACGCGCCATCCTCGATGATTACTCCCGCCGTCCGAATATTTCCCACCAGGCGCCCGCCCTGCCTGACCGCGAGCTTGTCGCTCGCATCCACATCTCCGTTGACGGAGCCGAGGATGATTATTTCTCTCGCCCTCGCTCCCGCATCCGCCTTTCCGTTCGGCCCGACGGTAAGACGGCACCCATCCAGTTCCAGCGAACCCTGGACGTCACCGTCGATGTACATATCCTGCTTGCTTTGAATTTGGCCGATAATCGTCATCGCCCGGCCAATCATGGCAACGTCCGGACCCGGTCCGGTGGCGTACGGCTTCGGCGTGGCGGCCGGGGGAACCGGCGTGGCTCCCGGCGTATAACTTTCTTTATTTCGTTCCAGCATGAATGCGATCTCCCGCGTTTGAATTAACGATCATGGCTCAAATTCGAGCCGCTGCGCAATATTCTTTCACGATACTAGGCAAACATGCCAGTCGTAAAGACGCCCGGGGCCTTATTCTTTCGGCCCAATCCCCAGCGTCTTCATCTTGCGGTACAGATTGCTCCGCTCGAGCCCCAGCAGCTCTGCCGTGCGTGTCACGTTTCCGTTCGTCTCATCGAGCTTTTTCAGGATGTACTCGCGCTCCGCGGCCTCGCGCACTTCCTGCAAGCTGCCGAAGCGGTCCGCCGGACGCTCCGTCGCCGGGCGGCGTGCCGCCCCGAGCGGGATATGCCGGGCATCCACGCGCGCCTGAGGATTCAGGATCACAATCCGTTCGATCAAATTCTTCAACTCGCGAACATTCCCAGGCCAGTGGTGGCTTTGCAAAACGTCGAAAGCCTGGGGCGTCAGCTCCTTCGGCTTGCGCCCATAGGCGGTGGTGAACTCGCGCAAGAAATATTCCGCCAGCAGCGGAACATCCTCGGTGCGATCGCGCAGCGGCGGCACGTGAAACGGAATTACGTTCAGCCGGTAAAACAAGTCTTCGCGAAAATTGCCGCGCTCGATCTCTTCTTCCAGATTCTTATTGGTCGCGGCCACCACGCGCACATCCACCTGAATGGAATCGTGTGCGCCCACCGGCTCAAAGCGCTGCTCTTCGAGCGCGCGCAGAACTTTCGCTTGCGTGCGCAAGCTCATGTCGCCGACTTCATCCAGAAATATCGTGCCGCCGTCGGCTTTCTGAAATTTTCCGGCCTTGCCTTCGTGCGCGCTGGTAAAGCTCCCCTTGGTGTGTCCGAAAAGCTCGCTCTCGATCAATTCTTCGGGGATCGCCGCGCAATTCACCTCGATAAACGATTGCATCACGCGCGGGCTCATCGCGTGAATTGCGTGCGCCACTAATTCCTTGCCGGTCCCGCTCTCGCCGTAAATCAGAACGCGGCCGTTGGTGCCCGCCATCAATCCCAACTGCTGGCGCAGCGCTTTCATCGGGACGCTGTTGCCGATGATCCGGTATTTCGAATCCACATCCTGCTTCAGGCGGCTGTTTTCCAAGTGCAGCCGCCGGTGCTCGACCGCGTTCTTCACCACCACGGAAATCTTCTGTATGGAAAGCGGCTTCTCGAGAAAATCGAAGGCGCCGAGTTTCGTGGCTTTCACGGCCGTTTCAATCGAGCCGTGGCCGGAGATCATGACGACCGCCGGACGGTCCGCGAACGGAATCTCCTGGATGCGCGAGAGCGTATCGAGGCCGTCCATTCCGGGCAGCCAGATATCGAGCAGCACTACTTCGCGATCGTGCCGCGCCAGATCTTCGAGACACGCTTCGCCGCTCTCGGCCAACTGAACGTTGTAGCCCTCGTCCTGTAAAACGCCGCGCAACGATTGCCGGATGCCGGGCTCATCGTCGACAATCAGAATCCGCGGGCTCATACGGCGATGGCCGGCTCGGCGCTGGGGGCGCCGGGATCGATCGCGGTTTCGACGAACGTCGCGATCTCGATGGTGAATCGCGCCCCCGCCGGAACGTTGTCCTCCACGCGAATTTCGGCGCCGTGATCCGAGAGAATGCGGTTGACGATCGCGAGACCCAACCCGGTACCGCGCCCTTTGGTCGAAAAGTACGGCAGAAACAATTTTTCCCGCTCGTCGGGCGTGATGCCGCATCCGCTATCCGCAACGATCAGCTCGACGGTGTCGGGCGCGCCTGGCTGGGTCGCGATGTAAAGCCGCTTCACCAAAGAATCCTGCATTGCCTCGGCCGCGTTATCGACGAGGTTCACCACCACGCGCTTGAACTGTTCCCGATCGATATTCACCGCCGGAAGACCCGGCGCAAACCCGGTGAGGATCTCGATTCCATCCAGCCTACCCGCGAACACCTGCAGCGCGCTCTCGACAACTTCGTTCAGGTCGCAGCGCTGCGGCTGCGCGGCGGGGAAGCGGGAAAATTGCGAAAATTCATCGACCAGGCACTTCACCGATTGCGCCTCGTTCACGATCGTCTCCGCGCATTCGCGAATAATCGTTTCCACCTCGGGCGCCAAGGCCGTTCGGGGAAGTTGCCGCATTATGCGTTCCGCCGAAAGGACGATGGGCGTCAACGGATTCTTGATCTCATGCGCGACACGCCGCGCGACCTCGCTCCACGCGGCCGCCTTCTGCGCGCGCAATAAGTCGCTGGTGTCTTCGAGAACCATGACGAAGCCCGAGGTTAGCTTCTCTTCGAGCGCCGAGACGGTGATCGCCAGATGTTGCGTCTGGCTATTCGATTTCAAGTCGAGTTGGTGCGATGCAAGCCCCGTGCGGCGCGCCCGCTTCATCAAATAGCGGACTTCGGCCGCGTCCTCGCGCCCGAACAGATCCTCCAAACGCGCGCCCGTCCCCGCGGAAGCACCGGGCATAATGCGCTGCAATGCCCGGTTTACCCGCTGAATCGTCCCATCCGCGCCCACGGAGATCACGCCCGTGGGAATGCTTTCGAGGATCGCCTCGGTGAAGCGGCGGCGCGCGTCGAGTTCCTTGCCGTTCGCTTCGAGCTCGCACGTCATCTGGTTGAAGCCGCGCACCAATCCCGCTAATTCGTCGATAGCGCCCACTTCCACGCGGTACTGCAAATTCCCTTTGCTGACCTGTTCGGCCGCGTGCACCAGGGCCGCGATGGGCACGCTGATCTGTTTCGCGAGGAACAACGCGATCCACGTTGCCACGAACAGGACGAACAGGCTGATCAGCGCGAGTAAGAGGAGCGAAGTCTGCCGGATATTTTTACGCTGCAAGCTCAGCTCGCCGTATGCCGCGTTATACGATTCGATCTCAAGCTCTTTCCGCGCCACGTCAAGCGGAACGCGCGCGGCCAACACCACCGAGCCGAGTTCCCTTCCGGCGAAGTACACGGGATGCCGCGCAAACGCGATATCGCCGTTTTTTGCCGCCTGCTTGGGCATCGTGCCCCAAGCTGTAATGGGCGTTTGGCCCTGGAGCGCAAGCACCTCCGCCGCGACTAGTTTGTGCTCGTCGCAAAACTTCTTCAAATAATTATCCACGGGCCGAACGCCCGCGAGTTGCAGCCGGGCTTCGGGAGACGCGGCCAGTAGCGCGGCCTGAGCGTCCACTTTCTCCTGCATTTCTTTCTTAAGAGCTTGGGCGATCTGAATGAAGTTCAAGCGCTCCGCCTCGACCGGCCGCGTGAACCACTTTTCCAGATTGCGATTCAGCACGTTCACGCTGTAAAGAACCATGAAGAACACCGGCATGAAGCTTAACGCCAGCGCTCCCAAGACCAGCTTGGTCTTGATCCGGGAGCCTTCGCGGTTGCTGCGCCGCTCGATGTACAGCTTTACTCCGGTGCGCACCAGAATGAAACCGAGCGTGACCATCAAAACGAAAATCAGAGTTGAAACGGCCCAGAGGATGAAGGTTTGTTCGGGATCGGCCGGCGCGTATGGTCCGAAATTAAACGATCCTTGCCACACGACGAGCGTGATCGAGATCAAGAGAATGACGATCGCCGACGCGTAGAGAAAGCGTTTGCGCATACGTGGAGGGCTAGGTTTCAGTATACCGGCGGGGACCGGCTAAAGAGATCGCACCGCGTTCTCGACCTGTTTCGCCAGCGCGGCGTAATCTTCTCCCTCAAGCCGGATCGGTGCGCCGAACTTTACGGTCACGGGTCCGCGCGTCGGGAATCTTGCCGTCGTATGCAGAACGCGATCCAGCCCTGTCAGCCGAACAGGCACGACCGGCAGGCCAAGTCTCGAAGCGATCATGCCCACTCCAGGCTGAAATGTCCCGATCTCGCCGGTTTCGGTGCGCTTGCCTTCCGGGAAAATCAGAATCGACCAGCCGTCGCCGGAGAGATCGCCCATGTAGCGCAGCGTCTCTCGCGCTCCCGCTTCCTGCTGAGGTATCGGGAACAAATTAAAGAATAGCCCCGCGAGATAGTAATTCAGGCTGCTGGTGAACCATTCGAGACGGGTATGTTGCCGTGGATTGAAGTGAGCGTGGAAGAATTCCTTCGCGGCCGCTGGGGCCGCGCGATAACGCCATCGCGCGGGAAGCGCATCCAGAATCGCGGGTCCATCGAAGAAGCTCTGATGATTCGCTGCGAACAGCACGGGGCCTCTTATCGATTCGAGATTTTCCAAGCCCTCGGCCCGAACACGCGCGAATACGCGGGCGAGCGGGAGAATCCAGACCGGCAGACTAAAGCGGCGGACCCATCGTGCCGCGAGACTCCTGTTCCACGACGGAAACTGGAGCGGCGGGGAGGTTGTTTGCGCGGGCATTCGCTCGACGAGAGTTCGCAAGTCGCCAACCGTGCGCGCGCCCGTGAACGATCCCTCGTCGATCGCGCCTTTCCGTTCGAGAGCCATTAGCAATTCCACGCGATCGAGCGAGCTTAGCGCCAAGTCCGCGAGGCTCGTCTCCGCCGTGATTGGGCCATGCGCGTATTTGGCGAGGATCGATTCGAGTCCACCGGAAGAAGGCGCCGCCGGCGTTGTTTCACTTTGCGCCCCGCCCTGGGCCCACTTCCGAAGCTCGCCGCGTTTGAGCTTGCGTGTTCCCTCGGTTCGGGGAAGCTCTTCACCGGGCCACGACGAGTAGCCACGAATCTGCTGATGAGGTTCGAGCCTTGCGTTGGCGTCCCGCACGACGCGCTCGGGCGAGGCTCCCGGCTCCAAAACGAGCGCCGCGTGAACGCGCTCTTCGGGTCCGTCCCATACGCCAATGACGGCGGAATCTCGAACGCCGGGCGTTTCGTTCAACGCCCGCTCGACATCTTCGGGAAAAATATTCAGGCCGTCGGCAGTCACGATCATTTCTTTCTTGCGGCCGCGAATGTGCAATCGGCCGTTTTCATCCATGCCGCCGATATCGCCCGTATGGAACCAGCCGTCTTCGAATCGAGCGGACTCGGGAGCATTGAAATATCCCGAGGTTACGTTTTCGCCACGCACCAGAATTTCGCCCTCGGGCGAGATCTTGATTTCGACGCCGGCGATCGGCCTCCCGACACTTCCCTTGGCTGAATCGAACGGATGATTGAGCGTGACAATCGGCGCCGTCTCGGTCAATCCGTAACCCTGGATCACGACGAAACCGAGTTGCGACCAGAACGCCTCGAGCTTCGGATCGAGCGGCGCCGCGCCAACCACGAAGCTCCAAAATTTCCACCCGAACATGCGATGGATTCGGCGGTAATGCCACCAGCGGCGCATCCAATGCATTTTCGCCGGCGGAGGTTCGCCCGATTCCGGCGCGACCTGGAGAATGTATTCGCGCAGGACGTCGAGAATTTTCGGCACCGAGACCAGCACCGAAATGCGCCGCGATTGAATTTGGCGCACGATATCGCGCGGGTTGTAACCGTGCATGAAAACGACGACGCCCGGCAGCATCGGGGGAATGAAAGCGGCCATCGCCTGGCCGAACATATGGCTCAGCGGCAGCAGATTCAGAAAGCGGATCGGTGCAAAGGGCCGCCCGTACTTGCGGTATTTTCGGATTTCCCTTTCCACCGGCACGATGTTGGCGAGCACGTTGCGATGCGTGATGGTGACGCCCTTCGGATCGGCTGTTGCACCGGACGTGAAGACAATTTCGGCGAGCGTGTCTTTTGCGATCGAAGCGGGGGCGATCGAAACGGGGGCGATCGCGCCGGCATCGCGCGGCCATTCGAGCCCGGCAAGTTTCCAGATGTTCGCGGCCGGCGGCGGCTCGACTTCATCGCCGGCGAGAATCACTTTGCCATTCACTATTTTCAGCACGCGGAGCAGGAAATCCGGCGACGCCCGAAAGTCGACCGGCACCAGGACGATCCCGGCGAGCAGGCATCCCCACAGCGCGACGATCCATTCGGGCCGGTTTTCGCTCCAGATGAGCACCTTTTCGTTTGGGGCGATACCCGCTGCCCTCAGCCGGCGCGCGAATTGAAGGGCCGCTTGCGCGACTTCACGGTAGGTGTATTTTCGAGCGCGATAACCATCGTCGTGCACCAGGAATTGTTTTCGAGATTCGGCGAAATCGAAGAAGAAGTCGATTAGCGTATCGCGTTTGAAACTGCGCTTCATTTCACGCCTTGGGATGGGCGCGATCGTAAACCGCCATCAGATCGGTCAGCGCAAGTTGCGTGTATTTCTGGGTAGTCGAGAGCGACGCGTGTCCCAGCAACTCTTGAATCGCGCGCAGGTCGGCGCCATCGCTCAACAGGTGCGTCGCGAATGCATGGCGGAAGCTGTGTGGATGAATTGAGGAATCGCCGGCCAGGTAAGTCGCATAAAACTTGACAAGCCCACTCACCCCGCGAACGCTCAACCGGCCGCCGCGATGGTTCAGGAAAACAGCGGGGCGAGGGCCCAAGCGGTTGCCGAAATAGCGATCGAGCGCGGCGGCCGCCTTCCCGGTGAACGGAACCTGCCTTTCTTTGCGGCCTTTTCCTCGCACGCGCAGCCAGCGCGCCTCCCGATCGATATCTTCCACATTCAGGCCGACCAATTCACTCACGCGCAGTCCGCATCCGTAGAGCAGCTCTAAAATCGCCACATCCCGCTTCGGATGCGGACGATCCAGAGTCTCCGCGACCGCGCCATCGAGCAGCGCGGCGGCCTGTTCGGCGGTCATCACGGCGGGTAGCTTGCGTCCCGCTTTCGGCAGCCGCAGCAGGCGGGCGACGTTTGTCTTGGCATGACCTTCGCGCACCAGGAATTTGAAGAACGTGCGAAGGGCGGCGGCCTTGCGCTGGATCGAGACGGCGGCGAGTTGCCGGTCGTGCAGATGCGCCATCCACTCGCGCAATTTCAGCAGATCGAAATCGCCGATCGGGGGTGGCGGGTCGCCGGGCGGCGAGAAATAGGCGATGAAATCGCGCAGATCGGATTCGTAAGCGAGCAGCGTGTGCGGCGAAACGTTGCGCCCCCGCATCTCCTCCAAAAATTGAGCAAGGCCGGTTTCGATTTCAGACATGCTCGCACGCTGTAATGCTATCGAGCGCCCGGCGGCAGATCTCGGCGTGACGCGCTGTTTTGTCGTGAACGAAGCCGGGAACCGGCGGCAGGAGATCGAATGCAATGTTAGCGGGCTGGTAGTGGCGCGGGTCGGCCCCGGATATGTAGTGGCACAACGATCCTAGCGCGCTCTCACGCGGGAACACGCGCGGCGGCCGGCCGGTTGCGAGCGCGACGGCATGCTTGCCGGCGATCAGGCCCGTGGCGATGGATTCGACGTAGCCTTCCACTCCCGAGATTTGACCGGCGAATAGAATTTTAGGGCGCGCGCGAAGTTGCAGAGTCGGCGCGAGCAGCGCCGGCGCATTGATATATGTGTTGCGGTGGATCTGTCCGAAGCGCAAAAATTCGGCGTTCTCCAAACCCGGTATCAGGCGTAAGATGCGCTTCTGCTCGCCGAACTTCAGATGGTTTTGGAATCCGACGAGGTTGAAGCTATCGGCGCGCAGGTTCTCCTGCCGCAATTGCACGACGGCCCAAGGGCGCCTTCCGGTGCGCGGGTCCGTCAATCCAATCGGCTTCATCGGTCCAAAACGCAGAGTATCGCGGCCGCGCCGGGCGATCTCTTCAATGGGAAGACATGCCTCGAAAAACGGCGCGTCGCCGGCGATGTGCGAGGCCACTGCCTCCGCGCCGAGAACGGCATCCACGAAGCGATCGTACTCCGTCTTGTTAAAGGGGCAGTTCAGATAATCCTCGGTGCCGTCGAGCGACTTGCCGTATCGCGAGGCACGGAATGCAATCCTCATATCCACCGTGTGCGCGTCGACGATCGGGCTGATACTGTCGTAGAAGAAGAGCCGGTTGGCGCCGGTGATGCGGCCGATTTCGCGGGCCAGCGCATCGCTGGTTAATGGACCGGTGGCGATAATCGAGATCGCGTTTTCATCGATTGAAACAACCTCTTCGCGGCGAATCTCAATCAGCGGATGCGACGCAATCGCTCGCGTCACTTCTTCAGCGAAGACGGCCCGGTCGACCGTGAGCGCCTGGCCGCCGGGCACGCGAGCCGTGTCCGCGGCGCGCATCGAGAGGCATCCGATGCGCCGCAATTCCTCTTTCAGGAGCCACGACGCGGAAGGGCGTTGGTCGGATTTGAGAGAGTTGCTGCAGACCAGTTCGGCGAAGCGGTCCGTAAGATGCGCGTCGGTCGTGCGGATCGGCCGCATTTCGTGGAGAATGACGTGGAGGCCGGAATTTGCAATTTGGTAAGCCGCTTCCGACCCGGCAAGACCTCCGCCGATGACGTGGATGGGGTGCAAATTCGATTCTAGCCGTGGGATGACGCTCAACAAATTTCTTTCAACGCCGTTCCCAATTCCGGGTACTGAAAGTGGAACCCGCCGGCTTCCGCCGCTTTCGGCAGAACGCGCTCGCTCGCCAGCATCACGCTTGCCATTTCGCCGTACAGAGCTTTCAGCGCAAATGCGGGCACTTTCAAGAACGCGGGTTTCTTGAGAGCCGCCGCTAACGCTTCCGTGAACTTCACGTTGGTTACCGGATTCGGCGCCGTCCCGTTCCACACTCCCGAGACAGGCCGATCCATCGCGAACCTCATCAACGCAACCAGATCGTCCAGGTGAATCCAGCTCATCCACTGCTTGCCGGACCCGAGCGTTCCGCCTGCATACTTATCAAAGGCGGGAACCATCTTGGCGAGAGCCCCGCCGCCCCTGCCTAGCACTATTCCGGTTCGCACCTTCACCACGCGAAGGCCGAGCGATTCCGCCAAGTCCGCCTGTTTCTCCCACTCGATGCACACCTCCGGCAGAAACCCCTTCCCCGGCTTCGACGATTCCGTCAGTACCTCATCCCCGCGATCTCCGTAATACCCAATCGCCGAAGCGCAGATCAGCAGGCTCGGCCTGCGTTTCACGGTCGAAATGGCGTGCACCAGATGGCGCGTGCCATGCACCCGGCTGTCGCGGATGCGGCGTTTCACGTCCGCTGTCCAGCGCTGGGCCACCGGCTCTCCCGCCAAATGCACCACCACGTCGAAGTCTTCGAGGCTTTCGGACGCAGGCTCGCCCGAGATCGGGTCCCAACAAAACGAACCCACCGCATTGCGCCGCTCGATGCCCGGCTTGCGGCTCCAGACCGAAACATAATGGCCGTCCTTCAACAGCGAATCCACCAGGCGGCTGCCGATAAAACCGCCGCCGCCCGAAATAATGCACTTCATATTCGATATCGATCCTTCCCTGTCTTTTCGATCTCCGCGATCTCCTCCATGTAAGCACCAATATCCGTTTTGCGTTTCATCCCCTCGAAAGACATGTAACGCAAGCTGCCGAAAATGGGACGTTCTCCCCAAGGGCGGTCGTGGAGCCCGAAGCACCACAGGATATTCGTGTAGGTGTTCGGATCGCGCCCGTCGAGCGCATACCGGTCGTGCAGGCGGATCATGGTCGCAAGCGCCTCTTCGTAGGTGGGCGACCATTCGATGATCTTCTTGCCCCAATACATCCGGTAGTAGCCGTGAATTTTGCCGCGCAGCAGAAGCTCCTTCTGCGTGGCGTTCCAGAGCGGGTCGTAGGTTTCAGCGCGTTCGAGCTGTTCTGGCGTATACGATGGATCGCGCGGATCCAGAGCGTGCTTCTCCATGGTCCGCTTGCACCAGTCCGGCAGTACCTCGAGCGATTCCACGTTGGGGGCGAATCGCGAGAAGTTGAACGCCAATTCGCGGCGCACGATCAATTCTTCCAGGAACTCTTCGGCGATCAGGCGGTGCTCGCGTGCGTACTCCCGCGTCCGCAGAGCGACTTCCAACGAAGATATCCGGCCAAAGTGCAAATACGGGCTGAGGTTCGACGTGGCATGGCTGCCCGGCTCATTGCGCTCGCGCGCGTACCGCCGCAACGACTCCCGCAAAAAACGATCCAAGTGTTTCTCCGCCGCGACGCTCCCCCCGTCGTAAGAAAGCGATGGCGGAACGGCATGATCGATCTCGCAGGATGCGACCAATTCCGGAATATTCCTGCTTGTCACCCTCGTGTGGAAAGGCGCAATTTCTCCGCGCCACCTTTGCTTCACCTCGACCGGCTCCACCGCCTTGAGATATTCCGGAAGCCACCGGCGTATTTTCGGGCGAATGGTGTAAGCGGCGTACTCCCGCTTCTCGAATTTGCTCATCGGAACGATACAGCTTGAATCCACCGCCGCGTAAGCGACACCGATTTTATGCGGCACGCTTCGGTTATGCGCGGCGGCGATGAACGTGGGGTAATCGTCGGTAACTACAGCCGCGGCGCGCTCGGCCAATCGGTACAGCGCATCATTCGCATCGGCTCGCCGCCGGCGAAGATGGAACACGTATCCGATTCCAAGCTGTTTCAGCCGCCGCCCGGTTTCCTCAACGCCTTGCAGGATGAACGTGTGAAGGCGATCGTTAGCCTCCCGATAGGAGCAAGTCAGCCCCTCGTAGTAAAGGAGCGGGACATTTCGCGCGTTGGCGAGCCGGGCGGCGTGAACCAGAGCGTGGTTGCAATCGACCCGGCGATTCATCTGCGACCAGTAGAGGACGTAATCGGCTCCATCCCGCATGGGCGCGGCGTTCAGCTCGCGGATTCGTTCCTGCATCTGCATGTTAGAAGGATGCAAGCAAACGCATGGGCGGCGCATACATATATGCGACACTGCCATTTGATGCTAGGTTCGCTCCGAGCCGTGGGCGCTCAACTGTCGCTGGCGGCAATATTGCCGCTGGTGGCCCAGGCGCCGCGTGCGGGAACGCCGCTTCGGGAAACGCTGGATTACGAAGTCGAATGGCGGCTGATAACCGCGGGCAAAGCCCGGCTCTCGCGATATCCCGCGGCCGGCGGATCGGATTCCGGATGGGAGGCTAAACTCCACCTGGAGTCGATCGGCCTTGTTTCCCGAATGTTCCACGTGAATGACGACTACACCGCGGCTCTCGACCCCAACTTCTGCGCGGAAAGCACGTTTATGACGGCGCACGAGGCCAGCCGGAATCGCGAGACCAAGGTCACGTACGATGCGACCCTGAAGAAAGCCAGCTACCTCGAGAAGGATCTCGCCAACAACTCAACCGTTGCCGCGCGGGAAATCGATATTCCCCCGTGCGTGCACGACGTTATCGGCGGGTTGTATCTGCTCCGCACTTTGAGCATCGAGCCCGGCCACTCGACCCAACTCGCCGTTAGCGATGGCAAGAAGAACGTTCTTGTAAAAGTGGAATCCCAACGGCGCGAAGAACTGAAGACGGCTCAGGGTCTCCAGAAAACGGTTCTTTACGAAATTTTCGTGTTCAATAACGTGCTGTACCGCCGCCCCGGCCATCTGCACGTCTGGCTCACGGACGACAGCCGGCGCCTGCCCGTCCAGTTTCAAATCCGTTTGCAATTTACCATCGGCACCATTACGCTTCGACTCCAGAAAGAAGACAAATCATGAAACGCATTGCCGCCTTGCTTGGCCCGATCTTTGCTCTTGCGCAGTTGGCCGGTTGGTGCCAACAGCCGGCCGTGCCCGCGCAGCCAGCCGCCCTTTTGAACCCGGCGGAGGTCCAACAACTCTCGCAACGCATCGTGCAGCTCATGGAATCGACCGCCGTCTCCGTGCCCGGTTTGACGCAGAGCAGCGCAATCGTTTCGAACAATGCCCAAAGGTCGGCAGTGGCGATGCAGGCGAACCCGCAAAACGCGGCGTTCACCTACGATTTCGTGCGCGAAACGCGCGGCTACCTGGCATTGTCGGATGCGGTTGTAAAGCCGTTTCCGTTTTCCAACACGGCGCGGCAACAGTTCTCCGAATTGCGCGATGCGGTGGATCGGCTCGATACCCATCTTCAAGCTTTGCTCAATCGGAAAGAAGGCCAGTTACGCAACGCGGATCGCGACGACTTACACCGCTACGCGGAAGCGGATGAGAAGCTTGGACCGCCCGGCGCCAAGCCGCGCGTCGTGTTTATGGGCGATTCAATTACCGACGGTTGGCGCCTGAACGAATACTTTACGGGACGGGATTTTGTGAATCGCGGCATCAGCGGCCAGATTACCGGCCAGATGCTGGGCCGCATGGAGGCCGATGTGGTTGATTTGCATCCCAAGGCAGTCCTGATACTAGGCGGAATCAACGACATTGGCCTCGGCATTCCGGCAAAAACCATCGAGAATAATCTCACCATGACGATCGTGATGGCCCGGGCTTATTCGATCAAGCCGTTGGTCGCCTCGATGCTGCCCGTCTCGGACTATCACAAAGAAGCAAATCCGCGCTATGAAATGACGAAAACGCATCCTCCTGCGGCGATCGCCGAAGTCAACCGCTGGCTGCGCGATTATTGCGAGCACCATTCATCGATTTACGTGGATTATTATTCGGCGATGGTGGACGGCTCGGGGTTTCTAAAAGCCGACTTATCGGACGACGGACTGCATCCGAATGGGAAAGGGTATCGAGTGATGGCGCCCATAGCCCTGGAGGCGTTGGGGCGGGTTCTCGTTCCGGCCCCGCAAGAGGGGGAGCCGGAAGCCAAACGCCGCATCAAGTTGTTCTGACGAAGCGCTAGTCTAGTCGGTCGAGTGTTTAATCTTATCGCCGGCGTCCTTAACTTCATTTCCGACTTTCTTGGCCGCGTCCTTCGTCTTGTCGGCTGCCTTGTCCGTAGCGTTCTTGGCCTTGTCGGCCGCATCGTCGATTTTGTTCTTGACGTCGTCTCTATCCATGATTTGCTCCTTGGGTCCGGTCGATCCGGCACACCGGCTCACCGTTTGAATCAATCCTAGCATCCCGCGCTCCCTTTGGTTTACGCGTGTTTCGCGATCGAAAACCCGCCGGTCATCGCCAGCGCATCTTCCACAACGGCAATTGTGGCGTCGGGTACGTTCAGCCGGTCGCCCAGGCGCCGCCGCAGTTCGTAACCGGCGAAGGATCCGGCGATCGCGCCCAAGCCTCCGACTAGCGCTCCCGTTGCGATGGGCCGCTTATTCGAGGAATACACCGCCGCGCCGCACAGAGCCCCTGAAACAACGCGGGCGGCGAGCGGCCCCGCGTTGGTGCGGTTGGGCGTCGAAGGAAGCTTGTCGGCAATCAATTCGACAGCGGCCAGGCCGAGAGCGACGTTTCGGGACACCTTCGATCGCAAAAACTTCAACGGCGCGTCGTGCAGCGCGAGCGAACTGCCTCCGGCGGCCCAACTGACGGCGGCAGGCGCCGTCATCGTGCGAAGACCTGCTATGACACCGATTCCGGCGGCGAGTGCGGATACGCGATCAAGTCTCATCTCTTCACTGTAGCCGAGACGTTCGAAAACATCCGTGAAACGCGGCACGGATTCGCGCCAGGATTTCAGTTAGTTATTTGCCGACTACCAGAATGGAAAAGGAATCCGGCGCCATCGGGCCGCGGCCTTTGCGCGCCCCCGCGGCCGGCGGTGTCGCGGGCGCGCCGTATTCGGCTCCGATAAGCAATATCCGGTTTGTCTTTCCATCCAAGGTCATGGTCTTCGCGGACGGAATTGTCTTCACGTTCTGTTCCACCTCAAAGCTGGACGGGCTGTTCTCTTTCACGACGGTCAGCGTGCCATCGCCCTGCGAGCTGAAGGCTTCCATCGTGTTTGGATTAAAACCGGCTCCATCGGAGCCGCTGCCGATCGGCAGGCTGGTGATGACTTTGCCATCCTCCGCATTGAGAATCACCATGGCTTGCGGTTTGCGGCAGGTCGCGAAGAGGATGTGGTTTTTGACATCGAGCGCCAGCCCGGCGCATTCGCCGCCCTTTCCAGCGAGATCGTAATGCGCGGTTACCGCCATTGTCTTGGCGTCCACCACCGCGATATTGTCTTTATCTTCGATATCGACAAATAAGCGCCCCTTGCCATCGCTGACGGCCTGTTCCGGCGCTCCGCCCAAGTCAATCGTTCCCGCCAGGGAACCATCCTTCGCATTTATCACCGTCGCGTTGGGAGCGCTGTGGCTAAAGATGTAAATGCGCTCGTTGAATGGATCGAACAGAATCCCGTCCGGCCTGCCCTCTACATCGATGGTCTTCACGGTCGCAAGGGTTTTGGCGTCCCACATCACCACGGGCTTGCTGCTGCCGAATCCGTGATTCGACTTCGGGTCGACAGCGGCTCCGCGCGCGTTGGCATCGCGGATTTCGCCTGCCGGCTCCAGCGTGTCCAGGTCAAAAACCGTGATTCGCGGAGTGGCGCCGGTTCGCGGGATGTACAAACGGCGTCCAACTTCGTCGGCATAAACGTAGTCGAACCCGCCTTCACCGCCAACCTTCACCGTCTTAATTACCTTGTAAGGGCCTTGCTGGGCAGCGACACCCGCTACAAACATTACGCACAATAAGCATGCTCGCGGCATACGTGGATCTCCTCGATTGAGTATAGGCCGCATTGTTGCATTAGGGCGAAACCGCACTGACTCGCTTGCCATGTGCGTGCGGCCTTAACGCCGCTTTGCAAGAATAGTGCTTATGAAATTGGGCCTCCCGCTTATCTCTTCCTCTCTTTTGCTCTTGCCGTGTTTTGCGGCCGCTCCCTATGGCCATCTCCCGATCAGCTTCGAACGGAATATCGGCCAAAGCCAATCAAGCGCGCGTTATCTTGCGCACGGTCCCGGCTACTCGCTCCAGATCGGGCCGCAATCGGCGCGAATCGGCTTGTTTAATGCGGGAAGGAAGTCGGATATTGCGATGCGGCTGGCCGGCGCGAACGCTTCTCCGGCTTTGGAAGCCGCGGATCCGCTACCCGGCCGCGTGGATTACTTTCGCGGCAGCGATCCCGCGCGCTGGCTCACCAGTATCCCGACTTACTCCCGCGTTCGAGCCAAGGGCGTCTATCCCGGAATCGATTTAGTCTATTACGGCAATCAGACGCGCCTCGAATACGATTTCGTCGTCGCGCCGGGCGCGAATCCGGGCCGTATTCATCTGCGGTTCGATGGCGTGCAAACGATCCGCCGGGATCTCGAAGGCAACCTGATTCTTTCGACGGAAGCGGGCAGCGTCACGCAGCGGAAGCCGATCGTCTATCAGCAAATCGCGGGTGAACGCAGGGAGGTCGCGGGGCGCTTCGTCGTGAATCGTCGCGACGTTTCCTTTGCGTTGGGGCCATATGAGAAATCGGCGCCCCTGATTATCGATCCGGTGCTGTCCTATGCCAGTTACCTGGGGGGATCTGGCACGGACGAAGGTCACGCCATCGTGGTCGATTCGGCGGGCAACTCTTATGTGGCCGGCAGCACGAATTCAACTAACCGGGGAGATTACGACGCCTTCGTGCGCAAAATCAACCCAACCGGCACGGCGTTCCTTTATCAAATGAGTTTCGGCGGAAGCGGCGACGATTTCGCGAACGCCATCGCGGTCGATACCAGCGGAAACATATTCCTCGCGGGACGGACCGCTTCTTCGGATTTCCCGAACTCGGCAGGCGCGTTTCAAACGCGGAATGCGGGAGGGAGCGATGCGTTCCTGTTGCGCGTGAACCCGAACACGAATCAAATGGTGTTCTCGACTTACTTCGGGGGCAGCGGGGACGACCGGGCGTTGGCGCTGGCGCTCGATCCGCAAGGCAACGCGTACATAACCGGCGCCACCTCATCGACCGATCTGCAAACCAGCAATACTGCGTTCCAGCACAGCAATGCCGGGGGGTTCGACGCGTTCGTGGCCAAATTCGATCCGCAGGGCAACGCGCAATTCGGCACGTATTTCGGGGGCGGGGCGGACGACCGCGGCTACGGGATCGCGGCCGATTCCGCCGGAAACATTTTCCTGGCGGGCTCGACCGATTCCAACAATTTCCCGCTCTCCAACGCGGGGCAAATTTCCCGCGCGGGGAACACGGATGCGTTTGTCACGAAGATGGATCCTTCGGGCTCCACGCTGCTGTTTTCCACCTATCTGGGCGGCGGCGATAACGATATCGCGGAAGCCATCGCGCTCGATTCCGGCGGCAACATCTATATAACGGGGAACACCGCATCGAGCGACTTCCCTATGGTCCAAGGCTCCTATCAAACCAGCTATCAGGGCGGCGCGGCCGACATCTTCGTCACCAAACTCGGGCCGGATGGCCGCAGCCTGGCGTATTCGACTTACGTCGGCTCGCATGGGGACGATTTCGCGAACGGCATTGCGGTCGATGGTTCGGGGCAGGCTTATATTACCGGCAGTACCAATTCGGATCAGTTCCCGGTTACGGCGGACGCGCAACAGAAGACCCGGGCGGGGGCGTCCGACGCAGTGGTGGTGAAGTTGGATCAACAAGGCCGCACCCTGCTCTATTCGACGATTCTAGGGGGCGGCAACGACGAGACGGGGAGAGCCGTGGCGGTGGACGGGACGGGGAACATTTACGTAACCGGCATCACGGCTTCAAATAATTTTCCCGCGACGGGCCAGAGCGTGCAAGCACGTTATGGCGGCGGGAGTACGGACGCGTTCGTGGCTAAGATTTCGTTCCCGACGACGCCGCCCACCATTAACGCCAACGGCGTTACGAACGGCGCGAGTTTCCTCGCAAATCAGGTTTCGCCCGGATCGCTATTTTCGATTTTCGGCAGCAATTTCGCCGTCACGGCGGCTGGCGCGACTAGTACGCCGTTGCCGGCTTCGCTCGGCGGAATTTCGGTGATGGTCAACGGCACCGCGGTGCCGCTGGTGTACGTCGGCACCAATCAGATCAATGCGCAGTTGCCGTACGAAATCCAGCCCGGCACCGCGAGTTTGGTGGTGAACGGTCCGGGCGGCTCTTCCGCTTCTATTTCCTTCTCCGTTCAATTGGCCGCGCCCGGGATTTTCACCGCGAGCGGGCGGGCGGTCGCTCAGAATCAGGACGGCACCCTCAACACGCCGAGCAATCCGGCCAAGGTAGGAAGCGTGATCGTGGTGTACTTCACGGGTACGGGACCGCTCAACAATTCCGTGCCGACGGGAGCCGTTGCGCCGGGGATCTCGAACGCGACGTCGTCCCTATCGGCGACCATCGGCGGGGCGAACGCGAATCTCAATTATCTGGGCTTGACGCCCGGCTTTATCGGACTGGCGCAGGCGAACATCGTGGTGCCTTCTCTGAACACCGGCGATCAGGCGGTGAATTTGACGATTGCCGGTGCCACCAGCAATTCGGCCCCTGTTGCCGTATCCAGTTTTTAGGGCCACTTTCGGGTTGCGGGCGTCGTCACGGTATGTTATCAATATTTACCAGAGAACGATTTCCCAACGAACCGCCCGGCGCCTGAACCGGAACGTCGCGTTCATTTTATTTCTGGAAGGAAACCGTGGAGTCCGCAAACCGCAAGCTTATTCGTCCGTCATTTAACGAGATCAAGGAGCAAATGGCTCCGCCTCGCAAGGCGCAGAAGAAACCGGTTCCGCCGGACCAGACCAACGCGGAGAATTTTTACTACGTCAAGCAGATGCAGGGCAAGACGCCGATGGTTTTCGTGTTGAAGGACGGGGAAACGCTGCACGGGTGCATCGAGTGGTATGACAAGACCTGCCTCAAGGTGAACCGCACCGAAGGGCCGAATCTACTGCTCTACAAGCCCAACATCAAGTACATGTACAAGGACGAGCAGGCCTAACTTTTCCGCTGCGATAGCCTGTATTCGCGGCGCTCTCCGGCTTTGGCGAAGCGCCGCTTTTCGTCTTCCGTTTCGGGATAGACCTGGGGGATTTCGACGCGATTGCCATCCCGGTCGATTGCCACGAACGTCAGGTAAGCGGACGAGGTGTGCTGCACTTCGCTGCGGATCAAATCTTCGACGAAGACCTTCACGCCGACTTCCATCGAAGTGCGGAAGACGCGATTGACCGCGGAGAGCAGGCGCACCCACTGTCCGATCCGAACCGGACGGAGAAAGTTCATTTGATCGACGGATGCGGTTACCACCACGTGGCGCGAGTGCCGCATCGCCGCCATGGCGCCGGCCAGATCGACCAAGTGCATGACTTTACCGCCGAGCAGGTTGCCGAGCCCGTTGGCGTCATTGGGGAGTGCGAGTTCGGAGTACTCCGAGAGCGATTCGCGAACCGGCTTGGCTTGCATTACGAAGGCTTTCGGCGGAGGTAACTTTCCAGATAGGCTTGCGCCTGCTTCCGCGGAATCTCCTCCGCGGGGGCCTGCACAAACTGCCCCGATTCGCGCGAATATTCGACCGCCCCGTGTTCGTGAGGCAAATGATTGCTTTCGACAACGAATACAATCCGCACAATCCCGCCACTGTCGCGCGCGATGCCGAAGCGAATCGCGTCCGGATCGTTTTCCCGCGGGAACTCGCCGCAAGACCCTCGCGCATAACCCTGATTGCAGAGATCGCGCAGGGCGGATTCACTCGGCACATGCGGTTGGGCGCGGGCTTTGCAGAGACCAGCGTACGGATCCCCCAATGGCAAGCGCGGCGGAGCCGGCCAGCGCTTCTCATCCATCGCTTCGAGCGGATAGAAGTAGGGGCACGCCATTGGGGGGTATAGTAGCACAAGCATGGCAAACGAGCGTTTGGAAATCCTGAAGAATTTGGCGGCGCAGAATCCGAAAGATAGTTTCTCGCGATACGGCCTCGCGATGGAGTACGCCAACACCGGCGACCTCGGGACAGCCGTGGAGGAGTACGGGAAATTGCTGGCGGACAATCCAAAATACGCCGCCGCTTATTTTCACGGCGGGCAAGCGCTTGAGAAACTGGACCGGTTGGATGAGGCGCGCGGCATGTACGAGCGCGGGATCGCGGTGACGACCGAGACGGGCGATCTGCACACCAGGAGCGAAATTCAGGCGGCGCTCGATTTATTGGGATGATAGTCTGAAATTCATGCCTGAAACGACGCCCGATTTAGACGCTCTCTGCATCAACACCTTGCGAGTGCTTTCGATGGATGCCGTCCAGCACGCTAATTCCGGGCATCCTGGAATGCCGATGGGCGCGGCCGCCATGGCCTACACCCTGTGGACGCGTTTTCTGCGCTTCAATCCGCACGATCCGCTATGGCCGGATCGCGACCGTTTCGTCCTCTCGGCGGGGCATGGGTCGATGCTGCTGTATAGCCTGCTGCATCTGACCGGTTTCGATTTGCCGCTCGACGAGATCAAGCGCTTTCGCCAGTTGGGCAGCCATACGCCGGGGCATCCCGAGCGCGGCGACACGCCTGGCGTGGAAGTTTCGACCGGCCCGCTGGGCCAGGGATTCGGCAACGGAGTGGGAATGGCGATGGCCGAGCGGTGGCTTGCGGCCCGCTACAACCGTCCTGGGCACGCCATCGTCGATCACTACACCTACGGCATCGTTTCCGACGGCGATTTGATGGAAGGCGTGGCGTGCGAAGCGGCATCGTTCGCCGGCCATTTGAAACTCGGCAAGCTGATCTACCTTTATGATCAGAATCACATCACCCTCGCGGGCGCGGCGAACCTGACCTTCACCGAGGATGTGAAAAAGCGCTTCGACGCTTACGGCTGGCACACGCGCGAAGTACCGGACGGCAACAGCATCGAAGACGTTCAGAGCGCGATCGAAGAAGCGCGCGCGGAGACGCACCGGCCGTCGTTGCTATTGGTGCGCACCCACATCGGGTACGGCAGCCCCAAGAAGCAGGATACATTTCACTCGCACGGCTCGCCGCTCGGGGAAGACGAAGTGATCGCGACCAAGAAAGCTCTGGGCTGGCCCACAACGGACTACTTCTTTCTACCGGAACAATCGGTGGCGCATTTCCGCGAGGCCATTCCGAAAGGCGAAAAGATTCAGAAGGAATGGCAGGCGAAGCTCGATCGATACGCCGCCGCGTTTCCGCAAGAGGCCGCGGAATGGAATCGTATTCAGAGCGGCAAGCTGCCGGACGATTGGAATGCGGACCTCCCCCAGTGGAAGCCGGAGGACAAGCCGATTGCCACGCGCGTCGCTTCGGGCCAAGCGCTCAACGCGCTCGCCAAGCGCATTCCGAATATCGTCGGCGGATCGGCGGATCTCAATCCTTCGACCAACACCGCGTTGAAGGACATGGGCGATTTCCAACCGGCGGAAGAGGAAGGGCCGGGAACGGCGGGCGCGGTCGGCGGTCCCTGGGGTTACGCCGGTCGTAACACGGCGTTCGGCATTCGAGAACATGCAATGGGCGCGGCGGTGAACGGCATGGCGGCGCACGGCGGCGTGATTCCGTTCAGCGCGACGTTCCTGGTGTTTTCGGATTACATGAAGCCTGCAATCCGGCTGGGCGCGCTTTCGAAGCTGCACGCGATTTACGTGTTCACGCACGATAGTATTGCGCTGGGAGAGGACGGCCCCACGCACGAGCCCGTCGAGCAGCTCGCGGGACTTCGCGCGATTCCGGGGCTGACCGTGATCCGGCCGGCGGATGCCAATGAGTCGGCGGAAGCTTGGGCCGTGGCCGTGCAGCGGCAGACGCCGACGTTGCTGGCGTTCACGCGGCAGAACGTGCCGATTCTGGATCGCTCGGGCGCGGTAGATGCCGGCGTGGAACGCGGCGGCTACATTTTGGCCGACGCGGAAGGCGGCAAACCGGAAGTGCTGCTGATAGGGACCGGCTCCGAAGTATCGCTATGCGTGAAGGCGCGCGAGCGATTGAAGCAATTGGGCGTGGGCGCGCGGGTGGTGAGCCTGCCGAGTTGGGAACTGTTCGCCGTTCAAGATAAAGCCTATCGCGACCGCGTGATTCCGCCGGGCCTGCGGAAGCGCGTGACCGTGGAAGCCGGATCGTCGATGGGCTGGGAGCGCTTCGCGGGATCGGACGGCACGATGATCGCGATCGATACGTTCGGAGCTTCCGCGCCGGGTGAAGAGAACATGAAACATTTCGGATTCACGGCGGAACGCGTGACCGGGGCTGCCCTGCGCTTGCTTGGCCGCGCGGACGAGGCGGCGAAGGAAGAGGGCGGAGGAGAAACGTCGGTCGAGCCGACGGGTCCGAAAGAAGGGCACTCGTAATCGACAGGGCTCATGCAGTCTCCAGCCACCTACCCTGCCCCGCTCCCTGATTACAGCGACGACGGCGTGGACCTGACGGTCATCCGGTGGATGATGTCGCTTACGCCGCTTGACCGCCTGCAATTTCTCCAGGAACGAATCAACGATATTTTGACGATTCGCGAACGCAATGCCCGAACGTAATCTGCTTGCCACCGTTTGCCGGGCTAATCGGAAATATTGAGCCGGAATGTGGCGCGGGCACTCGTGCCTGCCGTGTCCACACTCGTGTGGCCACTTGCTTCGAGCGGCAAGACCCTGTGTCCACACGAGTGTGGAC